>JBJXGS010000276.1:0-14137 GCA_046160545.1 Burkholderiales bacterium
TCGACCCTGCTCTACGCGGTCGACGGCCGCATCGCGCGCATCACGCTCAACCGCCCGGAGCGCCTGAACGCGATCAACGACAGGATGCCGCGCGAGATCCGCGCCGCGGTCGAGGCCGCCAACGCCGATGACCGCGTGCACGTGATCGTGCTCGCAGGCGCGGGCAAGGCTTTTTGCGCCGGCTACGACCTGAAAGCCTACGCCGAGGGCGACAAGACCAACATCTATACCCAGCCCCTGCCTTGGGACCCGACGCTGGACTACAAGTTCATGAAGAAGAACACCGAGGACTTCATGAGCCTGTGGCGTTCCTACAAGCCGACCATCGCGCGCGTGCACGGCTACGCCGCGGCCGGCGGCAGCGACATCGCCAGCTGCTGCGACTTCATCATCATGGAAGATGCCGCGCGCATCGGCTACATGCCGGTGCGGGTCTGGGGTTGCCCCAGCCCGGCCATGTGGGTCTATCGCCTGGGCGCCATGCGCGCCAAGCGCCTCATGTTTACCGGCGACCTGATCGACGGCAAGACTGCTTTCGATTGGGGCCTCGCCACCGACGTGGCGCCATTGGCCGAGCTCGATGCAGCCGTGGACCGGCTGGCGCAGCGCATCGCCGGGGTGCCCAAGAACCAGCTCATGATGCTCAAACTCGTCATCAACCAGGCGGTCGACGCGATGGGCCTGGAACAGACGCAGATGTTCGCGACCCTTTTCGACGGCATCACGCGACATTCTCCCGAGGGGCTGTGGTTCAAGGCCTACGCCGAGAAGTTCGGCTTTCCAGCAGCGGTGGAGTGGCGCGACAGCGGCCGGCCGATCCCCGAACCTGGGCCGGGCAGCATCGGCGCAGCCTTCATGACCCCGCCGGCCAAGGGCGCGCGCTCGCAGTGGTCCCGCGACGTGACCGGCAAGCGCATCAAGAAGGACGACGCCAAGAACAAGAAGAAGGGCAAGGAAGCCAAAAAGCGCGCTTGAGCGCGTCAGGCAGCCGTAGCCGCGGTCGTGCGCAGCACGGTCTTGTCGATCTTGCCGACCGTGGTCTTGGGCAGCTCCGCCACCAGTCGCATCTCGCCCGGCAGCTTGTAGCGCGTCAGTCGCAGGGCGAGGTGCGCCGACAAGTCTGCCTCCGAGGGCGCAGTCGATGACGCGACCGGTCGCAGCACTACGAACGCGACGAGTCGTTCGCCGCGATACGCATCCGGCACACCGACCACCGCCGCCTCGGTGACGTCGGGGTGCGCCAAGAGCGCATTCTCGACTTCACGCGGGTAGACGTTGTAGCCGCCGACGATGACCATGTCCTTCTTGCGATCGCGGATCGTCAAGTAACCATCGGTATCGAATTCGCCCAGGTCCCCGGTGTAGAGCCAGTCGTCGCGCAGGGCCGTCGCGGTCTCCTCGGCAAGTCCGCGATATCCGCGCATGATCTGCGGACCGCGGGCGCGGACCTCGCCGACCTCGCCCGCGGGCAGGACGCGCGCGCCGGTTTCCACGTCAACCACCTCTACCTGGGTCTGGGGCAATGCAAATCCCACCGTGCCGACCTTGCGCCGCCCGACCTGCGGGTTGTAGGTGAGCACGGGCCCGGCCTCGCTCTGCCCGTAGCCCTCGCAGATGCCGCAGCCGGTCGCCGCTTCCCAGCGCTCGAGCGTCACGGCCGACAAGGGCGCCGAGCCGGAGTAGCACAGGCGCAGGGAACTCAGGTCCGCGCCTTGGAATGCCGGGCAGGCCATGAGGCCGATGAAAATGGTCGGGCTGCCGGCAAGGAGCGTGATGCGCTCGCGCGCGATCGTGGCCAGCACATCCTCCGGGCGGTAGCGCGGCAGGATCACCAGGTGCGAGCGCGCATAGGCCGCCAGGTACAGCCCCATGGACACTGAATAGACATGGAACAGCGGCGTGATCGCCAGTACGCGCTCGGCCTCGGGCAGGGTCGGCAGCATCGCCTCGCGTTGCGCGACATTGACCGCTACCGCCGCGTGGGTCAGGTCAACCCCTTTGGAACGTCCGGTGGTGCCGCCGGTGTATTGCAGGGTGGAAAGCGACTCCGGCGCGGGCAGGGGCAGCGGCACTGACGCCAGAGGCACATCGCGCCAGCGCGTAAGCCGAGCCCCCTCTCCCACCGCGATGCGATGCGGCACCGCTTGCGCTGCCCCTGCCACGACAGTCGCGCAGGCGGCATCGAAGAGCAGTACACGCGGCGCGGCGTTGCCCAGGATGGGCGCCAGCTCGTGCACCGTATAGGCCGGGTTGAGCGGCACCACCTGCGCCAGCGCCGCCTGCGCCGCGAAGGTCGCAATCGCGATGTCCAGCGAATTGCCCATCAGGAGTGCGACGCGACCACCACCGACGCCAAGCGCGATCAGTTCACGTGCCAGACCGTCGATGCAGGCGGCGAACTGCCGGTAGGCAAGCGTCTCCGCGCCGCAGGACAGCGCCGGCAGGTCGGGGGAGCGCGCTACGGCGTCGGCAAGCGCATGCAGGACGGTCGGGTGCGAGAAGGGAAGCGCCGACGCATGCATGTCGAAAGCAGCTACCTCAGCCGAGAGCGCGCGCAAGAAACCCATGCACCACGCGGTGGTACTCCTCGGGCCGCTCGCCCCAGCCGTAGTGCCCGACGCCCTTCATCTCGTGGAATTCACCCTTCGGCATCAGGCCCGCCATCTGCTTCATCACCCGCGCGGGACAGGTCTCGTCGAGTTCGCCGGCGATGCACAGCACCGGCATCGCCAGGCGCGCCGGCACGTCATCTTCCACGTATTGGGCGATGGCCTGTATCGCCTTCTGGAAAGCCGGGCCCTTCATCATGCGGATGTTGTAGAGCGCGTGGTCGATTTCCGGGCCGGATGCGCCCGGGCCCATCATGGTCTTGAGCAGCGCCGGCGCGTAGTCGGCGATCGCCTTGCCCTGGGTCAGCGGCGCGACCCGGGTGCGCAGGAAATCGGCCTGCCAGTCCGGGCCGGAGTGGTTGAAGGTATGCACGCTGGCCGAGAGCACCAGCGCGGCGATGCGCCCGGGGTTCTGGTCGGCCACCTTTTGCGCGACCATGCCTCCCATGCTGTGGCCCAGGAGCACTGTGCGCCTGGTGCATGTCGCGTCGATCAGACGGTTGACCATCTCGCCCATGGCCGGGATGCCGAGAGTCTCCGGCACCTCGGAGATGCAATAGCCGGGAGCGTCGCAGGCGACCACGCGATAGCCCGCGGCGACGAAGCGCTCGATGGTGTAGCGAAAGTACTCCTTGGACCCGTAGGCTCCGTGCAGCATGTACAGGGTGGTGTCGGACTCGCCGCTCACCATATAGTCCGGAAGCCGGTAAGGTCTCATGACCAATTCTCCTCGCGTCTTGTGGGGAAGGCCGGCGGATACTTGCCGCAGGCAAGCATCGAGTATGCGAGCGGCAGCAGGGCTTGTCAATTCCGCACTGCGGCAAATTTGACAAGCCCTGCCGTTTGGGTTTCAATGCTTTCCATCGATTGCCCTAGGCAAGCATTTCCGACAACGCCCGAGGACCCGCCATGCTCGAGATCGCCAACGAGGTCAGACTCACCATCCGGCCGGACAACGACCATCCCTACCTGCAGGGCCCGTTCCGCTCGAATGCGCGCGAGTACAACGCCGATACCGACAGCCTCAAGGTGATCGGCGAGGTCCCGCGCGACTTGAACGGCATGTTCGTGCGCAACCACCACAACCAGGTCCACGAGCCGCTCGGCACCTACCATCCGTTCGACGGCGACGGCATGCTGCACGCGATGCGCTTCGAGAATGGTCGCGCGGAATACCGCAACCGCTTTGTGCGCACCACCGGCTTCTATGCAGAGGAGGCTGCCGGGCGCGCGCTGTGGCCCGGCATGCTCGCGCCGGACCTCGCCGCGCGGCGCGGCTGGGGCGCGATGGGCGCGATGAAGGACAACGCCGGCACCGACGTCAAGTGCCACGCCGGGCGCCTTTTGGCGAGCATGTCGCAGGGCAGCGAGCCCTGGCGGCTCGATCCCTACACGCTCGAGACCCTGGGCCCGGACACCAACTGGGCGCGCAAGGTGCCCGACGGGGTCGCCTCGCACTACAAGGTGGACAACTTCACCGGCGAGATGATGTTCTTCAACTATCCCGAGCGTCCGCCTTACATGAACTACGGGATCATCGACCGCGACAACCAGCTGGTGCACTACGAGGCCATCGAACTGCCCGGCGCACGCTGGCCGCATGATCTGGGCATCACCGAGCACTACACCGTGCTGCACGACCTGCCGCTTTATTTCGACCCCGAAGGATTGAAGCGCGGCCAGCACAAGCTGGTGTTCAACCGCGACCAGCCGGCACGCTTCGGCATCCTGCCGCGGCGTGGCAACAACGCCTCGGTACGCTGGTTCGAGGCCGCGCCCTGCTACATCCTGCACATCACCAACTGCTTCGAGTCGGGCGACGAGGTCATCATGGACGGCTGCATCATGCCGGACTACAAGACTGTTCCCGTCGGACAGACCGCCAACGTCTACGAGCGCATCCGTGCCAACCTCGACAAGCACAACAATCCCACGCGCATGTACCGCTGGCGCTTCAACCTAACGACCGGACGCACCACGGAGCAGCAGATCGACGACGAGATCACCGAATTCCCGGTCTGCAGCAACGACTATGTCGGCCGCCCCTACCGCTATAGCTACAACGTGCTTTACAAGAAGGGCGACTGGCTGTTCTCCGGGCTCAAGCGCTTCGATATGCAAAGCGGCGCGACTGCGCGCTTCGAATATGGCGAAGGCCGCTATGGCAGCGAGCCGCAGGTCGCGCGCGCCCTGAACGCGCGCGCCGAGGACGACGGCTACGTGATTTCGATGGTCGCCGACATGGGCACGGACTCTTCCGAGATCATGATCCTGCGCGCCGACGATATCGCCGCCGGCCCGGTGGCGCGCATCCTGCTGCCGGAGCGCATGGGCATCGGCACCCATGCCTGCTGGGTCGAAGGCGACCGCCTCGACGGCGAGAAGCGCCAGCCTGTCCTCAATTGATGCCACCGACACGGGAACCAATCCACATGCATCTCTTCTGCCGCATCCCTGCCCTGCGCGCGCTGCTGGCTGCGCTTTCGCTCGTAGCCGCTGGCGCCGCCTTTGCCCAGGGCTTCCCCGCTCGCCCCATCCTGCTCATCAATCCCTACCCCGCCGGCGGATTCGCCGACAACGTCGCACGCGTGATGGCGCAGGAGGCCTCGAAGGTGCTGGGGCAGAACATCGTGGTCGAAAACCGCCCCGGTGCGAGCGGCAAGATCGGCCTGGAAGCGGTGCTCAACGCGCCGCGCGACGGTTACACCATCGGGCTGGTCGTGCCCGGGTCGTTGTCGCTCTTTCCGGTGACCGACCCGAAGTACGCGAACCTGCACAGCCGCGTGAGCCCGATCACCATGGCCGTGCGCGGCTATCTCGCGCTCGCGATCAACCCCGTCGTCGTCCCGGCGCGCAACATCCGCGACTTCGCAGACTGGCTCAAGGCCAATCAGGGCAAGGCGTCCTTCGGCTCGGCTGGCCAGGGAACCAGCTTTCACCTGTGGGCCGAGGCATTCAACATGGCCGCCGGCGTGTCGCCGGTGCACATCCCCTACAAGGGCGAGGCGCCGTCGATCACCGACCTTATCGGCGGGCAGATCCACTATGCATTGGTGACCGGGGCAGCCAGGTCGCACGTCGAAGCGGGCAAGCTCATGGTGCTCGCGGTTACCGGCGCGGAGCGCTGGACCCTGATCTACCCGAACGCGCCGACCTTCAAGGAGTCCGGCTACCCGCAGGTCGAAAGCAGCGGTTGGCTGGGCATCGTCGCGCCGGCCGAAGTGCCGGCGGACGTCGTCGCGCGCCTCAACGCGGCCTTCGTGCAGGCGCTCAGGTCACCGACGGTCGAGAAATCGCTGACCGCGCAGGGATACAACGTCGTCGCCAGCACGCCGGAGTTCCTGCTCAATACTTCCCGGCGCGAGGCACAGACCCTTGGGGAAGTGATCAAGGCGCGCGGCATCAAGCTCGACTGAGGCCGCGGCCCACCGCACCCGCGGCTTCATCGTGACATCCCGGCACCATTCCTCAACCATCTTCCTGCGCCTGGGCAAGGCCTACAACGCCGCTACCCACGCCTTCGAAGCACTGACCGGCGTCAGCGCGGCACGCTGGCGACTGCTCTACCTTATCCACCAGCAGCCGCTGGTGAGCCAGAAGCAACTCATCCGCCAGGTACGCGTTGATCCCGGGTCGATCACGCGGCAATTGAAGGCCCTCGAAGAGGACGGTCTGATCGGCCGCAGCGACGACCCGCAGGACACGCGGCTTACGCGGGTCCGCCTGACACGCAACGGCCAAACACTGGTGCGCCGGGTGCTGCGCCAGCGCACTGGCTTCCTCGAGAGCATGGTGAGCGGCATCCCGCGTCGCGACGTGCTCACCTGTCTTAGGGTCCTGGAAGGCATGAGCAGCAACTTGGGCGACGACGAGCCCCTGCCATCGCAAAAGCCGGTCGCGCGATCCGGCGCCATCTCTGCGATCAAGCGCGCAAGTCGCGCAGAAAACCCAGCATGAATGCCCCTTTGGTTCTCGTTCCCGGACTCAACAACACGCGCGCCGTCTTCGATCGGGTGCTGCCACACCTGCCTTCGGACACGCAAGCCCTGCCGGTCGACAATCCACCACTCGAGTCGGTGGATGACATTGCGCAGAAGCTCCTGGCCGACCTGCCGCCACGCTTCTGGCTGGCAGGCTTCTCATTCGGCGGCTATGTGGCGCTTGCCATGCTGGCAGCCGCGCCGCAACGGGTTCTTGGCATCGCCATGATCTGCACTGCGCCCGGCGCAGACTCCCAGGCGGCTGCGGAAAAACGCCGCGCCGCGCTCGATCAGGTGGCGGAAGGGCGCTATTTCGAGATGATCGAGTCGCAGGCAGCGCTTGCGTTCCACCCCGACAGCCTCGCGGATGCGGACATGATGGCCGAGCGCGCGCGCATGGTGCGCGCCTACGGGCCGGAACGCTTCGTCGCCCATGTGAGGGCGACCATCGCCAGGCCGGATCGCACTGCACTCCTGGACGGCACGCGGCCGACGATCGTCGTCGGCGGGTCGCACGATCGCGCCTTCCCTGCAGCGGCGCTGGCCTACGCGAACGCGATCCCGGGCTGCCGCCATGTCACCATCGAAGGTGCCGGACACCTGGTGCCAATGGAGAAGCCGGCCGAACTCGCGCGCTGCCTGGCGCAGTGGATGGGGCAGGACGACAGCCCTCTCACCCGAAGCCCTTGACGTAGCACCCGGGTCGGTCAGGCAGTCCGCGCCGGGCGAACAGCAGCGGTTCAGGCCAGTTGTTGCTCCAGCTTGTGCAACACGCGGTAGCAAGGCAGCACCTGCGCGACGCTGGAATTGGGTTCGCGCTTGCCGCGGATCGCGGCGACGAATTCGCGGTCCTGCAGCTCGATGCCGTTCATCGAAACATCGACCTTGGACACGTCGATCTTCTCGTCCTTGCCGTTGAAGAGATCGTCGTAGCGCGCGATGTAGGTGCCGGTGTCGCCGATGTAGCGAAAGAAGGTGCCCAAGGGGCCGTCGTTGTTGAACGAAAGCGACAGCGTCAGGATCGCCCCGGTCGAGCTTTTCAGCTGGATCGACATGTCCATCGCGATGCCCAGGGTCGGGTGAATCGGGCCCTGGATTGCGTTGGCGGCGACGATCTCGCCGCCGGTCTGGTACGCGAACAGGTCGACGGTGTGCGCGGCGTGGTGCCACAGCAGGTGGTCAGTCCACGAGCGTGCCTGACCCAGGGCGTTCATGTTGGTGCGCCTGAAGAAGTAGGTCTGCACGTCCATCTGCTGGATCGCGAACTCGCGCGCGACGATCTTCTTCCGGACCCATTGATGGCTGGGGTTGAAGCGCCGCGTGTGGCCGCACATGGCCGTGAGTCCGGTTTGTTCGGCCAGCGCGACCACGGCCTCGGCATCCTTCAGGCTGTCGGCCAGCGGAATCTCGACCTGCACGTGCTTGCCGGCCTGCATGCAGGCGATGGCCTGCGCGGCATGCATCTGCGTCGGTGTGCACAGGATCACCGCATCGACTTCCTTGATCGCCAGGCTGTCGGCGAGATCGGTGGACACGTGCGGCACCTTGAACTTGTCGGCGACTTCGCGGGTCTTTGCGAGTTCGCGTCCGACCAGGGACACGACTTCGACACCGTCGATCCTGGCCAGGCCTTCCAGGTGCTTGATGCCGAAAGCGCCGGCACCGGCGAGTGCGATCTTCATGCTGACTCCCTTACTGGTTCTCGAGGATCAAGTGGCCGACCGCGGTATTGGAGGCCGGCACATGATAGAAACGATGGCGCACGGCCGGCTTCGCACCGCCGGCGGCGGCGTCGCTCATCGCGCCGCGCGCGATGAGCCACATGACAAGCTCAATGCCTTCCGAGCCGGCTTCGCGCACGTATTCGATGTGCTGCTTTTGCGCCAGGCCGGCCGGATCGGCGATCAACTGGTCCAAGAAGGCGTTGTCCCAGGCTGCGTTGATGAGACCGGCGCGCGGACCCTGCAACTGATGGCTCATGCCGCCCGTACCCCAGATCTGCACGTTGAGATCATCGTCATAACTCTTGATCGCGCGCGCGATGGCACGGCCGAGCTGGTAGCAGCGATTGCCCGAAGGCACCGGGTACTGCACAACGTTGACCGCGAACGGGATCACCGGGCAGGGCCAGGCCTGCGGCTGGCCGCACAGGAGCGAGAGCGGCACCGTGAGCCCGTGATCGACATCCATCTTGTTGACAATCGTCAGGTCAAAATCGTCCTGGATCACCGACTGCGCGATGTGGCTGGCCAGGTCCGGGTGGCCGACGACCCCGGGTACCGGGCGCGGCCCCCAGCCCTCATCGGCGACCGCGTACTCGGCCGCGGTGCCGATGGCGAAGGTCGGGATGAATTCGCAGCTGAACGCGGTCGCATGGTCGTTGTAGACCAGGAAGATCACGTCGGGCCGGTTGTCCTTCATCCAGGTCCTGGAGAACTCATATCCCTTGAACAGGGGCTGCCAGTAGGGTTCATGCGTCTTGCCCAGATCCATCGCCGCGCCGATGGCCGGCACGTGCGAGGTGAAGACCGCTGCGCTGATGTGTGCCATGCGTATTCTCCCTACAGAAGCCGGCCGTTGCCGCCGCCCTGCGGCTGACGGTCGGCCTGCGCGTCGCCGGGCTCGCCGATCACGCGGTTCCCCTCGACCGAGCGCCCGCCGCGAACCATCATGTCGCGGTATTCCTCTTCGGTCTTGCCGGTCATGCTGCCCGCCATCTGCTGGAAGCTCTTGCCGTGGGTCGCGCCGAGCTTGGCCAGGAAATAAATGTTGCCCCCGGCGCGAATACCGCGGTTCAGGTCCGCGGTCAAGACGGCCTGCTTCTGCTCCTCGGTCATGGGCCATTCGTCCACGTAGGCGCGCTGGTCGGCCAGGAAGCGCTTGCGGTTCTCCGCCTTCATGAGCGACATGCAGAACTGGTTCAGCCAGTAGCCCTTGCGAGACTGCTCCATGTCGAAAATGACCGTGCCGGGTACATCGAGATAGGGTTTGTCCAGGGCCATGGAGTCAGCTCCAGTAAAGACGCATGGGGTTATCGATCAGAAGTTTTTGCTGCAATTCGGGCGTCGGCGCGATGTGCGGAATGAAGTCGACCAGCAGCCCGTCGTCGGGCATGTGTTTCTTCAGGTTCGGGTGCGGCCAGTCGGTGCCCCACAGCACGCGGTCCGGAAAGGTCTCCACCAGGTGCCGCGCAAACGGAACCACGTCGCGGTAGGCGTTGCGCTCACCGCCAAGGGCCGACGGGCCGGACACCGAAAGCCGCTCGGGGCAGGTCACCTTGGACCACACGTTCTGGTGCTCGCGCATGAACTTCACGAAGAGCTGGAACTGCGGCCCGTCGACCGGCCGCGTGACATCGGGCGTACCCATGTGGTCCACCACCACGACCGTCGGCAGCGCCGTGAAGAAGTCCCACAGCTCGGGCAGGTCGGCCGCCTCGAAGTAGATCACCACATGCCAGCCCAGTGGCTTGATGCGCGTGGCGATCTCCAGCAGCTCTTCTCTCGGCGTGAAATCGACCAGCCGCTTGACGAAGTTGAAACGGACCCCGCGCACGCCGGCGGCGTTGAGCTCCTGCAACTGCGCGTCGCTGATGTCGCGCCGCACGGTGGCTACGCCGCGTGCGCGGCCTTGCGCAGCCTTGAGCGCATCGATGACCGCGCTGTTGTCGGCCCCGTGGCAAGTGGCCTGCACGATCACGTTGCGCTCGAACCCGAGGTGGTCGCGCAGGGCGAAGAGCTGCGCCTTGGAGGCATCGCAGGGGGTGTACTTGCGCTCGGGCGCGAAGGGAAACTCGGCACCCGGGCCGAAGACATGGCAATGTGCGTCGACGCTGCCGGGCGGCAGCCTGAAGTGCGGCGTGGAAGGACCGGAATACCAGTCCAGCCAGCCCGGCGTCTTGGTGAAGTTCATGCGTGGATCCCGATGCGGCGCCCGGTCGGTCGGCTGGAGACGGTCACTGCGGCAGCTTGGCGTTGAGGCGCCCGAACACGCGCCGCGCATTGCCCTCGTAGATCTTGGTGCGGTCGGCCGGCGAAAGGCTTGCGGCCTCGATGTAGCGCTTGGTGTCGTCGTACATGAAGCCGGACTCGGGATCGACCCCGCGCACCGCTCCGATCATTTCGGAGGCGAACAGGATGTTGTCGACCGGAATCACCTTGGTCAGCAGGTCGATGCCCGGCTGGTGATACACGCAGGTATCGAAGTAGATGTTGTTAAGCAGGTGTTCCTTGAGCGGCGGCAGCTTCATGTCCTGCGCCAGGCCGCGAAAGCGACCCCAGTGGTAGGGCGCCGCGCCGCCGCCGTGCGGGATGATGAACTTGAGCTTGGGAAAGCGCTTGAAAATGTCCGAGGTCAGGCACTGCATGAAAGCCGTGGTATCGGCGTTCAGGTAGTGCGCACCGGTGGTGTGGAAGCAGGCGTTGCACGAGGTCGAGACGTGGATCATCGCCGGGATGTCGTACTCGATCATCTTCTCGTAGATCGGGAACCACTGCGCATCGGACAACGGCGGCGAGGTCCAGTGCCCGCCGGACGGGTCCGGATTCAGGTTGATGACCACGAACCCGTACTCCCGGACACAGCGGTCGATCTCCGGTACGCAGGTGGCAGGCGCCACGCCGGGCGACTGCGGCAGCATGGCACCGCCGATGAAGCGTGTCGGATAGAGCTTGTGGATGCGATGGATCAGCTCGTTGCAGATCGCAGCCCAGGTCGAGGAAGTGTTGAAGTCGCCGATGTGGTGCGCCATGTAGCTGGCGCGCGGCGAGAAGATGGTGACGTCCGAACCGCGCTCGTTCATCATCTTGAGCTGGTTCTTCTCGATGGTCTCGCGCAGTTCGTCGTCGCTGATCTTGAGTTCGGATGCCTTGGGGCCCAGCGCAGGATTGGCCAGGTGGGCGATCTGTTTCTGGCGCCAGTCGTCCAGCGCGGGCGGTGAAGTCGTGTAGTGGCCGTGGCAGTCGATGATCATGCGGTCGGTTCCGTGAGTCGGTGGCGGCGCCCGTCGGCAGGCCGGGGCGCCATTATGCGCCGCGCCGATCGCGCCAGCGACGGCACAATGAACCTGCTCCCTGCCCATTGTCGCGCCACGCGCGACATTTGAAAACCGGCATCACCTGACTAGCAGAAATGCCGATCCGGCATAACCGGCCGGGTGCGCCCACCGCACCCGATACGGCTCAGTCCGGCCGGATCTTGCGCTCGCGGATGATCGCGGAGTAACGCTTGGCATCCTCCGCCATAACTTGCGCGAGCTGCTGCGGACTCATGGGTGTCGGCTCGGCACCGATCCCGGAGATGGCCGTGCGCACCGCCGGCAGGGTCAGCGCGCGGTTGATCTCGCGGTTCAGGCGCGCCACCACGTCGGCTGGCGTGCCGGCCGGCGCGTACACCGAGTGCGTGGTGCCGCCATCGAACCCGGGATAGCCCGCTTCGTTAAGCGTCGGCACCTCGGGAAACTGCGACGATCGTTGCATCATCGCGACCGCCAGCATGCGCAGCTTGCCGGAGCGCACGTGCGGGAACGAGATTCCAGGATCGAAGGCGTAATCGATCTGCCCACCCAGCAGGTCCTGCAGGGCCGGAGAGGAGCCGCGGTAGGGAATATGCACCGAGAACACGCCCGCCTGGGCCTTGAACATCTCGCCCACGATGTGCGGGGAAGAACCGTTGCCGGGTGTGCCATAGGAGAGCCGGCCCGGATTGGCCTTGAGATAGGCCACGAACTCCTTCAGGTTCTTCGGCGGCAGATCGGCGCGCATGACCAGGAACAGCGCCACTCGCGCCACCGCCGCCACCGGCACCAGGTCACGGTTGGGATCGAAGGGCAGTGGGTTCACAAACGGATTGATCGAGATCACGCTGCCGGCGGTCATGAGGATGGTGTGACCGTCGGTGGCTTTGGCTGCCGCCTCGGCGCCGATCGCCCCGGCCACGCCAGTGCGGGTTTCAATCACGACACTCTGGCCCAGGGCCTCCTGCAGCGGCTGGGCGATGGCACGGCCGACCACGTCCGGAGAAGAGCCCGGCGGCAAGTTGATGATCATGCGCACCGGCCGGGTAGGCCAGGCTGACTGGGCCAATGAGGGACGCGACGCGAACGGCGCTACGAGCGGCGCTGCGGCGGCCAGCAGCAGGCGGCGGCGAGTAGATGACTTGTGCACGATCATGCTCCCGTTCTGAATCGCAGGCGCGGATTATCCTTCGGCATGCTGGCAAGCGGTCCTCTGGAAAACCCTTATGAATCTGAAGCAACTCGAAGTATTCGTGCATGTCGCGGAACTGGGCAGCTTCACGCGCGCCGCCGATTTCCTGCGCACCGCGCAGCCGGCGCTGTCGCGCCAGGTGCGCTCCCTGGAAGTCGAACTGCGTCAGCATCTCCTGATGCGCAACGGCCGGGGCGTGACGCCTACCGAAGCCGGACAACGCCTGCTGGCACATGCGCGCGGCATCCTGCATCAGGTCGAACGCGCCCGCGAAGACCTGGTCGAGATGCGCGGCGCGCCGGTCGGCCATGTTGCCCTGGGCCTGCCGCCGACGGTCGGACGCGTACTCACCGTACGCCTGGTCGACGCGTTTCGTGATCGCTATCCCCAGGCCACCCTGGGTATCAGCGAGGGACTCACCGTCAACATCGCGGAGTGGCTCGCCGCCGGGCGCATCGACGTCGGGTTGCTCTACAACCCGGTACCGTCGGCGGCACTGGAAACGCGGCCGCTTATCGCCGAACCCCTGTACTTGATCGGTCCCGCACGCGGCCGCGCTGCCCGCGCCCGGCCGGGAGCCCCGATTGCACTCAAGGAGGTCGCGGCCCATCCCCTGATCGTGCCCAGCCGGCCCAACTCTGTGCGCATGCTGATCGAAAGCCGGCTGGCAGAGATCGGTGAGCGCATCGACGTGGCGCTGGAGATCGACGGCATCCAGGCGATTCTTGACCTGGTCGCGCGCGGCCACGGATATGCGGTGCTCTCCCTCAATGCCATCGGCGACGATGCCCAGAGGGCGCGGCTAGCGCCGCGCCCGATCGTCCGGCCGCGCCTTCTCACGCGCCTGGCGGTCGCTACTTCGGCGCAGCGCCCCCTCACGCCGCTGGCGAGCGCGTTGGTGAAACTGGTATGCGAGATCGCGCCCCAGGCGCTTGAGCGCGCTTGAAGGAACGGTCGTTCCCGCCCGGACGCGGCGCCACCTCATGGCCGAGCGGCTCGGGCTTCCCCAAATTCGATCTCAGCTATTCCGGGTATAAAATGCCGGCCCTTGAGAGCACCCTCAGGTGCCGGCCCCGCACGGGCATGCTGGAGACATATTGATGAGCAATCTGCCACCGTCGACGCTTTCGACCTTCCCGCGCCTGCTCAAGCACCATGCAGAGGTGCGCGGCGATCGCCCGGCGATGCGTGAGAAGGACCTCGGCATCTGGCAGACCTGGACCTGGCGCGAGGTGCTTGAAGAAGTTCGCCCGCTGGCCTGCGGCCTGGCCGCGCTGGGCGTCAAACGCGGCGACCGCGTCGCCCTGATCGGCGCCAACCGGCCGCGCATCTATTTTTCGAT
>JBJXGS010000277.1:0-2946 GCA_046160545.1 Burkholderiales bacterium
TGCAGGTGCTGCAGAACATCGAGCTCTCCTTTGCCGAGGGCCTGCGCGCACTGATGCGCCAGGACCCGGACATCATCATGGTGGGCGAGATCCGCGATCTGGAGACCGCCGAGATGGCCATCCAGGCGTCGCTGACCGGCCATCTGGTTCTCTCCACCCTGCACACCAATGATGCGCCCGCGGCGATCACCCGCCTCCTGGACCTGGGCGTGCCCAACTACCTGATCAACGCGACCGTGCTGGGCATCATGGCGCAACGCCTGGTGCGGACCCTGTGCCAGCATTGCAAGGCGCCCTCGGACCTGCACCACGAGAAACTCTGGAACGAATTGGTCGCGCCGTTCAAGTCGCCGCCCCCCAAGACCGTCTACAAGCCGGTCGGCTGCCTGGAATGCCGCAACACCGGCTATGCAGGACGCATGGGCATCTACGAGGTATTGCTCCTGACCTCCGATGTCAAGCGCCTGATCACCGCCGAGACCGACATTGCCAAGGTGCGCGAGCAGGCCTACCGCGAAGGCATGAAGCCGCTGCGTATTTCCGGTGCGCTCAAGGTTGCCTCGGGCTTGACGACATTCGATGAGGTGATGCGCGTGGCGCCGCCGGCGGGAGCGGATGCGTAAGCGGAGCGACGTTCACGGCGCGAGGATGTATCGATGAGTCCTTTCGAACCGCCGAAGGCAAACATCGAGGCGGCAGACCGCAGACCTGGTATCCCCAAGCCTGCACAGGTCAGCTGGGCGGTCCGGCTATTTTGGCTAAGCCTCGTCATCTCGATTCCTGGTCTTTATTTCGAATTAGCCAAGTCGCAAGCGGAAGGGGTGCTGGGGTTTTTCTTGGTATTCACGGCCGTGTTCGTGGCGTTCACAGTCGCACTCATCGTTTACATCGATCGCGGCAGAAACTGGGCGCGAATCACGATGCTTGTTCTGTTGCTCGTATTCTCACCGCTATGGTTTTTTTCGTCGGAACCAGCGCCTGGGCCACAGCCACTGATCGACGTGCTGACCTACGCCGGTATGGTGATGGATATCGTGGCGCTCTACCTTTTGTTCACTCGCCCGGGTGCGCTATGGTTCAGACGGCTCGAGAATTCCTCTTGAGATGAAGAGAACAGTCGTTCGCGATGTGATGCGTCCGTGAGCCTTGTCAGTCGGGCCGGCTAGAGGCACTGCCATCGAGTCGACAAGTCTAGGCGTTTCGATGTCCAGCGCGGCTAGCCCCGCATTTTTTTGACATTTTGTCCCGTTGAAGCAGCCGACTAAGGCGATCTTGCGCCATAGAGTGCGAAGCTAGATCCTGGAAAAGATGTGTTCATGGTTACGCGCCGCGCTTTCGCATGGTCACTTGGATGCCTTGCCGCATCCTCTCTTCTTGTAGGAGGAAGAGAGGGGTTTGCTACGCGAAATACGAAAGACTCTTGGTTCATGCCGGACGAGAGCGATCCTCACCTGCGCACCTGGATGGCTTTTGGCGCCAGCCAAAACGTATGGGGTAGGAAACTCTTGCCCGAAGTTCAGCGCAACCTGGCGACCATCGCACTGACCATCGCGAAATACGAGCCCGTCACCATGCTGGTGCGGCAATCCGACCTGCCATTGGCCCGACAACTGATGGGCAATAAGGTCGAACTTGTAGTCTGCGCGCATGATGACTTGTGGGTGCGTGATTCCGGTCCGGTCTTCGTCGTCACGGAGAACGGTGACAAGGCCGTGGTTGACCTCAATTTCAACGGCTGGGGAAAGAAGCAGCGCTTCGAACTTGATGCAGGGGTCGCAGCATTCATTGCGCGAGTCGCTGGAGTGCGGCGTATTCAGACCAGCCTGGTGCTTGAAGGTGGCGGGATCGAGGTTGACGGACACGGCACGGCGATCATCACCGAAAGCTGTGTGCTCAACGACAACCGCAACCCCGGGGTGAGCAAGAGTCAGTGTGAGCGTGAACTGAAACGACTGCTTGGCTTGGAGAGAATCATCTGGTTGCCTGGTATCAAGGGTAAGGACATCACCGATGGGCATACCGATTTTTATGCACGCTTTGCTCGTCCTGGAGTGGTGATCGCCGCCTACGATCCCGACCCAAGATCCTTCGATCATGCGGTGACGAAGCGACATTTGGAGATCCTCGGCACGGCAACGGACGCGGAAGGCCGGAAACTGGAGATTGTTGTTCTTGAGGCACCTTCAACGGGCCGGAAACGTTCTGCGGACGACGACTTCGCTGCAGGCTACGTCAATTTCTATGTATGCAGTGGCGCCGTAATTGCTCCGGAGTTCGGTGATCCCAAGGCCGATGCGGCTGCCGCGCGTGCATTGCGAAAGGTGTTTCCCGGACGTGACATAGTCCAGATCAACGTCGACGGTATTGCCGCCGGAGGCGGAGGCATCCATTGCACTACACAGCAGGAGCCTCGGGTCTAGCGGGCTGTGCTGGCGTTGGCGAGTCGCGTGAGGCCATGTGCCGCTGCCTCCGCGTCACCCGCCACTGTCGTCATGCCGGCGGTCCTCATGCCTTCTGCGTAGCGCGCAGACAGCTCCGCGCTGCCCAGAAGAATGATGGGGCCTGCGACCAGACGCAAACTGCGCGCGCCGCCGATTTCGGCGCCGATCAATAGTCCGGACAGATATGACGGCAGCGCTGCGGATTCGAGGGTGCCGAATAGCCCCAGAGTGCGCGCCGAGAAGATGCGGTGCAGGAGCTGCTGCGGGGCTTGTAGCCCGTAGGCGATGCCGCGCGCGAAGGCGGCCGCGTCGTGCGCCGCGTCGCTAGCCATGAGCCTGCCAAGAATGGTGTGGCCCATCAGCGCTGCATAGACCTCGCCGGTCATGAAACTTGCGAATCGCAGGATCGTGCCATTCTCGACCCAGGCCCACTTGCTGTGGGTGCCGGGAAGGACGACGACATGGCTGCCGGTTGGCGGGGCTGCACCGACGATTTGGGTTTCCT
>JBJXGS010000278.1:0-28305 GCA_046160545.1 Burkholderiales bacterium
GGCCGGCCGGACCGGCCAGCAGCAACCAACCTTCGGTGACCAGATTGGGGAAGCCGGCTTCGACGATGCTGGGCACATTGGGCAGGGAGGGGTGCCGCTGGGCACTGGTGATGGCGAGCGCGCGCAGCTGACCCGAGCGAATGAAACTCATGCTGGCCGTGACGTTCTCCACCACGAGGGGGGCGTGCTTGCCAAGCACCAGGGTGACGGCCCCGCTGGTTCCCTTGCCGGGCACATGCAACATCTTGGCCTTGGTGGCGCGGGCAAAGTGTTCGCCCATGAGATGCATGATCGAGCCCGTTCCGGCCGATGTGAAGTCCAGTCCGTTGGCCTGGGTCTGGGATAGTTGCACCACGTCCTTCAGGCTCGTGATCGTCGAAGCGCCCTCCACCATGAACACCATCGGCCCGCGGTAAACAATGGCCAGCGGGGTAAAGCCATTCTGCGGGTCGTATGGCAGCTTGGAAAAAAGCGACGGATTGAGGGCCAACTGGCCAATCCCGACAATTCCGATGGTGTGGCCGTCTGCGGGAGACGCGGCCAAGGCACCGACGCCGATGTTGCCGCTGGCTCCGGGCCGGTTTTCGACTACCACTGGCTGTCCTGCCGTTTTGGTCAGACGCTCGCCAATCATGCGGGCCACCAGGTCTGCAGAATTGCCGGGAGGCTGCGCCACGATCATCTTGATCGGTCGGCTTGGGAAGACATCCTGTGCCGCAACACCAGAGGTGATGACAGTCAACAGGCAACAAACACCTGCCAACGATGCAGCGGAGCATGGCCTATAAGACATCTCTATTTCCTCGAGGTGGGGTTCAGCTGGACAACCAGACGCTGTAACCATTGGGGGCCATGACCAGCGGCATGTGATATGCGGCTGCCGGGTCGGGCATGCAAAAACGAATCACGGCTTCCTTCTGTAGCCGCAGTCCGGGCAGACTCAGGTTTCGGGCAGCGAAATAGGCGCCGGTTTGAAACACCAGTTCGTAGGCGGCTGTGGGGTCGACCTGGTCTTCCGCAATGCGTTGCGAGAGGCGCCCACCGGCATCGGTCTCTGCCTCAAAAATGACCTGGCGTGAACCATCGGGTGCCACGCGATAAAGCGATACGCCAACCGAGCCCGCGTGGGTGCCGTCGACGGAGTTGAGGGTATGAGTGGTGAGGGTGGCCATGGCTTTTCTGGTTGGCTTGGCGGAGGCCCTATCTGAACTGCTGGCGGCGGCCAGCGCCACGGGTTCGATCATGGCAATGGCCTTGCCATTGTCGCAGGGTTGTATTCGGTCAGGTTTGCGTATGCCGAATCCGGCGTGCGCATTGCCCATGGCTGCCTGCTGCATATACTGAGCCCCGCAACACCGGACCCAAGAAAGTCGTACCTGCCGTGAACCACCTCCTGATCGCGCTTGTCACGATGTTCGTGCAGCAGACCTTCGTGACCATCGGTCGCACGCTGCCGGCCGTGATCGCGCCGGCAATTATCGCGGATCTGCGCTATGACGCCGCCTGGATCGGTGTCTATTTCGCCTGCGTGGCCGCGTCCTCGCTGGTGGTGCAACTCGGCTGCGGCGGCTTCATCGTGCGCTACGGCGCGCTGCGCATGAGTCAGCTGTCGTTGCTGTTCATTGCTGCCGGCAGTGCAACGACGGCGCTGGGCACGACCGCGGCCCTGATCGCGTCGGCCCTCTTGACCGGCGCCGGCAGCGCGGTGTCGACACCTGCAAGCTCGCACCTGCTCGGGCGCTGCTCGCCGCCACGCTATCTGCCGCTGGTGTTTTCGATCAAGCAGTCCGCGGTGCCGGCCGGCATGCTGCTGGCCGGACTGCTGGGGCCGCCGCTGGCACAACTTTACGGCTGGCGCGCCATCCTCTTGGCCAGCGCGCTCGCCTGCGCGGTGTTCGGCCTCTTGATGCAGCCGCTGCGACCGCGCTACGACGACGACCGCGTCCCCGACCATCCGATGCGTCTGTCGGACCTGGGCGAGACCCTGTCGCTGGTGTGGCAGCAGCCGCGCCTGCGCACCCTGTCCTTCGCCTGCCTGGCGTTCATCGGCCTGCAAACGATCATGACCGCCTACTTCGTGGTCTTCCTTACCAGCATCGGCTATGAGCCGGTGACGGCCGGCCTGATCTTTTCCATGGCGGTCTTGGTGGCGATGCCCGGCCGTATCGTCTGGGGCTGGCTGGCCAGCGGCCATGTCAGCCTGCGCGTGATGCTGGGTGCTCTGGCCCTGGGAATGGCGGCAGGCTCCACCCTGCTCGGGCTGTGCGATGCCAACTCCCCTCTCGTTGTGGTCGGCGCGGTGGCCTGCCTGCTCAGTGCGACGGCGCTGTCCTGGCACGGCGTGCTGCTGGCAGAGGCGGCGCGCGCGGCACCGGAGGGCAAGCGCGGCGCAGCGACCGGCGGGGTGCTGTCCTTTGGCCAGGTCGGCGGCCTGGTTGAGCCGATGGTGTTCTCTGCGCTGCTGGGCGCCACCGGCGGTTACCTGGCGGGCTTCATTGCCTGCAGCGTGCCGGCGCTGGTGGTGGGTGTGATGATGCTGCGGCGGTCGACGGCGGCCAAATAATGCTCGCCTGGCCCGAGGATGGGCGTAGCTTGGAAACTGGCGCGCAAGTGGGCCGCGAGAGCGGCGAGCACCAGCCACGGCATGCCGTCGTCGAGTTTTTCGGCGACCCTCCGACCGATGGCATCGAAGCCCGCGATGCCGACGCGCAAAGGCGTCTGCAAGTTCTTTGCGCTTCGCTGCCTTCCGCTCAGGCCGGGTTCAAGACCCGCAGGTCCATGCCGCGCACGTAGTCCTTGACCCGCTCGCGATGCGCCTTCATGTGCGGCGCTACCGCGTGCGCCTTGAGGGCTGCCACGCTGGCCCATTTCTCGACGACGGTCACACGGTCCGGCCCGAGGATGGTCTGCGTGGGAATGCCGGTCTCGGCATCGACGGCGGGCCCGTATTCGATGCAGCCGTCTTCGGCCAGCACGGCCGGAATGTTCTTCTTGAATTCAACCAGGAACGCTGCGCGCGTTCCCGGGTTGAGTTCGATGGTGGCGATGACGTGGATCACGGGTTGCTCCTCAGCTTTTTTCCAACGATAAAGCTTAACAGGGCCAAGAGGCAACGTCGAAGCCTTTGCAAGCTCTCGAACTGTCCATGCCCGATCTCGTCAAGCACCGGCCGCGCCAGGATATTGCGCTGACTCTCGTTGCTGCCGCCGTAGGTGGTCGACACGCCGTTTCATCCCAGGAAAATATATTGCCACATGATGAAATAGCATTGAATGGATATGTAAGCCGGCACTAAGATGTAGTGGTCTGCCGTTTCAGGAGCGCCAACAGATGTATCGCGACCACTACTTTCCCAACACTGAGCCTCTGGCCCCGGACGAGATGCGCATCATCGCGCTGGGTACCGGGCGCCCGTTCCTGCGCCCTTCGCAGGCCAATGCCGGCTGGCTGATCGAACTGGGCAATGGCGACAAGTTCATGTTTGACTTCGGCTTCGGCACCCAGATGCGCTTTGGCGCACTGGAAATTCCGTACCAGGACATGACGGCTTACTTCACCACCCACCTGCATACGGACCACGTGGGAGACTTCGCACAGATCTGGATCGGCAGCTGGACCGGTGGCCGCACAGTGCCGCTTGAGGTGTACGGTCCTTCCGGGCCCGAAAAGAAGTATGGCTTCGCACATTTTGTTGAAAAGCAGCGCGAGGCGTACGCCTGGGACACCGATACGCGCGTCGGCTTCCTGCCGGCGAGCGGCGCGGAAATCAATGTCCACGAATTCGATTACTCGAAAAGCCAAGTGGTGTACGAGAAAAATGGCGTCACCATCAAAAGCTTTCCGGCGGTACATATCTATGACGGCCCGGTCAGCCTGCGGCTTGACTGGAACGGCCTGACATTCGTCTATTCGGGCGACACCACGCCGAGCTACTTCATGACGGAGAACGCCCAGGGCGCGGACGTGCTGGTGCACGAGACCTTCAATACCGTGGCGCAGCTGATGGAGCGTTCGGGTTACGACGAGCGCAGCGCGCGCGGCATCGGCACCATCGCCCATTCCGACCCGGCCGAGGCCGGGCGGGTGTTCAAGTTGTGCGCGCCGCGTCTTGCGGTCGCGTTCCACTTCTTCAACGACTTCGATACCGCCGCCGAGATGGAGCGCCAGATCCGCACCGAATACACCGGGCCTCTGGCGCTCGCCAAGGACCTGATGGTGTTCAACGTGACGCGCCAGCAGGTGGTTACGCGCATGACGGCAACAGCCGACAGCGTGTGGCCGAACAAGGCCCGCCACGATGAGTTTCGCTCGGCGGATCGCAAGCAGCGCATGAAGATGTCGACGTGGCTTTCCGAGCGGCAGATCTTCCCGAAATTCTGAACGAATGCAGAAGGACCCCGTCATGCCCACCCGATACCCGCTGCATCGACTGCTGTTTGCCGGCCTGGCGCCGTTCCTTGCGGCCGCAGCCCCCTTGCAGGCCCAGGAATGGCCGAACCGGCCGATCCGCTTCATCGTCCCCTTCGGTCAAGGCGGCCTGGTCGATACCGTCCTCACCGCCACCCGGCAAATGGTTGAGGCCAGGCTGGGCCAGAAAATCGTGGTCGAGTACCGCCCCGGTGCCGGCGGCAACGTCGGCATGCAGGCAGTGCAGCAGTCCGCAGCCGATGGCTACACGATTGCGGTAGCGCCGTCGAACACCATGGTGATCAACCAGTTTCTGTTCGCCAGCATGGCCTTTGACCCCTTGCGGGACTTTGCGCCAGTCACGATGCTGGTCGACGTCCCATTGGTGCTCTCGGTCAGTGCCAAACACCCGGTGCAGACCCTGCGGGAATTCATCGACTACGCCCGAGCCAATCCGGGCAAGGTCAACTTCGGCTCGCCGGGCTCCGCCACTCCGCCCCATCTCGCCGCAGAACTGCTGGCCCGCGCCGCTGGCATCAGTGTCGTGCACGTTCCCTACAAGGGCGGCAATGCGGCCGCCACCGCGCTGATTGCCAACGAGGTGCAGTTCATGCTGATCGCCCACGCTTCACTGCGCGGGCAAATTGCCGGCGGGCTGGTGCGGCCCGTTGCTGTGGCCGCCGGCCAGCGCCTGGACGGGCTGCCGAACGTACCCACCTTTGCCGAAGCCGGCTATCCCGCCTTGCAACGCGAAATGCCGCGCAGTTGGTGGGGGCTGGTTGCACCAAAGGGTTCGCCGGAAGCAGTGCTGAACCGGCTCGCCGCCGAGTTCCGGGCCGCACTTGGAACGCCGGAGGCACAGGGCCGCCTGCGCGAAGCCGGCCTGGTGCCGGTTGGATCATCACCTGCCGAGTTTGCGGCAGGCCTGCCCGAAGAAGCACGCAACTGGGGCGCATTGATCAAGGCAACCGGCCTCAAGCTCGAGTAAGGCCGCCACCTGCTGCTTAAGGCCGTCGGTGGGCTATTGCGCCACCGGGCGCGCCATCATGTCGGTAGTGCCGCAGGAAGGATGCGGCAGGATCAAGTGAAACCCCCTGCCTTATTCGGCCTTGATGTTGGCTTCCTTGATCACCCTGGCCCACTTGGCAAGGTCAGCCTTGACCTTCTCCAGGGTCTGCGCCGGGTTGGCAAAGTCCGGGTCACAGCCGGCAGCCTTGTAGTTTTCCTGCAGGCCACGATCCTCGCCCGCCTTGAGCAGGGCTTGCGACAGGCGGCTGACCACCTCGGCAGGCATGCCGGCCGGCCCGATCAAGCCGAACCAGGCCGATGACTCGAAGCCCTTAAGGCCCAATTCATCGAGCGTTGGCACATCGGGAAACGCCGACGAGCGCTTGGCCGAGGTGACCGCGAGGGCGCGGATGCGGCCGGTCTTCACCGGCCCCACCGCCGGGCCGAGCGAGGAGAACAAGAGCGGCACCTGGCCACCGATCAGGTCGGTCATCGCCGGCGCGCCGCCCTTGTAGGGAATGTGCAGCAGGTTGGCGCCGGTGAAGCTCTTGAAGTACTCGCCTGACATGTGGTGCGGACCGGCGATGCCCGAGGTGCCGTAGCTCCACTTGCCGGATTCGCGCTTGGAAAGCGCTATCAGTTCGGCAACAGTCGCCGCCGGCACCGACGGATGCGCCACCAGCAGACTGGGCAGGATGCACACCGAGCCGATATGGGTGAACGAGGTGACGCCGTTGTAGCCCACCTTGGTCAGGTGCGGCGCGACGGTCAGCGGCCCGCTGTCGGCCAGGTAGAGCGTGTAGCCGTCCGGAGCGGTCTTGGAAATCACGTCCGCCGCCACTGCGCCGGCCGCACCGGGGCGAGGTTCGATGATGATCGGTTGGCCGAGCAGCGGTTCGAGCACCCTGGCCAGCGGGCGCATCGCACCGTCCGCGGCGCCGCCCGGCGTGTAGCCGAGTAACACACGCACCGGCTTGTTGGGGTAGCTCTGCGCAGTCGCCGGTGGCGCGGCCGTCAGCGCCGCTGCCAGGACGGCAAAAACGCACGCGTCGATTCGAGTTGCCATGTCTTGCTCCAGTGAAATTTCGTGTTGCCGGGGCGCGCGGTGGCAGAACGGCAGGTCGAGCAACCGTCACACCAGTATATTGTGCTGGAAGGACGTCGCTCTCCATAAGTTCAACCGTCGGGAGGAGGGACTGTGCCGACAAGCGCGATGTCGGCGACATTGCCAAGCGCGCCATGGCGACCGCGCCCTCGACCCGGCGCGGGACTCCGAAGCCAGGCACCATCCGCGGCGCGCGACGCAGTCCCTATGCCGGCCGTGCAGCGGCCGGTGGAGGACAGCCCTCCTGCCTCGACTCGCCATCCGCGCCGACCTCGGCGACAGAGCGCATGCGTGGCCGGCGCAAAAAGGCTTCCGTAGCCTGCGCAAGGCGACTGCTGGCCACGCGCCCCAGCATGCCACCGAGGCTCAGCGCATAGCGGCGGATCGGACGCCTGTCCGGCCATAGCCATTGCAGCGGATTTTTCGCATGGTTGGTGCACGAGTCGATGTAGCGCGCGCCGCTGGCATGAAACGCATTGATGGCCTGGATCTCGAGTTCGACACCTGGTGATCCCTCGGCAAACGCTTCTTCATAGGCGGTACGCAGTCCGAACAGCGAGTCTCCGGCGCGTATGTCCGCCTTCATCGCCAGCGTCGTGCCCGCCGCCTGCAGGGACAATACCTGCATGCGGCCCTCCTCGGCGAAACGCGCACAGGTCTCGCGAAAATAGGTCGTGAAGTCGGGCCGGCACATGACCGCACTGCCGATGCGTCCCTTCCAGCCACGAAACTCCATCGCAAGCAGGCGCCCGATGGCGTCGGCCGATGCGCTTTCGTCGACCAGCTCGAGTGGTGCGCCCAGTCGCTTTTCGAGGTTGCGACGCCGGTTGCCCTGCTTGCGTCGATGCCGGCCGGCAAGCGTACCCGCCGTGTAGTCGCCCGCCTCACGCCGGTGCAGGACAGGACGCGAGCCCTCGCTTTGCGCAATCAACCACGCCGGCCTGCGACCGGCTGTCACCGCCGTCAACGCCGACGCGACTAGCCCGTCGCCCGGAACCCAGTCGAGCACCAGGAAATCCGGACCCTGCACACGGCCCAGATGCGCGAATGCCGCTTCCAGAGTAGCAGCGGGATGGGGCGCGTCGAGAAGCGGAGCGCTGATCGGGTCCCAGCCGGTCCAGGCCATGAACGGTACGCGCGCCCAGCGCAACGTGCGCTTGATGAGCGGCAGGCACAGCAGCATGTCGCCGCCGCTTTCGACAGTCAGCAGGGCCACGTCGAGCCCCATGTATTGCGCCGAGGCATGCACCACGACAGGCTCGAAAAAAGGATTGCGCTCAAGGGCGCGCAGCGCAAGCTCCGACCAGGCGGCGTCGGTGCGCGCATCGACCTGCGACAGCGGCCTCAGTTGGACATTGAACGCCATCTCGCGTCGCGGTTCTCCGGGTCCTGCGTCCGGGCTCTGAAGTCGGGCTGGCCCGCGTAGCGCGGGCCGCATCGGCGAAGGCGCCGCGACCCTCACTCGCGAACGCCCTGCAGCATTGCCGAATATCAAGACTGTTGTGCCAAATCACTCTAACACGCCGGCGGAAGACTCGACTTTTTACGCTTCAGGGCGCGCGCCCAAGCCCCCGCACAGGACGGCACGGGTGCAGCGGCCGTGGGCCCGGTCCCGGGCTGAGCGCGATCAGGACGGCAGGTCGAGCACCTGCCGCGCCAGGATGTTGCGCTGGATCTCGTTGCTGCCGCCGTAGATGGTCGGCACGCGCGCCTTGTAGAAGAGCGCCAGCGCGTCGATCGCGGCCGTGCCCATGGGCACGGCGCCAGTCAGGCCACCGCAGTCGCCGGCCGTCTCGATGCCCAGGTCGGCAATGCGCTGAAAGGTTTCGGTAGCCCAGATCTTGAGCACCGAGACGTCCGGCCCGAGTTGCTCGCCGCGCACCAGGGTGGCGGCGAAGCGCTCGTAGAGGTCACCCAGGTGGGCGACATCGAGCTTCAAGGCCGTGAACTTGTCGACGAATAGCGGATCGTCGGCCACGCCGCGCGCCTTTGCCAGGCTCTCCAGCATCGCCAGGCCGTACTCTGGCAGTTTCGGGCTGCCGATGAAAATGCGCTCGAAACCCAGCAGCGACTTGGCGATGGTCCAGCCGCCGTTCTCCTCGCCCACCAGGTTGGCTACCGGTGTGCGCACGGCGTCGAAGAACACCTCGCAGAATTCCTCGTGCCCGGCCATGTCGCGGATCGGGCGCACGGTGATGCCCGGTGAGGTGATGTCGACCAAGAGAAAGCTGATGCCCTCCTGCTTCTTGGCTTCGGTGTTGGTGCGCACCAGCACGAACATGTGGGTGGCGTCTTGCGCCAGTGTGGTCCAGATCTTGTGACCGTCGATCACGTAGTGGTCGCCGTCGCGGCGCGCACGGGTCGACAGACCTGCCAGGTCGGAGCCGGCACCCGGCTCGGAATAGCCCTGCGCCCAGATGTTCTCGCAGGTGAGGATCTTGGGCAGGAAACGACGGCGCTGTTCGTCAGTGCCGAAGCGCTGCAGCACCGGCCCCACCATCAGCACGCCGTGGTCCTGGAAACGCGCGATGCCCCAGCGCTCCTGCTCCTCGATGAAGATCAGGAGCTTGGCAGGTGACAGGCCCATGCCGCCAAATTCGGCCGGCCAGTTGGGGGCGATCCAGCCCTTCTCGGCCATGCGCAGGTACCAGTCGCCGATTTCACTCCAGCGCAGGCGCCGCGGCGCAAAGCGCAGGTGCGCCGGATAGTTGGCCTCAAAGTCCGCGCGCACCACGGCGCGGAAATCCGCCTCCGCAAGCGCGTTCCAGTCCTGTTCCTGCTTGACGCCGTAGCTCATGACTTGCCTCCCTCGGCACGCGCCGCCCTATCGAGCAGCGCATAACGGCGTCGCTGCGCGGCCGCGTTGCCCAGCCAGGCGCTCAGCACGAGTGCGCGGTTGAAGTAAAGGCTCAGGTCGTATTCATCGGTAAAGCCGATCGCGCCGTGCAATTGCACGGCCTCCTTGCACACCTTGAGCGCGGCGTCCGCGGCGCGTGCCTTGGCGCCGGTGGCGGCCAGCGCCCGCTCGGCGGCTGTTGCCTGTGGCGCGCCAAAGCGTGCGAGTGCAGCGGCATGCGCGGCCTTGGACAGTTCCTTCTGCATCCAGATGTCGACCGCGCGATGCTGCAGTGCCTGGAAGCTGCCGATCGGCTTGCCGAACTGCTTGCGGGTGCGCAGGTAATCGAAGGTGAATTCGAGCACGCGTTCCATGATGCCGTTGAGTTCGGCTGCGGTAGCAAGGATGGCGGCGTCTGCGGCATAGGCGACGGCCGCACCGGCCTCGGCCGGGCCGGCAACGCGGTCACCCGCGCCGACCTTGACGCCGGTGAATGCAAGGCGCGCGCTGCTGCTGCCGTCGGCAGCCGGCTCCAGACCGATGGCCAAACCTGCTCGGTCGCGCTCGACCGCATACAGCGAAACGCCATCGGCACCGCGCGCAGCGACCAAAAACACCTCGGCGGCAGCCACGCGCACAAAGCGGCAGGTACCGTCGAGACTGCCGCCGCGCTCGGTGACGCTGCCGCCCTCCGCGGCGAGGTCGCCGGTGTCGTTCTGCCAGGCCAGCGTGACCACGCGCGCGCCGGACATGAGATCGTCAACCAGGCCGCGCGGCGCCGCCGCGCATTGCGCCAGCGCGGCGGTGGGCAGCACACCGGCGGCAACGTAGGGCTCGGGAAACGCCGCATAGCCCAGACGGTTGGCGATCGCGCAGGCCGCCGCCATGCCGAGGCCCAGGCCACCTGCCGACTCGGGCAGCAGCACCGAGAGGTAACCCTGCTCGGCCATCTGGCGCCAGATGCCGCGATCGAACCAAGGCGAGCCGGCACGCGCGCTGCGTACGCGCTTGCCGTCCGGCTGCGCAAACGTCGCGGCGGCATCGACCAGCATCGCCAGGGTGTCATCTTCCATGTTCGTCTGCATGAGGCTCCCTACAAACCGGTCCTGATATCAGTGAAAAAAAGTTCCGGCGACCTTGATCCCTTTGGTCCGCTTGCGCACCGGCCCGGCATTTTTTCACAAGCGGGCACGGCACCGGACTGGTCACCAGCGCGGCGCCCTTTTCTCGTTGAAGGCGTTGAGCCCTTCCTGCGCGTCGGGCGTGGCGATGATGTTGCAGATGGTCTCGACGGTGGCCTCGATCGCGCGGCGGTACTCGAAGTCGTTGGTGCGCATGTAGCTGTCGCGCGCCAGCTGCATCACCAGCGGGGATTTCTTGGCGAAATCCCTGGCCAGTGCGCGCGCCGTCTCCTTGACCTCGGCCTGCGGCACCACCCGATTGATGATGCCGATGCGTTCAGCCTCGACAGCGCTGATCGGATCGCCGTTGAAGAGGAGTTCAAAGGCCTTGTGGCGGCCGATCTGGCGCGGCAGATGCACGAAGTGCATGGCCGGAATCACGCCGACCTGGATTTCGGGATAACCGATGCTCGCGGTATCGGCGGCGATGATGACATCGCAGGTGACCGCCAGCGTCACCCCTGCGGCGCGCGCCGGGCCGGTCAGCGCCGCGATGGTCGGCTTGCCCATGCGGTACTGCATGTCGTGCACGCCGTAGTAGAGCTTCTCGAGAAAGCGCCGCAGCCGCATGCCGTCGCCGCCCTGCATCATCGCCAGGTCCATGCCGGCGGAGAAGGCACGGTCGAACGCGGAGGTCAGAATCACCGCACGCACGCCCTCGTCGTCGCGCGCCTTGGCGTAGGCCGCGAGCAGATCGTCGACCAATGCGTGATTTATGGCGTTGACCGGCGCGCGCTTCATGGTGATCTCCGCCACCCGGTCGCGCACGACGTAATCCAGTGTTTCGAATGTCATTGTTGTTCCCCCTAGGTCAGACCGCAATTCTGCTTGATCCCGCGGCGCGTGGCGCGACACTTCAGGCCGTCGCGTAGACGAGCCAGCCTGCATCCCGCTTCGCCACGCCGCTCTTGACCAGTTCCCCGGCCAACAGTTCGGCCAGCGAGGCCTCGTCAAGCTGGTACATGGCGCGATTGACATCCGTCACCAGCCGCATGCGGGCCAGGCGCTTGCCGAGTGTGGCCAGATCGAGGCGGCCATCGATCATCAGTATGAAAGCCAGGCTCACCTTGGCGGCGTGACGCAGCAGGCCGGCCGGGTTCGAATCGAGTCGGTCCAGTTGCGCAGCAGCGTGCGCGAGTGCGGCCTCGAGGTCGGTAAACGGCGCGCCGTGGCCGGGGATCACCAGGCGCGGCGCGAGGTCGCGGATGGTGGCCAGGGTGGCGCGCTGCGCAGCGACGGCGCCGGCGTGGTCACCCAGCGGCGGCAGCGCCGGAAAGAGTATGCCGAAGCCCTGCCCCCAGAGCGCGTCGGCGGAGATCAGGATGCCTTCACCGGCACACCACAGCAGGAGGGACTCCATGTCATGGCCGGGTGAAGCAATCGCCTGCCACTGCAATCCGCCCAGCGACAATACGTCGCCGGCGTGCAGGGTGTCGTCGAACGCGAATCGCTCGCACTCCTGCCCCATGGGCTCCAACAGCAGCGCGGCAACGTCCCAGTCGCGCACCACCTCGGCCTCGCCTGCGGGAATGGTGATGCGTACACCGGGGTAGGCGCGCGCCAGTGCGGCGTTGCCGCCGATATGATCTGAATGGGTGTGGGTGTTGATGATGCGCTCAAGCGCCTGCCCGCCCAGGGCGTGGCGCACCAGGGCCACGGTCTGTTCCGAGTGGCGCGCGTAGCCGGTGTCGACCACTGCAGGGTCGTCGCCCAGGAAGACGATGTTGTTGGAGGAGACCCAGCCGCGCTCGATGACCAGCATCGAAGGCGGCAGACGCAGTGCATCAGCCATCAGGTCTGGGCCTGCCACGGTCGCCTGAGCGCCTGCGACCCGTTGCGTCAAGCGGCAATCCCTACCCCACCACCAGGCGGATTCCCGGCATGACCTGCTCCGATTCGGTGCGACGCTCGAGGGCCTGGCGCATGTTCATCTGTGCCACTTCGGTATGCTCGACCGCCAGATTCTGCGCGCGCGTCGCTTCACCGCGCCTCAATGCCTCGCACAGCATGTGGTGCTGGCGATGCGCGTAAAGCATCCAGTCGCGATCCAGGGCCGCCGCACCTTGCATGGGCAGCATCGCGGACGCCTGGGCAAACGGCAGCTTGTCGTTCATGGCCATCGCCCGCTGCAGGGCCCGGTTTCCGCAGGCGTCCAGAATCAGCGCGTGGAAACGGTCGTTCATGGCAGCGTAGGCGGCGTAGCTCTTGATCGTCAGTGGGTTGTCGGCAAGCAGCCGGTCACCGTCGTCCAGGCAGGCCTGCAAGCCCCCCTGCAACTGGCGCGACAGCCCGTGTTCTGCCACCAGGCGCGCGGCCATGCCCTCGAGGTGGCCGCGCACCTGGATGGCATCGATCACCTCTTGAACAGTGAAGCGGCGCACCAGATACTTGCCGGTATCGCTGGCCTCGACCAGGCCTTCCTGCTCCAGCGTGACCAGTGCACTGCGAACCGGTGTGCGCGAAGTGCCAAGCCGCTCGGCGATTTGCTGCTCCGCGAGCCGCATGCCCGGCTCAAATGCGCCGCGCAGGATCAGGTCGCGCAGCTGCATCAGGGCAGTTTCCTGAAGGTTCATGACTCAATTGTATACTGTTTGTACTTTTTGGGATACCATTTGAAATTCACAGGCCGAGGCGGCAATCCAGTCAAGGCAGCCATCAGAGCAAGTACCGCCGCGTCCGAATCGCGGGCCATCGTCGAAGGAACAAGATCATCATGAGAGCCGCCCAGAATGAACGCATCACCCGCATCGGCCCAGACACTCCCTGCGGCAAGCTGATGCGCCATTACTGGCAGCCCGTGGCATTGGTTGACGAGTTTGACCCGCAGCTTGACCCCGTCATGGCAATCCGCCCGGTCAAGGCTGTGCGCGTACTGGGCCAGGATCTGGTGTTGTTCAGGAATGCCAAGGGTGAGTTTGGACTCCTGGATCGGGACTGTCCGCATCGTGGCGCCGACCTTTCCTTCGGACGCAACGAAGGGGACGGGCTGCGCTGTCCATTCCATGGCTGGAAGTTCGATGTCACCGGTCAATGCATCGAGACGCCTGCCGAACCCGCGGGCGGCAAGCTGTGCCGGCACGTCAAGCAACGCAACTACCCGCTCCTCGAGCGTAGCGGCATCCTCTTCGCATGGTTCGGCCCCGAAGATGCCGCGCCGCCGGCGTTCCCGGCACTCGACTGCTTTAGCGCGCCCGGCACTCATACGTTCGCCTTCAAGGGGATGTGGGCCTGCAACTGGCTGCAGGCCTTCGAGGTTGGCGTGGACCCGGCGCACGCCTCGTTTCTGCACCGCTTCTTCTTTGACGAATCGCTCGACGAGGCCTACGGCCGCCAGTTTCGCGGCGCCAGTGCGGGTGACATCAACGGCGAGCGCTGGCCGATGACCAAGGTCATGCGCGAGTTCGACCAGCCAAAGATCACGGCCGAGGCCATGCCCTACGGCATGCGCCTGACGGCGCTGCGCCCGATGACCGATACGCTCACCCATGTGCGGGTCACCAACTCGATCTTCCCGCATACCTTCGTGATCCCGCTGTCGGAAACCATGACCATCACGCAGATGCACTTGCCGGTCGACGACACCCACACCTACTGGTATTCGGTGTTCACCAGCTTCACCGGTGCGGTAGACAAGGAGGCCATGCGCAACCAGCGCCTGCGCGCCATCGACCTGCCGGACTACATTCCCAAATCCGGCCGCCACAACAACTGGGGCTTCAACCCGCAGGAGCAGGTCACGCGCACCTTCCTGGGCATGGGCGAGGACGACATCAACGTGCACGACCAGTGGGCCTGCGAGAGCATGGGGCCGATCCAGGATCGTACGCGCGAGCATCTGGGCACCAGCGACGTCGCGATCATGGCCAACCGCCGTACGCTACTCAAGGCCATCGACGAGGTCGAGGCGGGCAAGGCGCCGCCGGGCATGGCGCAGAGCGACCTGGCGGCACAGCGCATCGGCCCGGATACGGTTGACGGCATCGCGCCCGCGCAGGACTGGGAGTCCTGGTGGCGGCAAGCGGTGGAGCAAAAGCGCAATGGTGCGCCGTGGGACGCCGCGTTGCCCGCGCGCGCAGCCGTTGCCGAACGCCAGCCGTGACACCCCAGACCCCGCACGAGCTGGAGGAAACAGCCCGCCGGATAGAGGCGAGCGGCGTCGAGCTGGTGCGCTATGGCTGGTGCGACCAGCACGGCATGGTGCGCGGCAAGACGCTCACCAAGGTTGCTGCCTTGAAGGCGCTCAAGAGCGGCGTCAGCATGGTGAGCACCATCATGCTCAAGGATATCTCCGACCGCACGGCATTCAAGGTCTTCGAACCGGGCATCGCCTCCGAGTTGCCCGGCTTCGAGTTCGCCAACAACCTGATGCTGAGGCCCGTTGCTGGAAGCTTCAAGAGCCTGCCGTGGGCGGAGAAGACCGGCTGGCTGCAATGCCAGGCATTTTTCCAGGATGGCACGCTGGTGCCCTACGACACGCGCCGCCAGTTGCAGCAGGCCCTGGCGCGACTCGCGCAACAGGGATTGGGCATGGTGTGCGGGCTGGAGGTCGAGTTCCACATCTACCGTCTGCGCGACCCGCTGCATGGATCGGAACTGCACCCCGACAACGCGGCATGGCCCGGACCGGCTCCTGAAGTAAGCATGATCCATCCCGGCTACAACCTGCTGGGCGAAAACTGGATTGACCTTGCCGAAGAGCCATTGCGCATCGTGCAGCGCACCGCCCAGGCGCTCGGCCTGCCGCTGGCCTCGCTGGAAATCGAGCTGGGCCCAAGCCAGGTCGAGGCCGTGTTCGAGGCGACCGATGCCTTGACCGCAGCCGACAACATGGTGCTGTTTCGCAGTGCCGTGAAACAGGCGCTGCGACGCGCCGGCTACCACGCCACCTTCATGTGCCGGCCACCGTTCGAGAACATCATGTCAAGCGGCTGGCATCTGCATCAGTCACTGGTGCAGACCAATACCGGGCAAAACGCCTTCATGCGCGACCACCCTGCCCCCGGCACGCGGGTCAACGAAGCACGTCACACCCTCTCCGACCTCGGGTCGCAATACCTGGCCGGCCTGCTCGCACATGCACAAGCGCTGACGGTGTGGTGCACGCCTACTGCCAACGGATTCGGGCGCTTTCGGCCCAACGCCCTGGCACCTCTTTCGGTGCTGTGGGGACGCGACAATCGCGGCGCGATGCTGCGTGTGGTCGGCCAGGCGGGCGATGCCGCAACCCGCATCGAAAATCGCCTTGGGGAGTCCGCCGCCAATCCCTACCTCTACATGGCCGCGCAAATCCACGCCGGGCTGGACGGTATCGCGACCAGGGCAGAGCCGCCGCCGGCGACTGAAGCACCCTATGCCGAAAACGCAGCCGGCGTGGAACGGATCCCGACGAGCCTGGGTGCCGCCCTCAAGGCGCTCGCGGCTGACAAAACCCTGTGTGACGGCTTTGGCGCGGATTTCATCAACTACTATCGACGCATCAAGAGCGCCGAGCATGAGCGCTTTGAAGCCGCAAAAGACAAGCTCGAACTCCAGCGGCGCGAATACTTCAGCCGCATTTGACGGGTCAGATTGAGCTGGTCCCGAACCGTGATCAAGATCCTGTTCTTCAGCCATGCCGACCGCTCGCAAGGCATCGTGGTCACGGCCAAAGCCGGCATCAGCCTGATGCGCTCGGCGATCGATGCCGACCTCGATGGCATTGCTGCTGACTGCGGCGGTGCCCTCACCTGCGCCACCTGCCATGTGATGGTGCGCGAGCCCTGGGCCAGCCGCTTGCCCGCGATGCAAAGCGATGAAGACGACATGCTCGGCTTCAGCGCCTGCGGCCGGCAGGCCACGAGCCGCCTGTCGTGCCAGATCACCCTCGAGGAGGCCCTGGATGGCATGGAGGTTGACTTGCCAGAAAGCCAATACTGAATCCATGCAATCCGGCCTGCGGGCCGGGCGGGACTGGCGACTTTTCTTGGGCCGTCGCCATGATGCGCGTCCACGATGTGTCCGCGTGACGGCCGCTTCCGGAGGAAATTCGCGCCAGCGTTATGATGCATCTTCCGCGCCAGCCCAAGGGCGCCTCCGGAGGTTCGACGATGGCCATTCCGTTCAAGCCTGAAGGCGCGATACCTGCTGCGATCCTGCCCTTTCACGAGGACTTCTCGATCGACGAGGCGTCGTTTCGCGCCCACCTGACCGATCTCGCCGACACCGCTGGCGTGACCGCGATCACCGTCAATGGCCATGCCTCCGAGGTGGCGTCGTGCACCTTCGATGAACAGGCGCGCGTGCTCGACATCGCCGCGTCGACCGTCGGCGGGCGTCTGCCGCTGGTATCCGGCATCTACACCGAGAGCTCGCTCGAAGCCGCGCGCCTGGCGCGCATGGGCGAAGCGCATGGTGCCGCAGCGCTCCTGGTGTTTCCCCCGGCGCTGTTTGCTTTCGGGCAGCGCGACGAGATGGTATTCGCCCACTTCCGGCACATCGCTGCTGCTTCGTCGTTGCCGATCGTGGTATTCCAGTACCCCCTGGGGCCGGGCCATGGCTATCGTCTGGACCTGCTGAGCAGGCTCTGCGACGAGATAGCGTCGATCGTCGCCATCAAGGACTGGAGTGCCGATGCGCAACTGCACGAGCGCCACATCCGCACTCTGCAGTCGCGCACGCGGCCGGTGGCGGTGCTGTCCACGCACAGCGCGTGGCTCCTGGCTTCGCTGGTGCTGGGCTGCAATGGATTGCTCTCGGGCGCCGGCAGCGTCATCGCCGGCCTGCAGGCCGAACTTCTGGCAGCCTGCCGCGAAAATGACCTTGCGCGCGCCCGGGCAGTCAACGAGCGCATCCATCCGCTCACGGAAGTGTTCTACAGCCCGCCGTGGGTGGACATGCACAATCGCATGAAGGAAGCCCTGGTGATGCTTGGCAAACTGCCGCGCAACGTCGTGCGCCCCCCCTTGATGCCTCTTGCGCAAGAGGAAAAGCAGCGCATCCGCCGCGCGCTCGTCGCGGCAGGCTTGCTCACCGGCTCTGCGCCGCGCCTGGCTGCGCGCGCAGCGTGATCGGCTCCAGGTGAGTGCGCGCCGGGTTGCGGCACCGGCATCCGAATCTTCGCCACACGGCACCTCCACGGTGGCCGACCTGCGCGGCGCCAGTCGCCTGGCAATCGCGGCGGTAACCGGCATCACCGACCTGGTGGAGGAAATGCACCGCAATATCGCGGGTGCGGCGCCGCCCGTAGGTCGCGCACCGGCCGGACGCACACGCGGCATCACCGGCCTTGTGTATGGCAGCGTGCGCGGCGTGACCCGCACGGTGGGCCTGGGGCTGGACACTGCGCTGGCGGCCTTGGGCGCTGTCATCGGCCGGACGCGTTCCTGGCCGCAGCGCGAGGCGGTCGTCGCCGCCCTGAACGGCGTGCTCGGTGACACCTTGGCCGCTTCGGCCAATCCGCTGGCGATCACGATGTGCCTGCGCCGCGCAGGCAAGGCGCTGGAATTGCGCCGCGAAGCGCTTGCCGCCGCGTTGCCCGATGCATCGGGCAGGCTGCTGGTGCTGGTGCACGGACTGTGCATGAACGACCTGCAGTGGCGCCGCGACGGCCACGACCATGGCGCCGTCCTGGCGCGCGAACTTGACGCCACCGCGCTCTACCTGCACTACAACAGCGGCCTCAATATTTCCGAGAACGGCCGCGAGTTCGCCGCACTGCTGCAGCGCCTCATCGATCAATGGCCGGTCGAGGTGCGCGAACTGGTGATCATCGGGCACAGCATGGGCGGACTCGTCGCCCGCAGCGCCTGCCACCAGGCAGTCGGCGCACGTCACGGCTGGCGCCGCTTGCTCGAGGCGATGGTTTTCCTCGGCACGCCGCATCACGGCGCCGCGCTCGAGCGGGCCGGCAATCGTTTCAACTTCATGCTCGGCATCAGTCCCTACACCGCGCCTTTCACGCGCCTGGGAGGCATCCGCAGCGCCGGCATCCGCGACCTGCGCCACGGCAATCTCCTGGACAGCGATTGGCAGCAACCGGCGCAAGGACGCGCGCGCAACTCGCGCACTGCGGTGCCGCTGCCGGCGCGCGTGCGTTGCCATGTCGTAGCCGCGACCCTGAGCGCGCCGAGTGCGCGCGACCCCGTTCGCCTGCGGGGCGATGGACTGGTCAGCGTCGCCAGTGCGCTGGGCATGGGCGAGGATGTCGCGCGGCAACTCGGCATCCCCGCGTCGCGCCGCAGCGTGTCTTTCAACACCGGGCATTTCGACCTGCTCGCAAGCCTCGCGGTCTGCCGGACCATGGGGGCCTGGCTGGCCAAGGGCAATCGCTCAACTTCGGACGGACACTGATCGCAGGGGAGGACGACTCACGTTGTCATCCTGGCGCCAGGCTTCGCTTGTCATTCCGCCATCGTCCAAGAAATCGAACCCGTGCACGTTCAGGCACTCGCCCCTGAATGTGCCGTTGCGGCGTTCCACGAAGGCGTTGCGCAATGCCGCTGATGGCCGCGTCCACCTGCACGCGGTGACGCAAAACCACGGCCAGGGCCACGGGACCGTGTTTCCGGCCTCAACCACACCCTGGTCGAGGCACAACTGCACGAAAGCATCGCGCAGGGCGCAGGACAGCTCTTAGGCGGACACGCAGCCTATGACCGCGCGAGCGGTCAACTTCTGGCCGGCAGCTTCATGGACTGCACGATGCCGCGCGCCGGGCCCCCTGCCCGTCATCGAGACCATCGAGCACTGCGTGCCCAGCCCGTCCAGCCTGCTGGGCGCCAAGGGCACCGGCGCGGGTGTGGCGCTCGCTCAACGAGACGGCCTGGGGCGGCACCGTTACGCCGGCGTGCGCATCCTCGCCTGGGCGACTTCCTCGCTGGGCTCAAGGGCGCTGCCCGGCGCCAGCGCCCCCGGCTCGATGCGCACGCGTTCGATGGTTCCGCCATAGCGGAAGTCCCCTTTCTGAGCGTAGCGCTCGCTCACCGACAGGCGCCGAGAAATCCCGATGCTCATGCCGCAGGTCGGCACGCGCAGCATCGTCGGCGACAGGTCTGCTCCTGAGTGGTGCAGCTCGCCGTTGAGCACCACGTCGGCGCGACCCTGGCGCTTTCCGGTGGCCCGATAGTTGAGCTCGAACACCTGCCGGCCGGCAGCCATTGCGATGGGCGCAAGGACCGTCGGCGCATGCCACCACTGATAGATGCAGTGCAGCGCTCCAGCTTCGACGTAGAGCACCAGGCCGCAAAAACGGTCGCCCAGCGCGAAAATGACGCCCTCGTCACCGCTCCTCCATTCGAACCAGGCCTTGAGCAGGTAGTCGCGGTCGCATACCAAGGGCGAGACCACCAGCGACGGGATGGACTGACCGACAGGGTAGAAATCGCGCGGCGCGAGCATGCGCTCGACCTCGTGCGGCGGCACGTGGGAATTGCGGCGCTCGTTGCGCGTGTCGATCGGATAGACGAAATTCGCGCCCGCCTCGGCGTCGAATTCCTCCACCAGCCGGCGCACCATGTCCGGGTGTGACTGCGCCAGATCGTCGATCTCGACCGGGTCGCGAGCCAGGTCGAACAGCATCCAGTTGTCGAGGGCTATCGCCTTGTCCGGGGTCTGCAGGGAGACAATTTTCCAGTCTCCCGAAATGTAGGCCCGATTGCCCTGCAGCTCGTAGTACTGGCGATCACGCCGCGCGGGCGCGTCGCCGTCTTCGAACATGCACGCGAAACTCTTGCCGTCCAGCGGTCGAGTCGGTCTGCCGTTGAATTTCGCGGGCAGGGACGCACCGGTGAATTCCACCACCGTCGGCAGGATGTCGGTGACATGCACCCATTGGCGCCGCAGGGCGCCCGCGCCGCCTAAGCGGGCCGGCCAGTGGGCCAGGAGCGGCACCCGGATTCCGCCCGCCATCGGCGTGCGCTTGAAATAACGGTAAGGCGTGTTGCTGACCTGGGTCCATCCGGTTGGATAGCAGACATAGGTGTCCTCGGCGCCGACGCGGTCTTCTGCGAGCAGACGCAGGTTCAGCGCCATGTCCTCGGCTGCGCCGACGCGCCGCCCGACCAGGTTCATGACACCTCCGGGACCGGCCACGGCGTTGGCGCCGTTGTCGGAGGTCAGGAGGATCAGCGTGTTGTCGAGCTGTCCGGAATCACGCAGAAAATCCACCAGCCGGCCGACGTTCTGATCGGCATTGTCCAGGAGCGCAGCGTAGACCTCCATGTAGCGTGCATACAGCGCGCGCTCGTCCGCGCCAAGCGACGCCCACTCCGGCACGCCGGGATTGCGCGGCGCGAAGCCGGCGTTGGGCTCGATCAGGCCGGCGGCGCGCTGGCGGTCGTAGCGGCCGCGGCGCAGTGCGTCCCAGCCGGCGTCGAAGCGGCCACGGTAACGCGCCAGGTCCGCGGGTTTGGCGTGCAGCGGCCCGTGCGGCGACTGGAAAGGGAGATACAGGAAGAACGGCTTGTCGGGTGAGCTGCTGACATGCTGGGCGAGCCACTCGACGGCGCGGCCGGTGTAGTCATCGGGCGCGAAATAGCCCTCGGGGTAGCGCACGACGCTGGCGGGATGGTTGCCCTCCATCATGTTGTCGGGCTGGAAGTAGCTGGTCTCCGGCCCCATGAAGCCGTAGAACTGGTCGAAGCCGCGCTGGATCGGCCAGGAACCGGTGTCGCCGCCCGGCAGATTGTTGCGGTCGTAGGTGTTGTGCCACTTGCCTACCGCCAGCGTGGCGTAGCCACGCGCGCGCAGGATTTCCGCCATGGTCGGCGCGTCGGCCGCGATCTCGCCGCGGTAACCCGGGTAGCCGGGATCGCTTTGCGACAACCAGCCGCAGCCCACGCTATGGGGGTTCTTGCCCGTGAGCAGCGCGGCGCGCGCGGGCGTGCACATCGGCACGGTGGTGTATCCGGTGAAGCGCAGGCCGTTGGCCGCCAGGGCGTCGATGCGGGGTGTGTCGATCTCTCCGCCGAAACAGCCGAGGTCCGAATAGCCCATGTCGTCCATCAGGATCACGACCACGTTCGGGCTGCCGGGCGCCGCGCGCGTAGGCGCGGGCCAGTGTGGCCGCGAGTCCGCCAGCGTCCTGCCGATGACACCGGGGAAGGTGGTTTCCGGTGCGTTCTCCTGACTGACTGCGCCCATGCGCCCTCTCCTGTTTTTGCGTGCAATCTGCCCGGCCTTGATGGCCGCGCCGCCAAGGACCTCTTCCCACTTTGCGATGTCCTCGCGCAATTTGATTTAACCATCGACCCGCATCCAGCATGATAGTCCATGCCGCCTTCACATGTTGGTACTCCTGCATTGGGCGACGGGTGAGTCGCGCCCGCGCCTCGGATCACGCCACAACCGGTCAGCCGGCTCCGCACTGTGGGCGTCAAATCCACCTGCTTTTCCACCCAATTGCCAAGGCGCCGAAGGTGTAAGGTCGGCACGAGCAACCACGAGGAGGCCTCATGGCCAGAGTCCCGCCCGGTGTCGGCCCCCAGTTCCCACAGGTGGTGGTGCTCTTCGGCGCCACTGGCGACCTGGCGCGGCGCAAGCTGCTGCCCGGGTTGTTCCGCCTGTCCACGACCGGTTTCATGCCCGATTGCCGTATCGTCGGTGTGTCGCTGGACGAACTGGACGCAGACGGCTTTCGCGCTTTCGCCCGCCGGGCACTGGACGAGTTTGGCAGCCGCAAACCATCCGACGAAGAGTGGCAAGCCTTTGCCAGGCTGCTGGACTATGTGCCGCTTGCTGCCGGTGCCGCGGTGCTCAAGACGGCCGTGCAGCGCGCCGAAGCAGGCATCGGCGCCGAATGCCAGCGCTTGCACTACCTGAGCGTGCCCCCCAGTGCCGCCCTGCCGGCGGTGCGTATGCTGAGCGAGGCCGGCCTGGTGGAGCGCAGCCGCATCGTGATGGAAAAGCCCTTTGGCACCGACCTGGCCAGTGCGGTCAACCTGAACCGCCAATTGCACGAAGTATTCACCGAAGCGCAGATCTTCCGCATCGACCACTTCCTGGGCAAGGAACCGGCGCAGAACATCCTGGCGTTTCGATTCGCCAATGGCCTGTTTGAACCGATCTGGAACCGCAATTTCATCGACCATGTACAGATCGATGTGCCGGAGACCCTGGGTCTGGGCCAACGCAGTGCCTTTTACGAACAGACTGGCGCCTACCGCGACATGGTGGTCACGCACCTGTTCCAGATCCTGGCCTTCATGGCCATGGAGCCACCCACCGCGCTGGAGCCTGCCCCCATCAGCGAGGAAAAGAACAAGGTCTTTCGCAGCATGCTGCCCATACAACCGGGCGACGTGGTGCGTGGGCAGTACACCGGCTACCGCGAAGAACCCGGGGTGGACCCCGAGAGCGAGACCGAAACCTTCATAGCGCTGAAGTGTTTCATCGACAACTGGCGCTGGGCCGGTGTGCCCTTTTACCTGCGCACGGGCAAGCGCCTGGGTGAAGGCCAGCGCATCATCAGCATTGCTTTTCGCGAGCCGCCCAAGAGCATGTTCCCGGCCGGCTCGGGCGTCGGTGCGCAGGGCCCGGATCACCTGACCTTCGATCTCGCCGACGCATCGAAAATGAGTTTGTCCTTCTACGGCAAACGCCCCGGTCCGGGTATGCGCCTGGACAAGCTGAGCCTGCAGTTCGCGATGCACGACACCGGCCTTTTGGCCGAGGTGCTGGAGGCTTACGAGCGCCTGATCCTGGATGCCATGCGCGGCGACCACACGCTCTTCAACACCGCAGAAGGCATCGAGCGGCTGTGGCAGGTGTCGATACCGCTGCTGGAAGCGCCGCCGCCGGTGCGCATGTACCCGGTCGGTGGCTGGGGCCCCAAGTCCATTCACCAATTGATCGCGCCGCACGCCTGGCGGCTGCCCTTCGAGCGTGCCTGGCGCGACCCCAACAAGCTGGGTAGCTGAGTTGCGGGCGGCATCAGAACCCGCTTGGGCAAAACCAGGGTTGCGGCCAGAACCAAATTCGCGCAGCTAGAGCGTTGGCAGCCGGCGTCGCGTTGTCGGCTCGCCATCAGGCTGACATGCGCGACCCGAAGAACATCACGGCGGAGCGCGCCGCGAATCGCCTGCGTTAGACTCGCCGCATGAGCAACCCGGCACTGCGGCACCGCCTCGCTGCAATCCTCGCGGCGGACGCCACTGGCTACTCGCGCCTGATGTCAATCGATGATCGCGCGACGGTCGCCGCGCTCGACGCTGCGCGCGCCGTGTTCCGCGAAAAGATCGAATGCAGCCAGGGACGCGTGATCGACATGGCGGGCGATTCGGTGCTCGCGGTATTCGAGACCGCCACCGGCGCGGTGTCGGCAGCGCTCGCCGTTCAGGAGCAACTGCTGGCCGCCATGAGCGCGACGCCCGAGGAGCGCCGCATGCGCTTTCGCATTGGCGTGCACCTGGGCGATGTGGTCGAGAAGGCCGACGGCACGGTGTACGGCGACGGCGTCAATATCGCCGCGCGGCTTGAAGGGCTCGCCGATCCCGGCGGCATTGCGATCTCGGAATCGATCCGCACCGCAGTGCGGGGCAAGGTCGCAGCAGAGTTCGACGACCTTGGCGAGCAGACGGTGAAGAACATCACCGAGCCGGTGCGCGCCTATCGGGTGCGGCCGGCCGGCAGCGCGCCGGGCTTGCCGGCTCCTTCTGCGAAGCCCGTCGCGGACGACGGCGCGTTACCCGACAAGCCCTCGATCGCAGTGCTGCCGTTTACCAACATGTCGGGCGATGCCGAGCAGGATTTTTTCACTGACGGCGTGACCGAGGACATCATCACGGAGCTGTCGCGCTTCCGGTCCCTGTTCGTCATCGCGCGCAACAGCACCTTCACCTACAAGGGCAAGGCAGTGGACACGCGCACCGTGGCCAAGGATCTCGGCGTGCGTTATGTTCTCGAAGGCAGCATCCGCAAGGCGGGCAACCGCATCCGCGTGACCGGTCAGTTGATCGACGCGCCGACCGGCAGCCATGTGTGGGCGGAGAAATACGATCGCGTGCTTGAGGATATCTTCGAGCTGCAGGAGGAACTCACGCGCTCGATCGTCGGCGCGATTTCCTCCGCGGTGGCGATCGCCGAAGTCGAGGAGGCACGCCAGCGCAAGCGCGCGAACCCGGGCGCCTACGAGCGTGTATTGCGGGCCAAGGGCCTCGCGCTCGATGCGTTGCGCAGGAACGACCTTGCGCTCGCCGATCAGGCGATCGACGAAGCGAATGCGGCGCTGGCGCTCGAACCGGACAACGTACCGGCGTTTTGCACGCTCGCCTACGCCCATTGGCAGCGCTACTTCTTCGACACCGCGCCCGACCGGGATGCGGAATGGCGGGCTGGCGTCGACGCGGCGGGCCGGGCGATCGAACTCGACCCGACCTATGAGGAAGGCTATCGTCGCAAGGCGCAGCTGTACGTGGTTTCGCCGCACGGCGACCAGATCGACGAGGCACGCGCCAATGCGCAGCGCGCCTGTGAGGTGAACCCGAACAACGCGCTGGCACACACAACCATGGGAATCTGCGAAGCCCGCGTGGGCAATCTCGCCGCTGCGATCGAGCATTACCACCTGGCGATCCGCCTCAGCCCACGCGACCCGAACCGGCCGAACTCACTGCTCGCCCAGGCCCTCACGCTGGCCGGAGACTATGCAGCAGCGGTCGAAAACGCGACCCAGGCTGCAGTCGAGGCGCCGAACAGCCCGTTTCCGCTCGCCATGCTCGCGATGGCGTACGTCGGTCTGAATAACCTCGGCCGGGCGCGTGCCTGCGCCGAGGCGCTGCTGCGTCTCCAGCCGAAATTCCTCGAGCACCACGAAGTGGTCACCGAGGGCTACCGTGATCCGCAGTACGCAGCGCGCATGTCGACGTTTCTGCGCGTAGCCGCGGGGGTGGAGCCGCCGGAAGCTGCAGAGGCGCTTCGCTAGCCACGCAGGCCCGGAATCCGTTTGGCGGGCGTTGCGGCCAAAGCTGAGCTTCCGCAAGCTATCGACCTCTTCGGATCGTAGAATCGGCAACCCCGACAACCCACCCAAGCCAGAGGACATTGACGCCATGAGCCAGGACCTTCTCGAAACCGTCGAAGGCGGCATCGCCACGCTGACCATGAACCGCCCGGAAGCGCGCAATGCGCTGACGCGGGAAATGATGATCGCGCTCGCGCAGGCCCTGCCGCGCCTGGCTGTCGACCCGGCGGTCCGCGCGGTGGTACTGACCGGCGCCGGCAATGCGTTCTGCTCCGGTGGCGACGTCAAGGGCTTCGCCAAGCGTGCTGCCGGCGCGCCGGGGGAGTCGTTCGACCAACGTGTCACCGAGCTGCGCGCACGTATGGAGGCGGTGCGCTGGCTGCACGAGATGCCCAAGCCCACGCTGGCCGTCATCCCCGGCCCGGCGGCGGGTGCCGGTCTCTCGTTTGCACTCGCCTGCGACATGCGCATTGCCGCCGATGACGCCAAGCTCACCACCGCTTTCTCCAAGGTCGGCCTGTCGGGTGACTTCGGTGGCAGCTACTTCTTGAATCACTTAGTCGGCGCCGCCCGCGCGCGCGAGATGTATTTCACCGGGCAGGTATTGCGCGGCGACGAGGCCGCGCGCATCGGGCTGGTCAACCGCGCGGTGCCTGCCGCACAGTTGGCCGAGGCCGCGCGCGCCTGGGCTGTCGAACTGGCGGCACTACCCACCGTCGCCATCGGCTACATGAAACGCAACCTCAACACCGGCCTGCGCGCCTCGCTCGCGGAGGTGCTCGACTCGGAGGCCATCCACATGATCCGCACCTTCGAGACCGAAGACCACAAGGGCGCGGCGGCGGCGTTCGTCGAAAAGCGCGCGCCGGTTTTCCAGGGGCGTTGACCGTCCATCGGGCAGGTGTACCGCCAGCCCTTCGAGCACTGTTGCAACCCTACGTACGGCCGTGGCTTTTCGAGGAGCCGCAGAACCGAGGTGCAGCGCGACTTGCTCACCTCCACAAGCTGCAGAACCTGGATTTGACGCGCGTACCAAATGGCACCACACTGGCTTTTCCAATACAAGACTCAAGGAGATAGGGCGATGGCGGGCACAGAGGTTCTGAAGCTGGAGGATGCTGCACCGCACGTGGTCAAGGTCATCCTGAACCGCCCGGAGCGCCGCAACGCCATCAGCACGGAGTTGGCGCAGGAATTGGAAACGCTTTTCACCGAACTTGCGGCCCGCAATGACCTGCGCGCCGTGATCCTGACCGGCGAGGGTAGTGGATTCTGCTCGGGCGCCGACCTGAAGGAGCGCGCCAACCTTACGTCGGAGCAGGTGCGGCAGCAGCGCGATGCCGTGGTGCGGGTCATTATGCGCATGGAATCGCTCCACATGCCGGTGATCGGCATGATCAATGGGCCGGCGTTTGCAGGCGGCATGGAGCTTGCGCTCGGCTGCGACATACGGGTCGCCTCGGACCGGGCCAGCTTCGCGCTTACCGAAGTCCGCAACATGGGCTCCTTTCCCGGAGCGGGAGGGCCGGTTCGCCTTCCCAAGCTGGTCGGGCGCGGGCGGGCCAGCTACATTGTCCTGACTGGCCGCACGATCTCCGCCCGCGAGGCCTACGACTTTGGCTTGGTCGAACTGCTGGTGCCGCACGAGGACCTGGCTGCACAGACACTCGCGGTTGCGCAGGATATCGCCGGCAACAGCCCGAGCGGTATTGCCGCAGTCAAGCGACTTCTGCGCGCATCCAACGATCTGGATGTGCACGCGGCGACCGAACTGTCGCGCGCACTGCGCGATCCGCTGGATGGTGGGCACGACTACAAAGAGGGCCTGAAAGCCTGGCTCACGGACAGCGTGCCGAACTTCAAGGCGACCTAGCCCCGCCTCGAGGGAGGAAATCCCATGACTCGCCGCACACCACAGGCTGTCCTGGCCGAGGCGCGCGCGCAGGGGCGCAAGCTGCTCGACGAGAAATCGGCCAAGACGCTCCTGTCGGCATGTGGCGTGCGCGTGCCCCAGGGCATCCGGGTCGCGCCGGGTGCGTCGGCCGTCCTGGTCGAGGGCATGAAGCCACCCTATGCGGCCAAGCTCATGAGCCCTGACCTCATCCACAAGAGCGACGTCGGTGGCGTGATACTTGGCTTGCTTGATGCGGTGGCAGTCGGTGCTGCCGTCGCGGATCTGGCCAAGCTCGCGCAGGATGCGGGATTGCGCCTGGACGGCGTGCTGGTGGAGGAGATGGCGCCGCCCGGCGTCGAACTCGTCGTCGGCGGGTTCCAGGACGCGCGCTTTGGCCCGGTAGTGATGCTGGGCATGGGCGGCGTTTTCGTGGAGGTGATGAAGGACACGACCTTCCGCGTGTGCCCCATTACGCGCGCCGACGCAGAGGACATGATCGACCAATTGCGTGGCGCCGCGCTGCTGCGCGGTGCCCGCGGCCGTGATCCGGTGGACGAATCGCCCGTCATCGACTGCCTCCTCGCGGTCGGCGGGGACGGCGGTCTGCTCCTCACGCACGAGGCGGACATCGCCGAACTCGACATCAACCCATTGATCGTCTCCCGGAACGCGGCCGTCGCCTGCGATGCGCGCGTGGTTCTAACCAGTCCGGAACGCGAAGCTTGATCGACCTTACGCCCGTCTTCCGCCCGCGGGTAGTCGCCGTCCTGGGTGCATCCGCGACTGCGGTGACACCCGGCAATGAATTCATCCGCCACAGCCGCGCCCTGGGGTTCAAGGGACGCCTGGTCCCCATACATCCGAAGGCGGAAGTCATCGAGGGGCTGCCGGCAGTACGCTCGTTTGCGGACTTGGACGAAGTGGTCGATTTCGCCTACA
>JBJXGS010000279.1:0-33852 GCA_046160545.1 Burkholderiales bacterium
AGGAAGTCGAAGCCCGGCGCCGAGTGGAAGCGGACAAGGCACTTCGTGAGGCTACCGAGAAAAAAGCCCGTGAAGATGCGGTGTTGCGCGAGCGTGCGCGGCTTGCTGAAGAAGCCAAGCGCAAGGCGGAAGCGGAACGCGTAGCCCGTGAAGCAGCAGAACAGAAGGCACGCGCAGAAGTCGAAGTCCGTGAGCGCGCACGTCTGGCTGAGGAAGCCAAGCGCAAGGCAGAAGCCGAACGTGTAGCCCGTGAAGCAGCTGAGCAGAAGGCACGCGCAGAAGCCGAAGCGATTGAGCGTGCACGCCTGGCTGAAGAGGCCAAGCGCAAGGCGGAAGCCGAGCGCAAGGCACGCGAAGAAGCCGAGCGCAAGGCACGCGAGGAAGCCGAGCGCAAGGCACGCGAGGAAGCTGAGCGCAAGGCCCGTGAGGAAGCCGAGCGCAAGGCACGCGAAGAAGCTGAACGCAAGGCCCGTGAGGAAGCTGAGCGCAAAGCACGCGAGGAAGCAGTGCGCCGCGCGCAGGAGCAGGCTGAACAACAGGTGCGGGAGCACGCTGCGGCACGAGAGCGGGCTCGGCAGGAAGCCGAACTGAAAGCGCGCGACGAGGCCGAGCGCGCTGCTCGTGAGCAATCCGAGGCGCAGGAACGCGCGCGCCAGGAAGAAGAAGCCGAACGCCGGCGCCAGTCTGAGGAAAAAGCACGCCAGGAAGCCGAGGCCAAAGCACGCCAGCAGGCAGAGGCGCGGGAACGCGCACGTCAGGAAGAGGAAGCAATCCGGCGACGGCTCGCCGAGGAAAAGGCCCGCGAGGAGGCGCAGCGCAAGGCGGCGGCGGACGCCGAGCGCCAGGCTCGAGAGGCTGCCGAGCGCCAAGCGAGAGAGGCTGCCGAGCGTCAGGCTCGAGAGGCTGCCGAGGCGCGCGAGCGCGAGGCGCAGGCGGCACTTGCCCGACGCCAGGCTGATGAAGAAGCAGCACGCTATACGGCGGCATTGACACCGCACCTCGAAGCCGCGTCCCCTGCGCCGGGCGCAATGCCGGACTTCAACGCACCGGCTCCCCCCGACGCAGAGCGTCCGGCCCCGATGGGCGCCTTTGCCAACATGGCGGCCCTGGAATCCGGCGCCAGCAACCCCCCGGCTCAGGACGATTTGTCAGAACCCGAAGTCGTCGCGCCGCCGGTCCCGGACAAGGCCAAGGAAAAGGAACGAGAAAGACTCGCCAAGGAGCACGCCAAGGAGGAAGCACGTGCGCGCAAGGAGGCCGAAAAAGAGGCCAAGCGCCAGGCACGCGAGGCCAGGGCGGGAAGCGCCAGGAGCCTGCCGGCCGGCAAGATCATCGCCGGCGTCATGGTGCTGGTCCTGGGCGGAGCTGCCGCCTTCGTCTTCACCGCAGGCGCCGACAAACCTGCCATCGAGAAAGCATTGAGCGCGCGCCTCGGAACCGCCGTTACGGTGGCCGACGCGAAATTCAGCCACTTTCCTGCCCAACTCAAACTGACCAACGTGGCCATTGGCGACATCAAGCTGCCGCAAGTGGTGGCGATTCCGGAAACTGCGTCACTCCTGTCGGGTGAAAAAATCTGGAAAAGCGCGGATGTAACCGGAATGACGCTTGACGCCTCGCAGGTGCAGCGCCTGGCTCTCATGCTCGCGACCGAGCCTTCCAAGGCTGCAAGCCTGTCGCTAACCATGCAACGCGTACGCGCGCTCGGAGTGACCCTCAGCGGCACGCCGGTCCCCGTACCCAAGTTTGATGCGACCGCCAATCTGACCGCCAATGGCGCAATCAAGCAGGTGACCCTGGCGCTACCGGACGGCAAGGCGCAGGTCGTTTTGGCACCGGAGGACAAGGGCTGGTCCTTGGACTTCGATTCGCGCGGCGTGACCTGGCCAATAGGTCCCAAGACCGCCTGGGACAGCCTGCGCGCCAAGGGCATTGCAAACGCGGAGGGCATACGCGTCGAGGAGTTTGTCGCAACGCTGGGAGGTGGCAACCTTCGTGGGACGGCCAATCTCGGCTGGAGCGGCGGCTGGAAACTGAGCGGCGCGGTTGAACTGGGCGGCGTCGAGGCCGAGGCCCTGGGCGCAGCGATCTACGGTGCGAGCCCGCTGGCCGGATCGGTGGAAGGCAAGTTCAATTTCAGTCTGGGAGCGGATGCGTTGCCGCGCCTCTTCGATACCCCGCAGGTCGACGGCAGCTTCCTGGTGGCGCGGGCGGTCATCAAGGGCTACGATCTGGCGCGACTCGTGCAGGGCGCTGATCCGGCCGGCCAGACCCGCATGCCTGAATTGACTGGCGCCCTCAATGCAACCGGGGGCAGGCTGCAACTGCGTTCGCTGCGCGGATCGGCCGGCATCCTCAACATCGTCGGTTCGGTCGATGTCGGTCCCGACCGGAGCTTGTCGGGTTCGGCCAACCTTGAGTTGGGTGCCAGCGGCTCGCGCGGACGCACCACGGTGCGCCTGACCGGAACGGTTGCTGAACCCCGTCTGGGGCGCTAGTCGAGGAGCCCGCAAAGGTTCCGGGAGTGGTCACATTCGGCCAATCCCGGACCTTGCGCCGGTGAGCGCGCCACCCGAACCGGCCCGTCAAGTCTCACGCACTGCGCTAGCACACGACGCGCGCCAGCGCATCGGGAACCCCCACCCTAGAGGCGCCGTTGCGCCGCCGACGGCAGGAAGGACGAATTGAAAATGCCGTCCGGACTCACCTGCTGCTTGATGCCGAATGCGCTGACCACGCGGTCGATGGTGTTGTCGAAGCGTGTCTTGTTGATCACTCCCAGGCCATCGCGACGCGCGACCGGGGTATCGACGAACTCCAGTGCCATTTTCAGACGCTTCAATTCGGTCGCTTCGGTGATGAGCGGGTCACGTTGCTTGACAACCGCAATCGAAGCATCCGGGTTGGCCAACACATCCTTGATCGAACGCGTAACAGCACGCAGGAACGCGCGCGCCGCCTCCGGGTTCTCGGCCAGGAAACGCGGGCTGGCGATGACGGCATTGCCGTACAGCTCGGCGCCGAAATCGTTGAACTTGAACATGACGATGTCTTCTTCCTTGACGCCGCGCGCCACCAGGCCCAGATAGCTCGTGAAGGTGAACCCGGTGATGGCATCGACCTCACCGCGTTGCAGCATCGTCTCGCGCAGGGGTGGGTCCATTGACTTCCACTGCACCTTGGCAGGGTCGATTCGATTCGCGCGCGCAAGCACCGGGAAGGCCTTGCGTCCGGCGTCGAATACCGGAGCGCCCAGGGTCTTGCCAGCCAGGTCGGCGGGCGTCTTGATGCCGCTCTTCTTCAGGGTCAGCACCGCCGCCGGGGTCGATTCGTAGACCATGTAGATAGCCTGCGGCTTGGACTGCGCCGCCGGGTTGTTGCCGATGAACTCGATCAAGGCGGAGATATCGGCGAAACCCATCTCGTAGGCTCCGGTGGCGACGCGCGAGACCGAGGACCCGGAGCCGTTACCGGAATCGATGGTCACGTCGAGCTTCTCCTGCTTGAAGTAACCCTTGGAATGCGCCATCAGGAAGAGCGCCGACGGCCCTTCAAAGCGCCAGTCGAGGGTAAATTTGATCTTGGTGTCCTGTTGTGCCGAAGCGGCCTGCGGGACGACCAGACCCAGGGCGACCAAAGCGGCACCAATTGAGCGGCCATACGGGAAGTTCATGGGATCTCCAAAAATGAATGGCGGAAAGGGGTTCTTATGGCGCCGGGAGCTGCCCGCGCGGACGCGAAAAGCGTTCCGAATCGAGAGACACCCGGTCATTCGACAGCAGAAAACGAGTGTAACAAAGGACTCGTTCGCGCCGCACGCGCGTTGTCCCTAACCCACGCCTGTGCGTCAGTGCCGGTAAAAGGCGGCGGAATCGGGTAAATTTCCGCTTCTCACTTGACAATCTTTGACGTTCTGCTTGGCACCGCGCTATGCAGGCGTCCGCGAACCAGGCCGGGATAACACCCGGATACACTGCCATCCATGCGCATCGCCATCCTCGAAGACGACCCAGAACAGTCGGCCCTCATCGTCTCCTACCTGAAAGATGCCGGGCACGATTGCTACGCGTTTGCCAGCGGCAGGGCGCTCACCCACGAGGCCTCGCGCGAAAGCTACGACCTTTTCCTGCTCGACTGGCAGGTTCCCGATCTGACCGGTGAGGACGTGCTGCGCTGGATTCGCGCCCATGTGACCGCCCCGGTGCCGGTCATGTTCGTGACCAACCGAGACACCGAGACCGACATCGTCTCCGCACTCTCGCAAGGCGCCGACGACTATATGAAAAAGCCGGTCGGCCGCGCCGAACTCTTGGCCCGCGTGAGCGCGCTGCTGCGCCGCGCCTACCCGCAGAAGTCGGCTGAAACACTGACCTTGGCGCCATACCATTTCGACCTGCGCCGCCAGGCGCTTACAGTCGCCGAGAAGACGGTGGAACTCACGCAGAAGGAGTTCGACCTGGCGCTGTTCCTGTTCCAGAACCTCGGTCGATTGCTCTCGCGCGGCCATATCCTCGAGGCGGTCTGGGGCCGGGCCATCGACGTACCGTCCCGTACAATGGACACTCACGTCTCGAGGATTCGTACCAAGCTGAATCTGCGCCCGGAAAATGGCTTCAAGCTCACCCCTGTGTACAACTACGGCTATCGACTCGAGCAGCTCAAGCCGGTTGAGTAGAGGCGGTATGACGATACGCCATCGTGTCCGTACGGTTGCGAGCGCCTTGCTTTGTTGTGTCGCACTGGGTGCGACGCAACACGCGGCGGCAACCAAGACACAGCCCGTACCGGATGGTCCGCAGTATGCGCACACGGTGCGCCAGGGTGACACGCTCATCGGCATAGCGGATACGCTGCTCGTGCGACCGGCGGACTGGCCTGGCCTGCAGAAAATCAATCGCATCGCCAATCCGCGCCGCCTGGTGCCTGGCTCGATCATCAGTATTCCGGTGGTCTGGCTCAAGGAGGAGACCGCGCGCGGCGAAGTGGTGGCGGTGGCTGGCAACGTCACCGGCTCTGACGGACAAAGACTGACTGCGGGCCGTGCGCTGGAGCCCGGCAGTGTCGTCAGGACCGGCCGTGACGGTTTCGTCTTGTTGCGTACTCCTGACGGTGCCGAGATGGTGCTCGCTCCATCGAGCGAAGCGCAGGTAAACCGCCTCTCCCGCTACGTCAATACCGAGTTCTTTTCAACTGTCATGCGCATGGTGTCCGGTCGCATCGAAGCGACGGTGAGAAAGCTGGGCGGGCCCTCGCGTTTCGAGGTGCAAAGCGAGTTCGCCGTCGCCGGCGTGCGCGGCACCCGTTTTCGCGTTGGAGCCGATGCGGCAGGCAAACGCGGACAACTCGAAGTCCTGGACGGCGAGGTCGGCTTTGCCGGGGCCACACCGGGTACGCAGACCGTCGCTGTGGCAGCCGGGTTCGGCTCAGCCACTGATGCCAGTGGTCGCGCGCTGCCGCCCGTGCCCCTGCTCGCTGCGCCCGCCATCCTTGCCGCAGATCTCATGCAGGAGCGCCTGGTGACGCGCTTTCGCTTTCCCGCCTTGTCCGGCGCCGTTCGTTATCGTGGCAGCGTAGCCAGCGACGAACAGTTCCGCCAAATCATCGAAGAGGCCTCTTTCGACACCCCCGAAATCAAGTTCGCCAATTTGGCCGACGGCGACTATTTCCTGCGCGCCCGGGCGGTGGACGCACTTGGAATCGAAGGTCGGGACGTGATGCTGCGCTTCCGACTCAAGGCACGTCCTGAGCCGCCGCTCACCTCAACACCGGCACCCGGCGGCAAGCTGCGCGCGACCACGGCCGATTTTTCGTGGGCGGCCAATCCCGATGCCGCGCAATACCGCATCCAGATCGCCGAGGATGAGGCCTTCACCCGCATCGTCCAAGAAGCCGCGCCGAGCGGCACCGAGTTCACATCCCAAACCCTGCCGTTCGGTGAATACCATTGGCGCGTACGCAGCGTGCGCGGCACGACCGACCTGGGTCCCTGGGGCGATCCGCGCCGCTTCAGCCTGCGCCCGCCGCCGCGCACGCCGGAGCCCCCGGAAGAGTCCGGCGATGGGCTGGTGTTCAACTGGAGTGGCGAACCGGGCCAGACCTTCCTGATCCAGGTGGCGAGCGACCCGCAGTTCGTGCGTGTCCTTGCCGAACGCACTACCAAGGAAACGCGCATGACCCTGGCGCGCCCCGCGCAGGGTATCTACTACCTGCGGATTCGCGCCACCGACGCAGACGGTTTTGTCGGCCCGTTCACGGCGCCGCAGCGCTTCACCGTCATCAATCGCGTCATAGACGGTGGCGGAGCGAATCTGAGTACGGGAGACGGCAACCCCGTGCGCCTGCAGTAACCCGCCATGCCTGGCAGCCCCACCATGCGCCACGTGGCCCGCACGGAGTGGCTGGTACTGACCGGGTTCCTGACCTTCGTGGCGCTGGTGCTGGGCCTGGCCAACGGCCTGGGTCGCGCCGACGCGACGCTCTACGATGGCGCAATCGGCCTGCAAAGACTCGCGCCCGCCGAGGAAGTCGTCATCGTCGCCATCGACGAGGCGAGCCTGGCAGCACTGGGCCGCTGGCCGTGGTCGCGCGAGGTGCACGCGCGCATGATCGATCGCCTCGCACAGGCCGGACCGCGTGTGGTCGGATTCGACCTGATCTTCTCCGAGGCTGAACCTAATGCCGATGCGCGCCTGGCCGCCGCGCTCAAGCGCATCCCTGCGGTGCTGCCAGTGTTAGTTGAGTCGCGCGCCGGCCAGATGCGCGTCAATGAACCGGTCGCGCAGATCGCAGCGAGCGCTGCGGCACTCGGGCATATCCATCTCGAGGTCGATCGCGACGGCATCGCGCGCAGCGTTTTCCTGCGCGAAGGGCCGGGCAACGCAGCGCGCAAGTACTCGCACTTTTCGCTGGCGCTGCGCGAAGTCGGCAAGGGCAGCGTCGGGTCGAACGTGCCGGGCCTGCGCAATCCGGGTCCGGACGCAAGCGCACGCTGGCAACGCGACTTCTGGGTGCATTTTCCGTTCCTGGGTCCGGCCGGCAGCGTACCGCGCGTCTCTTACGTGGATGTGCTCGAAGGACGCGTCGACACCGCGCGTCTGGCCGGCAAGACCGTGCTGGTGGGCGCGACCGCCGCAGGATTGGGGGACGCCTACCCGACCCCGGTGACCGGGCACTCACGTCTCATGCCGGGCGTCGAAATCAACGCCAACCTGTACACGGCGCTCGGCGCCGGCCGCACCATCGTGCCCCTGCCGCGACTGCTCAATGCATTGCTCAACGTCCTGCCGGTGCTGCTGGTCATGGTTGCGCTGTATCGGCTCTCCCCGCGACGCGCTTTGGCGGTCGTGGCCGTAGCCTTGATCGCCATGCCGGTCGTCTTGTGGCTGCTGCTTGGCCAGGGCATCGCCATGGCCCCGGCAGCGGGCATGCTGTGCATGGCCGCTGCCTACCCGCTGTGGAGTTGGCGCCGCCTGGAAGCCACGATGCAGTACCTTGGCGAGGAGTTCCGCCGTCTCGCCGCGGAACCGCGCATCATGCCGGGACAGGCGTCACCGGCGGCCCTGCACGCCAATCCGCTGGAGGCGCGCATCCACGCGTTGGCCGGCGCCGCCGACCGCCTGCGCCAGGCGCGCCGCTTTGTCTCCGACACCCTGGCCAGCCTGCCCAACGCGACACTGGTTGCAGATGGCGATGGCCGGGTGCTGCTTGCCAACCATGCGGCCGCGGAACTGTTCGCCGGCAGCGGCCCGGTCGAAGGCCGCAGCGTTGCGGACATTGCGGCGCGCCTGTCGGGCCGCACGCCAATGGACCCTGCGCCGGACTGGGAGGCGCTCAAGCTGCTGGCCGAACCACCTGCAGAAGACGAACCAGCCCGCTCGCTGGAATGCCTCACGGGCAATGAACGCTCTCTCCTGGCACGCTGCGCCCGGGTCAGCGGCACCACGGGCGAGCAGGTCGGCTGGATCGTGAGCTTTGCCGAAATCACCGAACTGCGCAACGCCGAGCGCGCGCGCGAGGAGGTGCTGGCCTTCCTGTCGCACGACATGCGCTCGCCCCAGAGCTCGATCATCGCTCTCCTGGAACTGCACGAACTCGATCCGGACGACAACCCCAAGGAGGATGTGCATCGGCGTATCGAGCAATATGCGCGGCGCACTCTGTCCTTGTCGGAGCAGTTCCTGCAACTGGCGCGCGCCGAAACCAAGGCGCATGAACCGACCGTCGAGGATCTCGGCAACCTGGCTGAAGAAGCGGTCGACGAGGTATGGACCGCCGCCGAGCAGAAATCGATCAAGGTCGCCCTGGCCTGGGACGGCGAACCCCTGCCGGTCAAGGTCGATAAACCTCTCCTGTCGCGGGCTTTGATCAACCTGCTCACCAACGCGATCAAGTACAGCCCCGAAAAGACCCGTGTCGAAGTACGCGTCGGCGAACGCCGCGACGGCGACGCCGTCCACCACGTCTGCACCATCACCGACCAGGGTTACGGCATCTCCAAGGAAAACCAGGCCAAGCTGTTCCAGCGCTTCCAGCGCTTTTCCGAGCCCGGCCAGCCGCGCGCCCAGGGGGCAGGGTTGGGCATGGCCTTTGTCAAGACAGTGATCGAAAAACACGGGGGAGACATCGAAGTGCAAAGTGAACCCGGCCGCGGCAGCACCTTCACCGTGGTGCTGCCTGCGGTGGCCGACGTGCCTCTATAATTCGGCGTCCCTTCGCGCTTCACAGCAGCGCCCCGCTGCACACCCACGATGCATCTCGCCGCCATTGGCCTCAACCACCACACTGCGCCGCTGCAATTGCGCGAGCGGGTGGTATTCGAGGTCGAACGCCTGCGCGACGCGCTGACCGGGTTTTTGGGTGCTCGCCATGCGCGCGAAGCAGCGATACTCTCAACCTGCAACCGCACCGAAGTGTATTGCGCCACCGACCGCGGCCCACGCTTTGCGCCCGACGCGATTGACTGGCTGGCACGCTATCACCGCCTGGACCCTGCCGAACTGCAACCGCACCTCTACACCCTGGATCAGGATTCGGCGGTAAGGCATGCGTTCCGGGTCGCGGCCGGGCTGGATTCGATGGTCGTGGGCGAACCGCAGATCCTCGGGCAAATGAAGGACGCGGCGCGCAACGCGGCCGACGCCGGCGCGCTGGGCACCTATTTGCACCAGCTCTTTCAACGTTCGTTCGCGGTCGCCAAGGAAGTGCGCAGCCAGACCGCGATCGGCGAGAGTTCAGTTTCGATGGCTGCAGCCGCGGTACGCCTGGCCGAGCGCATCTTTCCGTCGGTCGCAGAGACCAGCGTGCTATTCATCGGCGCAGGCGAAATGGTCGAGCTGGCGGCAACGCATTTCGCAGCGCAGGGGCCGCGCTCGCTGGCATTCGCCAACCGCACCGTGGAACGCGCTCAGCGCCTGACAGCGCGCTTCGGCGGACAGGCACTGCGCCTGGCCGACCTGCCGGCCGAACTGGCGCGCTTCGACATCGTCATCTCGTGCACCGCATCGTCGCTGCCCATCCTCGGCAAGGGATTGATCGAGCGCGCGCTCAAGTCGCGCCGGCGCAAGCCCATGTTCATGGTCGACCTGGCCGTGCCGCGTGACATCGAACCGGAGGCTGCGCAGTTGGGCGATGTGTACCTCTACACCGTCGATGACCTGGCTGAGGTCGTACAGGAAGGCGTCGAGGCACGCCGCGGTGCGGTGCATCAGGCTGAGGCGATCATCGAGACCCGCGTGCAGGGTTTCATGCACTGGCTGGATGCGCGAGGCCAGGCACCTCTGATCCGGCGCCTGCGCGAGCAGGCCGAGACAGCGCGTGCCAGCGAACTCGAGCGCGCTCTCAAGGCACTCAAGTCCGGCCGCGACCCGCGCGAGATCGTCGAACAACTGAGCCATACGCTGACCAACAAGCTCATGCATAACCCGACCGCGGCGCTCTCCTCGGCTGATGCGACGACGCGCGCCGCATCCGCCGCGCTGGTCGAGACCCTTTACAAGCTCTAGCAACCTCGCCGGTGCGCCCACAGCGGGCACGGCCGGCGCATCTGCATCGCCACCATGAAACCCAGCATGTCCGCCAAGCTCGAGAACCTGGCGCGGCGCGTCGACGAACTCGACGCCCTGCTGTCGGCCGAATCGGCGACCCGCGACATGGAGTCCTACCGCAGGCTCACCCGCGAGCACGCCGAGATCACCCCGGTGGTCGAATTGTTCCGTCGCTGGCGCGCGCGTGAGGACGACCTGGCGGCGGCGCAGGAAATGCTGGGCGACCCGCAATCCAAGTCCTTTGCAGAAGAAGAAATCGGCCAGGCGCGCAGCGACTTGGCAACGCTGGAAAAGGATCTCGAACGTGCCCTGCTGCCGCGCGATCCGAACGACGAACGCAACCTGTTTCTCGAGATCCGTGCCGGCACCGGCGGCGACGAGTCGGCGCTCTTCGCCGGCGACCTGTTTCGCATGTACACACGCTACGCCGAACGCAACCGCTGGCAGGTCGAATTGGTCTCCGAGAGCGCGTCGGACCTGGGCGGCTACAAGGAAGTCATCGTGCGCTTGGTCGGCAGCGGCGCCTACTCGCGTCTGAAATTCGAGTCCGGTGGTCATCGTGTCCAGCGGGTTCCGGAGACCGAGGCGCAGGGCCGCATTCATACCTCGGCCTGCACCGTGGCGGTCATGCCCGAGGCCGATGCGGTGGCAGACGTGCACATCCGCCCCGAGGACATCCGCGTCGACGTCTTTCGTGCCTCGGGCGCAGGCGGCCAGCACGTCAACAAGACCGAGTCCGCCGTGCGCATCACGCACCTGCCGACCGGGATCGTCGCCGAGTGCCAGGACGGCCGCTCGCAGCACCAGAACAAGGACCGCGCCATGGCGGTGCTGGCCGCGCGCATCAAGGACCGGGAAACCCGCGAGGCCCAGGCCAAGGAAGCAGCCACACGCAAGAGCCTGATCGGCTCGGGCGACCGCTCCGAGCGCATCCGCACCTACAATTTTCCGCAGGGGCGCGTGACGGACCACCGCATCAACCTGACGCTCTACAAGATCGCCTCGATCATGGACGGCGACCTGGACGATCTGGTGGGCGCGCTCATCGCCGAGCATCAGGCCGAGCAGCTGGCGGCCATGTCCGAAGCCTGAGCGCGCGTGGCGACGGTCGGCGAACTGCTTGCCGGAGCGCCCGTGGCGCCGCGCGAGGCGCGCCTGCTGCTGTCACGCACGAGCGCCGTACCCGACGCCATCCTGGCGGCCTTTCCTGAGCGCGACGTCCTGCCGGAGGCCGAGGCGCGCTTTCGCGTGCTTGCCGCGCGCCGCGCCGCCGGAGAGCCGGTGGCCTACCTGCTGGGCGCCCGTGAATTCTTCGGCCGTCCGTTCAAGGTGTCGCCGGCCGTTCTGATCCCGCGGCCAGAGACGGAATTGCTCGTTGAACGCGCACTCGCCGCCGTCAGCGGCTGGCAGGCTGTCAGCATCGCTGACCTCGGCACCGGCAGCGGTGCGATCGCCGTCACTCTCGCCTGCGAACTGCCGCATGCGCAAATCACCGCTGTCGAACTCTGCACTGACGCCTTGGCCGTCGCCGGCGACAACGCGCTGGCCCTGGCACCACAACGAGTGGAGTTCCGGCAAGGGTCATGGTACGCGCCGCTGCAAGGCCTGCGCTTCGGGGTCATCGTGGCCAACCCCCCCTACATCGCCGCAGCCGACCCGCATCCGGCACAGGGTGACCTGCGCTTCGAGCCGCGCACAGCACTCATCGGCGGCGACGACGGCCTCGACTGCCTGCGCGTGCTCGTAGGCGGTGCCGCGCAGCACCTTCATGCGGGTGGGTGCCTGATTCTCGAGCACGGCTACGACCAGGCCCGGACGGTGCGCGAACTCATGCTCGCAGCCGGGCTTGACTGCGTTTCGACCCATTGTGACCTGGCCGGGCTGGAGCGGGTAACCGAGGCGCGTTTTCCCGGATAAGCAAGTGCTGCAGGGCTTGCTAAAATAGAACTCTCTCACCATCCCATTTCAGCGAGGTCAGCATGGATACCCAGGAGCGCATTCGCCAGACCGTCAGTTCCAGCCCCGTCGTGCTGTTCATGAAGGGGACGCCGACGTTTCCGCAATGCGGGTTCTCGGCGCGCGCCATCCAGATCCTCAAGCTGTGCGGAGTTGAGGCGCCGACGACCGTCAACGTGCTGGAAGACCCGGAAATCCGCCAGGGCATCAAGGAATTCGCCAACTGGCCGACCATTCCACAGCTCTACGTCAACGGCGAATTCGTCGGCGGCTCGGACATCCTGACAGAGATGTACCAGTCTGGCGAGTTGCAGCAGCTCTTCGGCGCCAAGTAGGCCCAGGAGACCGGCCCGCGCCGGTCGCGGGCTTGCCCGCAAGCCCTGTCTGGAATTGTGGGCACAGGGTTCAGGCGAAACGCACCGATAGGCCGGGCAGGTCGAGGCCGGTAAACGCGGTGTGCCAGGATTCACCAGCGCGAATCGGCATTGCCGCAGTGAGCGTTCCAGTGGTAATGATCTCGCCGGCAGCCACGGGTTTGTGTTGCGGCAGGCGCCCGAGCATGTCCACCATGTGCTTCAACGCCAGGAGCGGGCTGCCCAGGACGTTCGAGCCGACGCCCGAATCGCGCAACTGGCCGTTGCAAAACAGCGAGACCTTGAATGACCGGAGTTCGCGCACCAGGTCCCGATTGAGTCCGGCGGCACTTTGCACCAGACGCGGTGTGCCCACGATGAGCACCCCGTGCATGCCGAACGCGGCGATGGTGTCCTCGACGCGCATTTTCCAGCCCGCATAGACCGAGTGCACGATCTCGAATCCGTGTGCGATCCACTCGATGCACTCGGCCAGTTCTTCTTCGCTCATTCCGGGGCGCGGCGCGGCGCGCATGCCCAGCACCAATTCCGGCTCGATCTTGGGCTCCATCGACCCCTTGAGTGACTGCACACCGCGATTCTCCGGCGCATGGCGAATCGTGCTGTCATACACGTAGCCCCAAATTGGTGCATCGATGCCGTATTCGTCCCAGATGCCGCGATTGGTAAAGCCGATCTTGCGCCCGACAACCGTCTCACCTGCGGCGCGCCGGCGCTTGAGGATCTCGGCAGCCACGTCGTAGGCCTGGGCCGTCCCGAAGGTCGCCGAAGCCTCGGAGAACGGCGGCAATTGTCGGCTCTTCAACCGTGCGGCAAGAAGTTCGCTGGCGATGCTGTCGGTGTCCATGGTCTATACCTTGCTTGGCAAAGAGCGCGCGGTCACCCGCGGCGGGAGGCGGATTCTATGCCAGCCGCCGCGGGTTCGGTGATAGAGTAGAAAATCTCAACTCCGCACCCGGCGTGGCAATCGCCCTCGTCCGCGGTCGATCGGATTGGAGTCGCGATGAGCTTCCTGTGGCCGCAATATCTCTGGGTGCTTCTGGCAGCGCCGCTTCTGGCTGCTGCATACGTCGCGCTGATCCGTCGCCACAGACGCGCGTTGCGCTTTGCCAGCCTGGACATCGTCAAGGAAGCAATGCGTCCGGGCCAGCGCTGGAAGCGCCACGTGCCGCCGGCGCTTTTTCTGCTGGCGATCATCGTCGCGCTGCTCGCGACGGCACGCCCGACCGCGATGGTGATCCTGCCGGCCGAGCACAAGACACTCATCCTGGCCATCGATGTGTCGCTTTCCATGCGCGCCACCGATGTGCAGCCCAGCCGCATGGTCGCCGCGCAAACCGCCGCCAAGGAGTTCGTGCAGAACATCCCCGCCGATGTGCGAGTCGGTATCGTCAGTTTCGCCGGCACCGCTGCACTGGTGCAGGCGCCCACCCGTGACCGCGAGGAACTGACGGCGGCGATCGACCGCTTCGAGATGCAGCGCCACACCGCGATCGGCAGCGGCATCATCGTCTCGTTGGCGGCGCTGTTCCCCGATGCTGGAATAGACATCGAGTCGGCGCTGTTCGGCCGGGCGTTTGCGAGCGGACGCGGCATGGCGGAACGCAAGTCCGAGAAAAAGGCCGAAACCAAGCCCTTTACTCCCGTCCCGCCCGGGTCCTATCCGTCAGCAGCGATCGTGCTACTCACCGACGGTCGGCGCACCACCGGTCCGGACTCGCTGGACGCCGCGCGCATGGCGGCCGATCGCGGTGTACGTGTCTTCACCGTCGGCTTCGGCTCGGCTGCCGGAGGCATGGTCAACTTCGACGGCATGTCGATGTACATGCAGTTCGATTCCGAGACCTTGAAGGCAATTGCCAGCTTGACGCGCGCGGAGTATTTCCATGCTTCCAGTGCCGGCGAACTCGCCAAGGTCTACGAGAACCTTTCGACCAAGTTCTCGATGGAGAAGAAGGAGACCGAGGTCACGGCCTTGATGGCCGGACTAGCGGCGGTTCTGGCCGCGCTGGCTGCGGGCCTGTCACTCGCCTGGGCACCGCGCCTGTCCGTCTGATCTCCCCGGGCTGAATCTGGCGCGGCGCGCTCACCCGCGATTGAGCTGCGATTCAGCTGCGACCAAACCGCGCCGCGCGTGCTGCTATTGCACCTTCGCCCCACCGGCGATCCACGCCCCGATCAGCGCGCGTTCTTCGTCGCTCAACTGGGTCAGGTTGCCCGGCGGCATCGCGCGCGTCATCACGGTCTGCTGATTGATCTGCGCTGCCAGCGTACGCAATTGCTCGGGTGTTTCCATCAGCACGTTCTTGGGCGGCGCGGCGAACCCTGGAAAGGTTGGCTTGGCCGCATGGCAGACGGTGCACTTGGCATCGATGACGCGTTTGATATCGGCAAACCTGACCGAAGCCGCCAGCGATGGATCGACAGGCTTGGGCCACAGGGCGACAAACAGGCCGATCAGGATGGCGTAGCCCGTCATCCACAGCATATGGCGCTTCTCGCCGCGGTGACTCAATACCGAATACAGGCGGATCAACGCGCCGGCCAGTGAAATCGCCATCAGGATGGCCCAGGCGTGGCGATGGTTGGTGAATCCGGCGTAATGGTTGCTGATCATGACAAACAGCACTGGCAGCGTGAAATAGGTGTTGTGGACGCTACGCTGCTTGCCCATCTGGCCGTAGATAGGATCGACGGCACGCCCCTCCTCTTTGGCGCGCACCATTTCCTTCTGCCCGGGAATGATCACGAAGAGCACGTTGGCCACCATGATGGTGCCGATGACGGCGCCAAAGTGGATGAAGGCGCCGCGCCCCGAGAATGCGTGGGTGAATCCATAGGCAAGAAAACCCAGCAGCACAAACATGATGCCGGCCAGGAGTGGTTCGTTCTTGCCCAGGGGTGACAGGCACATCAGGTGGTAGATGATCCACGTAATGAGGAGCGAACCCAGCCCCAGCGACACCGCGGCGACGGGCGTCAGGTCGAGCACGCTCCTGTCGATCAGGTACACGTCGGCCTGCATGTAGTAGATCAGCACCAGGAGTGCGAATCCCGAAAGCCAGGTCGTGTACGCCTCCCACTTGAACCAGTGCAGCGGGGTTGGCAGCTCAGGCGGTGCAACGCTGAATTTCTGCGCGCGGTAGAAGCCGCCGCCATGCAGGGCCCAGACTTCGCCACCGATGCCGATTTCTTTGGAGGGCGCATCCTTGGGTGGCCGGAGGCTCGAATCGAGCCAGACGAAGTACAAGGACGCGCCGATCCAGGCAATGCCGGCGATCATGTGCAACCAGCGCAGGGCGAAATTCAGGTACTCGAGGACGTAGGCGTATTCAGCTTGCATGGCGTGGGTGCGGTCTCAGGAGCCGCGATAGGTCGAGTAGGTCCACGGCGAACATACCAGCGGCACGTGGTAGTTGCCACCATCCTCGGCGATGCCGAAGTCGACTGGCACGATATCGATGAAGGCCGGATCCGGCATTGTCAAGCCCGCCTGCCGGAAATACTCGCCGACGTGGAACACCAGGCGGTAACGGCCGCGCCGCACCGCCGCGCCCTCCAGAAGAGGGCGGTCCGTGCGGCCGTCGGCGTTGGTACGCACTGTCGCGATCAGCGTCTGCGACACGCCATCGAGGGAGAACAATTCGATCTTGACCTGCGGGGCCGGCCGGCCGTGTACGGTATCGAGGATGTGGGTGGAGAGCTTGGCCATGTGCGTCTCGGGAATGGTGGGGCGTCAGGCACGAAGCATAACGGCAAGCGCGCCGGCCACGACCTCGGTGGCCTTGAACACGTCATCCAGAAGCACCCGTTCATCGGCGCGATGTGCATTGGCTTCGAGCATCGAGCGCGGCCCAGCCCCATAAAGCACGGTCGGGATGCCGGCGGCGCTGTAGTGCCGCGCATCGGTGTACAACGGGGAACCGACCGGAAAAATCTCTTCCCCGAGCACGCTGCGCGCGACCGACTGCAGCGCCGCGACCAGCTTTTCCTGTCCCGGGAGAGGCACGAACGGTCGCGCCAGGATGATGCGTCGCGTGCGCACGCGGATGGTCGGATGCGATTCGGCAGCCTGGCGAATAAACTCGATCAGGTCGTGCTCGACGCCCTCGGGATTCTCGTCCGGGATGATGCGCCGGTCGATGCGGAATTTGACGTTGTCCGGCACGACATTGGTGTTGATGCCCCCTTCGATCAGGCCGATGGTGAGCGTCGGATGATCGATTCCCGGCACACGCGACTTGCGCGCGGCATAGGTCTTGCGCAGAGCGTAGAGCGCGGACATGATGTCGGTGGCCGCATGCAGCGCGTCATACCCTGTCTCCGGCTTTGCCGCGTGCGCGCTCTTGCCGATGCACTCGACTTCCAGATGCAGGCAGCCGTTGTGCGCGGTCGTGATCGCGTAGGAAAAGCCGGCCGAGATCGCGAAATCGGGCCTGCTGATGCCGTTCGTGATGAGCCATTCCGGTCCGATCGCGCCACCGGCTTCCTCGTCGTACGTAAAGTGCAGTTCGACCGTCCCCGCGAGCCTGGCGTCGCTGGCCTTGAGCGCCCGCAGGGCATACGCATAGGTGGCGAAGTCGGATTTCGACACCGCGACACCGCGCCCGTACATCCATCCGTCGCGGATCTCGGCGCCGTAAGGGTCAGTGGTCCAATTGAGCCCGGGCGGCACGACGTCGCCGTGAGCGTTGAGGGCAACCGTCGGGCCACCTTGCCCGAATTTCTCGCGGATCACGAGATTGGTCGCGCTTTTCATGCCGTAGGCGGCGACGGCGTCCTGCGGCACCGCATGACGCTCGACCGAAAACCCCATGGCAGCGAGGTACGTGGCCGCAACCTCCCCATGGGGCGCGCAGTCGCCCGGCGGATTGTCGGAAGGTGCTCTGACCAGTGCGGCGAGAAACTCGGTCTGCTCAGCCCGCCAGCCGGCCAATAGAGCCGCGATGCGCCCCTGCGCTACACTTTCCTCATTCACATCCGACTCCTTGTCGCAATTCGCACGGCGCGACTGCTGAACAGCACCCGCGTCATGGCATTTTGTGTACAATACATATAATCATTGTATACAAATATTCACCGACTGTCACCCCCTCAACACCAGCAATCCGCATGCCCCAAGTCGCCAATCCCGCCGAATCGGCTGCTGATCAATCTTGCGAGGTCTACCCGCGCGACCTGATCGGTTATGGCCGAAACCCACCCCATGCGCGCTGGCCGGGCGGCGCGCGTATTGCGCTCAACTTCGTCCTCAACTACGAAGAAGGTGCCGAGAACTGCGTGCTGCACGGTGATCCCGGCTCGGAAACCTTTCTTTCGGAGATCATCGGCGCACAGGCCTATGAGGCCAGACACCTTTCGATGGAGTCGCTTTACGAGTATGGCTCTCGCGCCGGTGTCTGGCGCCTGCTGCGCGAATTCGAACGGCGCAAGATGCCGCTAACCGTATTCGGTGTCTCGATGGCCCTGGAACGTCACCCTGAGCTCGTCGCTGCATTCGTGGAACGGGGTGATGAGATCGCCTGCCACGGCTGGCGCTGGATCCATCATCAGTTCATGGAAGAGGCTACTGAGCGCGAACATATTCGCATCGGCACCGACATCGTCCGCGGCATGACCGCCGGCAAATGGCCGCTTGGCTGGTACACCGGTCGCGATTCACCAAATACAAAGCGCCTGGTGGCCGATCTTGGCGGCTTCGAATACGACAGCGACTACTACGGCGACGACCTGCCTTTCTGGATGCCGGTTGGCAAATCCGACGGCAGCACGATCCAGCGACTCATCGTTCCCTATTCGCTGGACGCCAACGACATGCGCTTTGTCGCGCCGCAAGGCTTCAACTCGGGCGAGCAGTTTTTCCAGTACCTGCGCGACAGCTTCGACGTTCTCTACGCTGAAGGCGACCCGAGCGGACTGGACCGACCCAAAATGATGTCGATCGGAATGCACTGCCGCGTGCTCGGCAAGCCCGGACGCATCGCCGCACTGCGCCGCTTCCTCGATCACGTCGAAAGCCACGCCGATGTGTGGGTATGCCGGCGCATCGATATCGCCCGGCACTGGAGCGCCACTCACCCGGCCGCGCCAGCATGAATCAATTGAAAGCTGCACGCCGGGGCAAGGCCGCCGCCCAGGTCGATTCGGCCGCGATCTACGAGCGCGTTGCCGAGGCTATCGGCTCGCACCGTCTGGCGCCCGGTACCAAGCTCGGTGAGGAAGCGCTGGGCGAGATCTTCGGTGTCTCGCGCACCAAGGTGCGCCAGGCGCTGTTCCAGCTTTCGTCCGACAAGCTGGTCACGCTGATTCCCGGGCGGGGCGCTTTTGTCGCACAGCCCTCGGTCCGCGAAGCCCGCGAAGTCTTCGAGGCGCGCCGCGCCGTCGAGGGCGCGCTGGTAGCCCGCTTCATCGAGCGCGCCGGAGAGCGTGAATTGACTGTGTTGCGGCAGCACATGGCGCAACAGAAACAGGCCCTTGAGCAAGATAGCGTGCACCAGCGCAACCGCCTCCTGGGCGACTTCCATAACGTGCTTGCGCGCCTGGCCGGCAACGAGGTGATGGCCGAACTGGTCGAAGAACTCGTTGCGCGTACTTCGCTGATCACCCTCTTCTACCAAAACACGCGCGGCGCCACCGAGTCCTTCGACGAACATGTCGAATTCATGGAGGCGCTTGAGGCGCGCGACGCCGGGCGTGCCGTCAAGCTCATGCAGGTGCACTTGAGCGACGTCGAGAACGACCTCGTGCTCAGGGAGGATGTGCCCCAGGCCAGCGACCTGAAAGAGGCACTTGCATGACCCATAGCCTGGCCGCGCTCAACGCGACAACGCGCGCTGACTTTGTCGCCCGCTTGGGCGGCATCTTCGAGCACTCGTCCTGGGTGGCCGAATCCGCCTGGGAAGCGCGTCCCTTCGCTGATGTGGCCGCGCTGCACGCCGCGATGGTAGGCGCGATGCGCGCGGCATCGCATCAACGGCAACTGGGATTGTTGCGCGCCCACCCGGAACTGGCCGGTCGTGCCATGGTCGCGGGCACCTTGACGACCGATTCGACCAACGAGCAAACCCGCTCGGGCCTGACCGCCTGCTCCCCCGAAGAACTGGCGCATCTCAAGGACCTGAACGCGCGTTACAACAGGAAGTTCGGCTGGCCGTTCATCGCTGCGGTCAAGTTCATGGATCGCGCCGGCATCATTCGCCTCTTTTCCGAACGTCTGGAGAACCCGGCTGCTGACGAGTTCGAGGCTTGCCTGGCCAACATAGAGAAGATCACGCGCTGGCGGCTGGATGAACAGGTGCGGGCATGACAACGCGGGCGCGGCTGTGAAGTTCGGGCCCGCGCTGATGCGCCAGGCCGATGCACTGGCGGCCTTCACCGAGGATGCGCCGCGCATCACGCGCACCTATCTGTCGCGCGAGCATCGTCAGGCGGCCGACTACCTGATCGATCTCATGACCGATGCAGGCATGCAGGCCGGCATCGACGCCCTGGGCAACATCGTGGGGCGCTATGCGGCGCTTGACCCTGACGCCCCGGTGGTCATGACCGGGTCGCACCAGGACAGCGTGCGCAACGCGGGCCGCTATGACGGCCTGTACGGCATCCTTACCGCGATCGCCTGTGTCAAGGACCTTTCCGCGCGCGGCAAGCGCCTGCCCTATTCCCTTGAAGTGGTCGGCTTTGGAGACGAGGAAGGGGTGCGTTTCGGCGTCACCTTGATCGGCAGCAAGGCGATGGCCGGCGCCTTCGATCCCGCCTGGCTGGACAAGACCGATGCCGGCGGCGTATCCATGCGCGAAGCTATTCGTGACTTCGGCGGTGATCCCGATGCGTGGTCGAGCGTCGACCGGCGCGGCAAGCTCGCCGCCTTTGTCGAGTCGCACATCGAGCAGGGCCCGGTGCTGCTGGGCGAGGGCCTGGCAGTCGGCGTGGTCACCGCAATCGCCGGAGCCACACGCTTGCGCGTGGCGGTGACAGGACTGGCCGGGCATGCCGGGACAGTACCCATGGGCGCCCGCCAGGACGCCTTGACCGCGGCGGCGGAGATGATCCTGGCCATCGAGGAGTACGCCGAAGACAATCGCGACCAGGGTGGCCTGGTCGCCACCGTCGGCATGATCGATGCCAAGCCCGGCGCAATCAACGTGATCCCGCAGGATGTGAATTTCAGCATCGACGTGCGCTCGGGCGACGACGCCGCCAGACGCGCGGCCGTCGCCGCGTTCGAGGCACGCCTGACGCAGATCGCCTCGCGGCGTGGTGCCAAGGTCGCCGTGAGTCGCCTCTATGACGCCGACGCGGCACCCTGCGACCCCGGGCTGCAGGCGCAGTTCGCGCGCGCCATCGCGGCGCAGGGCACCGCCGTGCGCCACCTGCCCTCGGGTGCCGGGCACGACGCGATGGCATTTCCGGCCCTGTGCCCGACAGCCATGCTCTTCGTGCGCTGCGGCAACAACGGCATCAGCCATCATCCCGACGAAACCATGACACCGGAGGATGCCGAGGTCTCGACCCGCGTCCTGCTGGAGTTTTTCGAGAGCTACACGCCGCCCCTGCGATGAACGACGCAGAGGCGCGCGCCCGTGTCGACCTGGCCGCGGTCTACCGGCTGATCGCGATGAACGGCTGGGACGACCTCATCTTCACTCACGTCACGGCACGCATACCGGGCCTGAACGACCATCTTCTGATCAACCCCTTTGGCGTGCTGTTTGCAAATATCAGCGCGTCAAACCTTGTCAAGATCGACCTTGCCGGCAACATTGTCGGCGAGTCGCGCCACCGCATCAGCCAGGGCGGCTTCGTGCTGCACCAGACCCTGCACCTTGCGCGCCCCGACGCGCACTGCGTCCTGCACACCCACACCGAGGCCGGCATAGCCGTGTCGGCGCAGGCCGACGGACTGCTGCCGATCTCGCAGCACGCGCTTTATCCGCTGGGATCGATCGCGTACCACGCCTACGGCGGCCTCGTCATGGACCAAGCCGAGCGCGCGACCCTGACACGCGAGGCAGCGACCGCGCATCATCTGGTTTTACGCAACCATGGCCTGGTCACGCTCGGCGCCACGCCGGCCGACGCCTATCTGCTGATGTGGGACTTCGAGCGCGCCTGCCGTGCGCAGGTGCTGGCGCAGGCCGGCGGCACGGCTTTGACGCGCATCGACGCAGGCGTGGCGCAACGCATGTGGCAAGCGGATCCATGCACGGGTCGCGCGTTCGCCAGCGACCTGATCTGGCCGGAGCTGCTGAAAAAACTGGACCGCCTCGATTCCTCGTTTCGTAGCTAGAGATCCGCTCCGGACGCGCGTCATCGATCCACGAAGATCGCGCGGAAGTCGTTCACATTGGTGAGCGTGGGCCCGGTGCGCAGCAGGTCGCCGATCGCATCGAAGAGCGGGTAGCAGTCGTTGTCCTGCTGCCGTCTGGCCGCGTTGAAACCAGCTGATGCGGCGCGCGCCAGCGTGTCCGGGGCAACGAAGGCCCCCGCGGCGTCACATACGCCATCGATGCCGTCGGTATCTGCCGCCAGAGCGTGTATGCCCGATGCACCCTTGAGTGCAAGAGCCAGACCGAGAGCGAACTCCTGGTTGCGTCCGCCCGAGCCGCCTCCGCGCACGGTTACCGTGGTCTCGCCCCCTGAGAGGATGACGCAAGGCGGCGCTACCGGTGCGCCGTGCGCCTTGCAGCTCAGCGCGATCGCCGCCATGACCTTGGCCACTTCGCGCGCTTCGCCTTCGATGGTGTCGCCCAGGATCAGCGGGGTCACGCCATGCTGGCGAGCAACGCTGGCCGCGGCGGCGAGCGAGAAGCGCGGGGCGATCACGACTTCACAACGTGCGCCGGCAAGCCGGGCGTCGCCAGGGTGGACGGTCTCGTTGGCGGCGTTTTCAAGGGCGCGGGCGATCGACGGGCCGGCATCGATGCGATAGCGCGCCAGAATGGCCCGCGCGTCGGCCAGCGTGGTCGCGTCCGCCACGGTCGGACCCGAGGCGATGACGGCGGGATCATCACCCGGTACATCCGATATGGCCAGCGTGACCACGCTGGCCGGCGCACAGGCTGCGGCAAGGCGGCCGCCCTTGATCGCCGAGACGTGCTTGCGCACACAGTTCATTTCGTCGATGCCGGCACCGGCGTTGAGGAGCGCGACGTTCAGTGCGCGCTTCTCCTCCGGACTGACGCCGTCGACGGGCAGCGAAACCACCGCCGACCCTCCGCCGGAGGCCAGACAGATCACCAGATCCTGCGCGCGCAGGCCGGCGACGGCAGCGAAAAGCGCGCGCGCCCCGGCGACGCTGGCCGCATCCGGCACCGGATGGCTGGCTTCGAGCACACCGATGGTGCGGGTGGCAACGACGTGGCCGTAGCGCGCGACGACCACGCCGCGCACGCGCGCGCCCGCCGCTGCCGGCCACTGCGCATCGATGGCGTCTTCCAATGCCGCAGCCATGCTGGCCGCAGCCTTGCCGAAGCCGATCACGACCGTATCGCCTGCCGGCGGCGGAGGAAGGTGGCGCGACAGCACGCGCGCCGGGTCGGCGGCCGCCACGGCAGCCTCGAACATCGCGCGCAGCAGGTCGCGGGGCGCGCTCACGCGTCCGGAGCCACCTTGTGCGCGGCCATGGCTTCGAGGGCGTGCACCATGGCCGAATGGTCCAGCTTGCCAGACCCGAGCGCGGCGGCGGTGTTGAAGAGCTGCTGCGCGGTCGAAGTGTTGGGCAACGCGACTCCCAAGGCGCGGGCGCTCGACAAGGCCAGGTTCAGGTCCTTCTGGTGCAGTTCGATGCGAAAGCCCGGGTTGAAGGTGCGCTTGATCATGCGCTCGCCGTGCAGTTCGAGGATGCGCGAGGTCGCCAACCCCCCCATCAGCGCCGCGCGCACCTTGGCGACATCGGCTCCGGCCTTGGATGCGAACACCATCGCCTCGCCGACCGCCTCGATGGTCAGCGCAACGATGATCTGGTTGGCCACCTTGCAGATCTGGCCGGCGCCGTTGGGGCCAACCAATGTGATGTTCTTGCCCATCTTCTCGAACAGCGGCTTGACGCGCTCGAACGTGGCAGCCTCGCCGCCGCACATGATGGTGAGCGTGGCGCCCTTGGCGCCGACCTCGCCGCCCGAGACCGGGGCATCGATGTATTGCGCGCCCAGTGCGTTGATGCGCTTGGCGAAATCCTTGGTTTCCACCGGCGCGATCGAGCTCATGTCGATGACGACCTTGCCGGCCGAGATGCCTTCGGCGACGCCGCCCGCGCCGAACAGGACCTTCTCGACATCCGGCGTGTCGGGCACCATGGTGATGATGATGTCGGCGCGCGTGGCCACCTCGCGGCCCGAGGCGCAGGCGACGGCGCCGGCTGCAATCAGCGCCTCCGGCACCTTGCTGCGCGTGTGGACGAACAATTCGTAGCCTGCGGCGCGCAAGTGCCCGGCCATGGGCGCACCCATGATGCCAAGACCGATGAATCCGACTTTTTCCATGTTGTTCCCTGTGATTTCCTGTTGTTGTTTGTTTCGCTTCAGACGCAGGCCTTGATCCAGCCCAGGCCCGCCTGGGTCGTCGACTTGGGCTTGTACTCGCAACCGATCCAGCCGTCGTAGCCGATCTCGTCCAAGTAGCGGAACAGAAAGCCGTAGTTGATCTCACCGCTGCCGGGCTCGTTGCGCCCCGGGTTGTCAGCCAATTGGATGTGCTTGATCATGGGCAGGTTGGCCTTGATGGTGTTGGCCAGCTCGCCCTCCATGCGCTGCATGTGGTAGATGTCGTACTGCAGAAATACATTGTCCGAGCCGGTCCGACTGATCAGGTCGAGGCCCTGACGGGTTGTGTTGACCAGGAAACCGGGAATGTCGAAGTAGTTGATGGGCTCGATCACCAGCCGCAGGCCTGCCTGCTTGAGCTGTGTCGCGGCGAACCTGAGATTCGCGACGAAAGTTTCCTCGGCCTTGTCGCGCGCCACTCCTTGCAGCGGAATTCCGGCCAAACAGTTCATCTGAGGACACTTGAGCGCGCGTGCGTATTCGATCGCGCGACCGACTCCTTCCTGAAACTCCCCTACCCGGTCCGGATGGCAGGCGATGCCGCGCTCGCCGGCTGCCCAGTTGCCGGCCGGCAGGTTGAAAAGCACCTGCTGCATGCCATGCCTTTCGAGCTCCGCAGCGAGCGCATCCTTCGCAAATTCGTACGGGAAAAGGTATTCGACCGCGTCGAAGCCGGCCGCGCGCGCAGCGGCAAAGCGCTCCATGAACGGCACTTCATTGAAGAGCATGGTGAGGTTGGCGGCAAAGCGGGGCATGGTGGCTTCCAGTCAGTCGAGCATGGCGGCAATCGCGGAAGGGGCATCGGCCAGGCTGTCGGCCAATTCCTCGAATTCCGAGATGTTATCAATCTCGGTCCCCATCGCGATATTGGTCACGCGCTCGAGCATCACCTCGATCACCACCGGGACGCGGAATTCCGCCATCAGCCGATCGGCAGCTTTGATTGCGGGTGCAATCTCCTCCTGCCGATGCACGCGCATGGCCTTGCAGCCAAGGCCCTCGGCCACCGCGACATGATCGACCCCGTAGCCCTTGAGTTCCGGCGCGTTGACATTGTCGAAGGCCAAGTCAACGCAGTAATCCATCTCGAAGCCGCGCTGCGACTGGCGGATCAAGCCCAGGTAGGAATTGTTGACGACGATGTGGATGTAGGGCAGCTTGAACTGCGCGCCCACCGCGAGTTCCTCGATCATGAACTGGAAGTCGTAGTCACCAGACAAGGCGACGACGCGCCGCCCGGGATCGGCCGCGACCACGCCGAGCGCCGCCGGAATGGTCCAGCCCAGAGGGCCTGCCTGCCCACAGTTGATCCAGTGACGCGGATGGTAGACATGCAGGAACTGCGCCGCGGCGATCTGCGACAGTCCGATCGTCGAGACGTAACAGGTGTCGCGCTCAAAGGCGCGGTTCATGCATTGGTAGACGCGCTGCGGCTTCATCGGCACGTCGTCGAAATTGGTCTTGCGCAACATGGTGCGCTTGCGTTCGCGGCACTCCTCGGCCCAGGCACCGCGTTCGGGGAGTGTGCCTGCGGCACGCATTTCGCCCGCCACGCTGACAAATAGCTGCAATGCCGCGCGGGCGTCCGAGACGATGCCGTAGTCGGGGCTGAAGACCCGACCGATCTGGGTCGGCTCGATGTCCACATGCACGAAGGTGCGCCCCTTGGTGTAGACCTCGATCGACCCGGTATGCCGGTTGGCCCAGCGATTGCCGATGCCCAGCACGAAGTCGGCAGCGAGCATGGTCGCGTTGCCATAGCGGTGCGAGGTCTGCAGGCCGCACATGCCGGCCATCAGCGGATGATTGTCGGGAATCGACCCCCAGCCCATCAAGGTCGGGATGACCGGCACGCCTGTGAGTTCGGCAAACTCGATAAGCCACTGCGAGGCGTCGGCATTGATGACGCCGCCGCCGGCGACGATCAGAGGCCGCTCGGCCGCCGCCAGCATGGCGAGCGCTTTCTCGATCTGCGCGCGGGTGGCGGCGGGCTTGTAGACCGGCAGACTCGAGTAGGTGTCGGGGTCGTACTCGATCTCGGCCATCTGCACGTCGAACGGCAGGTCGATCAGCACCGGCCCCGGGCGGCCCGAGCGCATCACGTGAAAAGCCTGCTGAAAGACCCGCGGCACCTGCGCCGGTTCGCGCACAGTCACCGACCACTTGGTCACGGGCTTGGAGATCGACTCGATGTCGACCGCCTGGAAGTCCTCCTTGTAGAGGCGGGCGCGCGGCGCCTGGCCGGTAATGCACAGGATCGGAATCGAATCGGCGATCGCCGAATAGAGTCCAGTGATCATGTCGGTCCCTGCCGGACCCGAGGTGCCGATGCAGACGCCGATATTGCCGGCACGGGCGCGGGTGTAACCCTCGGCCATGTGCGAGGCACCCTCGACGTGGCGCGCCAGGATGTGCGCGATGCCCGGGTTCTTGCGCATGGCCGAGTACAGGGGGTTGATCGCTGCACCGGGCACGCCAAAGGCCTGCGTGATGCCCTCCTTCTTGAGCACGTGGACGGCGGCGTCGATGGCGCGCATTCTGGGCATGGCTGTCTCCTCGATGGAAGATGATGAATGCCTGCCAGTGTGGGCCGGTGCCGCCACGGTGAGAAGGCGGGGCGGATGCATATGATTCATGCCAAAATGGAATTAATCCTCCGAGCCCAAGCGAACCGATGGATCTGCTGGCCGCCATGAACCTGTATCTGCGCGTGGTCGAGACCGGCAGCTTTTCCCGCGCGGCGACCGATGCGGGGATGACCCAGCCGACGGTCAGCAAGTCGATCGCCGCGCTGGAACGACACCTGGGCGCGCGACTCCTCAACCGCACCACCCGCGCGCTGACTCCGACCGAGGCGGGCGCAGGCTACTACCAGCACTGCAAGCGGGTGCAGGAGGAACTCGAGGCGGCCGCCAACGCGGTCTCGCAGACCGGTGCGGCGCCGCGCGGCCGCCTGCGGGTGGCATCTTCGGTGGCCTTCGGACGCCAGATCCTGACGCCCATGGTGCTCGAATTCGCGCAAAAGCACCCTGCCATCCGCATCGATCTGAGCTTCGACGACGGATTCGTCGACCTGATTGCACAGAACATCGACGTCGCCGTGCGCATGGGAGCGCTGGCCGACTCATCACTTGGGGCGCGTCGCCTGGGACAGGTTCCCTGGGTATTGGTGGCAAGCCCGGCCTACCTGGAGCGACACGCGGCACCAGTCGCACCGGCCGATCTCAAGCAGCACAACTGCCTGGTCTACAGCAGCGTGCAGGGTGACGACGTATGGCATATGCAGGGCGTCGGTGGCGAGAAACATCAGGTGGCGATCCGCGGCAGCCTGCGCGCCAACAATCTTTCGGCGGTGCGTGCGGCCGTGCTGGCCGGCATGGGTGTGGCGATCCTGCCGCGCTACGTGGTGCGTCAGGATCTGGACTCAGGTACGGTCGTGCCGCTCCTCGCGCGCTACGCGCTACCCGCGCAGGAAATCCATGCGCTGTATGCTTCGCCGCGCTTCGTTCCGGAGCGAACCCGCGTGTTCGTGGAATTCCTGACCCGCGCCTTCGCCGATCCGCAACTCGGCCTGGCACTCCCTACCTCTGCAAGGAAACGATCATGAACGGTGGCCTTTCCATCCATGTCGTCGATGTGTCGCGCGGCGTCGTCGCCGCCGGCATGCGCGTCGAAGTGCATGCGGTCAGCAACGGGCGCGCGCAGCTTTGCGCGGGCCAGATCAATGCGCGCGGCGTGCTCGACGATCCCGTCCTCATGAGTGCGGCCATCGTCGCGGGCACCTACGAGGTTGTCTTTCACGTCGCTGACTGGTATCGCGCCGCAGGCATCGCGCTGCCGACACGGCCTTTCTTGGACGTAGTGAACTATCGCTTCTCCATCGACGACATGCGACAGCACTATCACCTGCCGATGAAACTCACGCCCTGGGGCTATTCCTGCTTTCGCGGCGGCGCGTGATTGCGTAGCTGTCCGGTGTCGCGGCCGCCGATGCTTTGTCGCACCGGTACCGACCACCCAAGGTAGCGCTGCGCGCGACCCCCGGAGTGTCCCGGCGCTACCCCGCGTGCCAGGCTTGGCTGGCGCGCCGCAACGCGCGACATTGGCGGTGCGGGCATGTGCCCGCTCACCGAAAGTAGAGGTTCGCGATGTCTCTCACCATCATCCGCGCTCCGCTCGCCGCGCTGTCCGCCCTGCCCCTCCTGGCCGCCTGCTATGTGGTCCCCGTGCATCCGGACGGACGCGTCTACCCGCCTGCCGGCACCACCGTCGGCGCTCCTGCACAAACCGTCCCTGCACAACCCGCACCTGCGGCCCAGCCGGTCGCACCTCCGGCACCCGTCGTCTTCACCGCGCGCCTCTATCCGGCCAACGAAGCCGCCGCGCGCACCGGCATCATCGCCGGGACCGTCACCAGCCCGAGCGACGGGCGCGGTGTGTTCAGCATCGCCTACCAGGGCGACCAGTTGTCTGGTGAAGCGACCCGCACCAGCAGCGGCGGATTGCACGCCGGCATCGCCAACGCATCCAGCCCGCGCGGGGCATTCGTTCGCTGCAACTATCGGATGACCAATCCGACCCAGGGTGTCGGCGAATGCACGTTCAACGACGGCGCACGCTTCCAATTGCATCTGGGCGGTTGAGGCCCGCCAGAAACAAAAACGGCCGCGCCAGAAGGCGCGGCCGTTTTGCGTTCAAGTACGGCAGGTCAGGCGCGACGGCGCATACCCACGAGCAACAGCGCGGCACCCACGAGCACCAGGGTTCCCGGTTCGGGAACGGCCAGGCGCAACGCCGCAGCGCCGATGAGTTCGTGCGCACGCGCCGACGGATGCAACGCGTCGGAGAAGAGCGATTCCGCGCAGGCGTTGCCAGCGTGGAAGGGGAACGGTACGCAAGGCGCGCTGACGTTGGTAATGCCGAACTGGGCGCCACCGTTGTTGAGCGCATCGTCGACCACGTCTTCCAGCAGGCCGGCCAAGTCAAGCAACCTCATATCAATTCCAAGTCCAGCCCCAAATCCCATCAAGGTCGGGATCAAGGCGTTGAACCTGTCGGTCGCGTCGCTCGACGCAGCCTGCAGCCCGAGGAGCCCTGCCTCTGGCGAACCGCCGAGGTCGGGCAAATTGGCGATCATCACGTGCTGCGCGCCGCGCGAGGCGAGAAAGGCCAGGCCGCCCGCGAGGTTGTTGATGGCCGTTACCGCAGCGGCCTGGCGACCGGCATCACCTGCGGCGTCCAGGGTCGGGTTGAATGTACGTGCGTCGCGCATGTCGTTGCCGCCCGCCACCAATACGTACAGGGCATTCGGATCCGCTGCTGCGTAACCGGCGCCCAGCCCTCCCGGCGGCGGTCCGCCCGGAGGCATACCCCAGGCGCCCAGTTGGGTCCCCACCCCAGGCGGAAACCCGCCGATTCCGGTACGCGCACCGGCGATGGCGTAGTTGTTGCCACCCATAATGGACGGATTAGACGCACCGGGCAGGCCCAGACCGGCGGCGAGATGCTCCACCCAAACCGGGCCGTCCGAAAACCGGCCTGGAGCATAGGGCGGCCCACCGGGAAATGCGCCGCCAGACAAAATCGACAGGTTGCCGGTATCGGACAAACTGTCGCCGAATATGAAGAGGCCCGTGTAGGGATTGGCCTGCGCGCTGCCGGCTGCCAGACCGGCAGCGAGAAGCGCTGCGCCCAGAAGGCGTTTTATCGTTCCTTGCATCTTTGTCTCCTTGGAGGTGGTTTTTTGAAACAGAACAAGACCCCTTCCATGCAAGACTCACACCCGATTTTTCTTTCTTTTATAGATCAATTACTTACGTTTTCATCGTTCGCAGATTTCGCTGTCTGTGTAAAAACCGTCGACATCTTATGGCAAGTGCTAGCACGGGAGCCAAACCCAACTTCGCGAACAGTCCAAATGGGTCAAAAAAAAGCCGGCGGGAGCCGGCTTTGTGAGACTGTTGCCGCTGCCGTCAAAAACGCCGCTCGGCCGACGAAGGCAGGAAGCTGGAGTTGAAAAGCAAATCCGGGCTTGGCTTGACCTTCAGGCCGAATGCGGCGACCACGTCGTCAACCTGGGTCTCCAGCTTGGTCTTGCGAATCACGCCCAGGCCGTCGGCCTTCGCAACCGGAGTGGCGACGAATTCAAGAAACAGCTTCAGGCGCTCGAGTTCGAGTTTTTCATCGATCAAGGCCTCGCGTCGCTTGAGCGCAGCCATCGCCGAGGCCGGGTCGACCATCACCTCCTTGAGCGAGCGATTGAGCGCACGCACAAAGCCTGCGATGGCGCGCGGCCGCTCGGCGATCATGCGCTCGCTGGCGATGATGGCGTTGCCGTACAGGTTGTTGATGCCCATGTCGGCGTACTTGAACCACTGCATGTCTTCGGTCTTGACACCGCGCGCGTTGAGCGTGAGCAACTGCGTGTAGTAGAAGCCGGTGATGGCGTCGACGTCGCCCTTGACCAGCATGGTCTCGCGCAGGGCCGGCTCCATGGTGACCAGGCTGACCGACTTGGGATCAAAGCCGTTGGCGCGCGCGATCAAGGGCAGCATCTTGCGCACGGCATCGAACGAGGGCCCGCCGAGCTTCTTGCCAGCCAGGTCGGAGGCCTTGCGAATGCCGCTTTTCTTCAGGGTGAAGATCGCACCGGGCGCCTGCTCGTGCACCATGTACACCGCCTGCATGCGCGACGGGTTGGGGGTATTGGCGAAGTACTCGATAAGTGCCGACATGTCGCCGAAGGACATGTCGTATGCACCTGTGGCAACCCGCGCCACCGCCGCTGCGGAGCCGGTACCGACGTCAAGAGATACGTCCAGACCCTCCTGCTTGAAATAGCCCTTCTGTTCGGCGTTGAAAAAGATCGCCACCGGCCCTTCGATGCGCCAGTCGAGGGAAAAGCGGATGCGCTCCTGCGCCAAGGCCGTGCCGGACAGAAAGGAGGCAGCTATGAGCAGTGCAGCGAAGCGAATGAACATTGGATTCACCCTTTCGGAATCGGAAGGCAACGGTAGGTTGACGAGCGGGGCGCAACTCTACCTGAGTCCCTACGCACCGGCAAGGTGCATCGCATTGACGCCAGCCCACCCTTGGCCTACCCTTGGCGATTCACATTGGACTGTCCAACCCATGCCATCGACAACGCTTCAATGCGACGTTCTCATTGCCGGCAGCGGCGCGTCCGGCCTGGCCGCTGCGATCACCGCCCGCCATCGTGGCCTGGACGTGCTGGTCGTCGAAAAAGAGCCGCGCTTCGGCGGCACCACGGCGCGTTCGGGTGGCTGGCTGTGGGTGCCCGGCACGCACCTGGCCCGGGAGCAAGGGATTGTGGAAGCGCCGGGCGCGGCGCGCGCATACCTGCGCCACGAAGCGGGCACGCATTTCGACGCGGCGCGCGTCGATGCCTTCCTCGAGCACGGGCCGCGGGCGATAGAGTTCTTCACCAGCAAGACCTGTTTGCAGTTCGACATGCCGGCGGTCTTTCCCGATTACCACGCTGAGGCGCCGGGCGGCGTCACTGGCGGCCGCTCCATGCTGACTCGGCCGCTCGATGGCCGCGAACTCGGTCCCATGATCCGCAACCTGGCGCCGCCGCTGCCGGACCTGACCCTCTTCGGCATCATGATCGGCTCGGGTGTCGACATCAAGCACTTCATGCGCGTCTTCAAGTCGCCTGCCTCATTCGCCTACGTGGTGCGCCGCATCGCGCGTCACGCCTGGGACGTGCTGCAACACGGTCGCGGCATGATGCTCACCAACGGCAACGCCCTGGCCGGGCGCCTCATCAAGGCGGCGGTCGACCTGGCCGTCCCACTGTGGCTGAACGCGCCGCTGCGCGAACTGCTGCGCGAGCATGGCCGCGTCTGCGGCGCGATCGTCGAACGCGACGGCCAGAGGGTCGAGGTGCGCGCGCGGCGCGGCGTCGTGCTCGCCTGCGGCGGCTTCCCGCACGACCTGGCGCGCCGCGCCCGCCTGTTCGCGCACGCGCCAACGGGAAACGAGCATCTCTCGCCTTCGCCTAAGGCCAACACCGGCGACGGACTCGCGCTCGCCGAATCGGTCGGCGGCTGGGTCGATCCGACCATCCCGAACGCCGCCGCATGGGTACCGGTTTCGCGCACTTTCCGGCGCGACGGCTCGGAAGGCGTGATGCCCCACTTCATCGACCGCGCCAAGCCCGGCGTGATTGCGGTGGACCAGACCGGCCGGCGCTTCGCCAACGAAGCCAATTCGTACCACGACTTCATCCAGGACCTGGTGCGCGCCTGCCAGGGGCGTGACCACGTGCGCGCCTGGCTGATCTGCGACCACCGCGCGCTGCGCACCTACGGCCTGGGCTGCGTCCCGCCGGCACCGATGCCGCTCGGACGCCACCTGGCTTCCGGTTACCTCATGCGCGGCAGTTCGGCAGCCGAACTCGCGCAGGCGATCGGCGTGGACCCGGCTGCGCTGCAAACCACCCTGGCCGAATACAACCGTGCCGCCGCCCGCGGCGAGGATCCGGCCTTCGGCCGCGGCACACTGGCCTACAACCGCTTCCAGGGCGACGCCCTGCACGCCCCGAACCCGTGCGTGGCGCCGCTGGCCACGCCGCCGTACTACGCGATCCGCCTCGAAGTCGGCGACATCGGCACCTTCGCCGGGCTCGCGGTCGATGCGCAGTGCCGCGTGCTCGATAGCGAGCGCTGTCCGGTCGCGGGTCTGTACGCGGTCGGCAACGATGCGCAGAGCATCATGGGCGGCAACTACCCGGGCGGCGGCATCACCCTTGGGCCGGCGCTGACCTTCGGTTACCTTGTCGGCAACACGCTCGCCGACCAGGAGCAGGCGGCAACCGCTCGGGAACCGCTCAGGCAGGCCGCCTGATCTTTCACGCCACAGTTGACACCAGCATCCGCGCTTGGCTATAACTCGGTATTCGTGGGTATAAGCGGTCGGTCGCGCCGGTGCAATGCCGGGTAAGTCGATAGGAGATTGCTCACTTGACGGGAATTCCCGGTGAGAGAGCGTTTGACCGCCACCCCTCCTGGACTCCCGGTTTCGACGCCCAAGCCGCTGGCGCGGCATTTGCATGCGTTCCACTGACGCACGAGGGAGGTTCAAGATGATCATCGACGCAAGCTGTTACCCCACGCTGGTGCCGGACCTGGCCTGGCGGCACGACGGACTGCCCTTCACCGGGGAGCGACTGCTGAAAATGATGGATGGCCCCTACTGGGTCAACGGCAAGCCGCGCCGTGTGGACATGGCCTTCATCCAGCCGCCGCAGGGCAACACCATCTACACCTGGACCGATCCCGACCTGCACGGCAGCGAGGCGATCCGCAACTACATGGCCTATACGGTCGAACTGACGCAAAAGTATCCCGACCGCTTCATCGGCTGCTTTGTCTACAACCCGCGCTACGGCACGGAGGCGGGCGCCGCCGAAATTGAGCACCATGTGAAGGAGCACGGCTTCAAGATGGTGCAGTTCCAGGCCAACATGCACGCCTATCGCCCGGACCGCGCCAAGGACTGGCTGCGCCCGGCGCTCAAGAAGTGCGCCGAACTGGGGGTGCTGGTCAAGCTGCACACCGGCGACGGTCCCTACAGCATCCCCACCGAGTGGATCCCCATGATCAAGGAGTTCCCGTCGGTCAACTTCATCATGGCGCACTTCGGCGTGCAGACCGGCGGGGTGTATTGCTTCGAACCGTTCCAGTGGGCCATGGAACTGCCCAACGTGTACTGCGAGTCCGGGTGGTGCCTGCAGTCGCGCATCGTCGAATTCGCCAAGGACCTCCCCAAGCACAAGATTCTTTTCGGCACCGATACGCCGCCCAACGAACCGGGCATGTGGTTGCGCCTGCTCGAAGTGTTGTGCCATGAACCGCCGCAGGGCCTGAACCTGGACGAGGAAACGCTCGAGGATTACTTCGGCAACAACCTGGC
>JBJXGS010000280.1:0-3441 GCA_046160545.1 Burkholderiales bacterium
TGTGGCTGCTCTTTGGCATCGCCTTCCTCGGCGCCAGCGTCGCGGCCGCGGCGATCGTCCACGAGACCCGCGTGCGGCGCGACCGCGAGGCCGACCTCCTGGCCATCGGGCAGGAATCCCGCCGCGCCATCGCTGCCTATCACCAGGCCACCCCGCAGGCGGCCAAGGAACTGCCGCAGCGCCTCGAGGACCTGGTGCTGGACCGCCGCGGGGCGGTGCCGCGGCGCCATCTGCGGCGCATCTATCCCGACCCGTTCACGGGGCGCGCCGAGTGGGGCATCGTCGCCGCCGGCGAGCGCATCCTCGGTGTCTACAGCCTGGCGCCCGGCACGCCGGTCAAGCGCGGTGGCTTTCCCGAGTCCGACGCAGGCTTTGCCAACGCGGCGCGCTATGCCGACTGGCGCTTCCTGGCCGATGTCGCCGTGATCACTCCCAAGCCCGCGCCGGGCGAGGCCCGGCCCGCAGTGTCGAACGCGCCAAACGCGCCGCCCGGGCAGGCGGCGGCGCCAGGGCAGGCCGTGGCGACTGAAGGCGGCGTACCGCAGTTTCAACCAGGACCTCCCGACCGATGAAGACCAACGCCGACCGCATCGTCGCCTGCATTGCCGCCTGCACGGCGCTCGTGGCGCCGCTGACCGCGCCGGCGCGCGACGCGGACTGGGGCCTGGTCTTCGAGGCCGACGCCGCGCGCGAGGGCGGTCCCGGCATGGAGCGCGGCGCGCGTCCGGCCTTCATCGACTTCGCATCGGCCGCGACGACCGGCAGCGACTTCGCGCTCGAAGGGGAGGCGCACGCGCGCGCGCTGATCGCGGCGGTCCAGGGCGGCGACATCGAGCGCGTGCGCACCGCACTCGCGCGCGGCCGGCCGAGCGCGCGCACCATCGATGGCGACCACGCGCTGGCGCACGCGGTGCGCCAGCGGCGCGCCGACCTGGTGCGACTGCTGCTCGAGCGCCACGCCGACGCGGACCTGCGTGACGCGGCCGGCCAGACACCGCTGACCTTGGCCGTACTCGACGACAGTCGCGCACTGGTGCGCCTGCTCGTGCGCCACGGTGCCAATCCCGACCTGGCCGACGCCAACGGCCAGACGCCGCTCGTAACCGCCATCCGCCTGGACCGCACGGGGGCGGCGCTCGAGCTCGTCGCCGCCGGCGCCGACGTCGATCGACCCGTGACCGGACCGCGCACCGGCATGCAGCGCATGCTGCCCGCGCGCGGCCAGAGCGCACTCCTGTGGGCGATTGCCGAAGGGCGCGAGGCCATCGTCGTCGCCATCGCGCGGCGCGGCGCACGCCTCGATGCCGAGGACGCAGAGGGGCGCACGCCGCTCTACTGGGCTGCCTTCTACAACGAGGCCGGCATGGTGCGCGCGCTGCGCGCGGCAGGCGCCCAGCTGGGCCGGCTTGCGACCGCGCTGCCCGCGGAGGGGCGCTGACGTGCGCATGCCCGGCGAGCTCGAGGGGCTGACCGCGCTCACCCAGGGCGAGACCGAGCAATTGCTTTTCACGATCCAGGCATCTCTCACGATCAGGCGTCGCTATCAGTTCACCATCTGGGCGCAGTCCCGCCTGGCCGCGATGCTGCCGCACGACGTGCTCTTCTGCGCGCGTCATGACCCGGTGCGCCGCGCGCTCGCGTGCGAGTGCTTCTCGGTCTTCCCGCTGCCGCGCGAGGTCCAGGAACGCGCCTTCGACGCGCGCAGCGGACTGATCGCGCGCCTGCTCAAGTCCTGGAACGAGGCCGACCGCATGCCCTGCGCATCCGGCGGCTTCGAGGCGGGCCGCGCCGACAGCGTGCTCGTCGAAGCCGCCGCGGAGTGCGGCATCGGCGACTTCGTCGCCCACGGCATGCCCTCGGCCCACGATGCGCGCGGCGTCGAGACCTTCTTCTGTTTCGCGCAGGTAGAGGACTCCCTGGTGCCCGCGCAGATCAAGCGCGAGATGAAACCCGTCACCGCGCGCCACAGCTTCATGCTCGAACTGCTGCTGCCCTACCTGCACGCGACCTACCAGCGTATCGTCGCCGCCGAGCGCGCGCGCGAAGCGCCGCGCGTCGAGGCGGGGTCGGGCGACCTGCTCATCACCGAGCGCGAGACCGAGATCCTCTCCTGGGTGCGCGAAGGCAAGAGCAACCAGGAGATCGGCGTGCTGCTCTCCATCAGCCCGCTGACGGTGAAGAACCATGTGCAGAAGATCCTGCGCAAGCTGGGTGCCTCGAACCGCGCGCAGGCCGTCTCGCGCGCCATCAGCCTGCAACTGATTCCCGGCTACACGGGCGCGGAAGTGCAAGGCGCGTGACAACGAAGCGCCCGCCATGATCCGTTCGGATCATGTCGGCACGGCCGCGCCGGCCGATTCACCCGCGCAAGCGGGGAAAACCCGGCCTCCGAGCAGTCGCAACGGGCCATGCCTGATGCGAACGGACTATGCGAAAGCCCGGTTGGTCTTAAGCAGGGTTTAACACTCGGCCCCTAGAGTCTCACCCGTACCTTGAATCGGGTGCGCGGGCAGATGCGAATAGCGGCCGCAAACCTTCGCTCTTTATCGGATCAGCGCGGCACCGAAGTTGGCGCCGCGCTCCTCCCGATGCCGTTCCCGCACCGCGCAAGATGCGCCGGTCTGTAGGAGGGGTGTTCAGGTGGACGACACAGTGCAGCACGGATTTTCGCCTTCCACCGGCTCGGCCGGCAACTTTGCTAGGAGCAACGCAATCCCATGATCAAACTCAAACACCTCACCGTGGCCGTCGGCCTGGCGATCCTCGCGGGGCAGGCCTCCGCGGCGATCCGCCAGCCGGGCGACGCCTCGGGCAACGGCAGCGAACTCTTCGCCGTCATCTACGACACCGAGTCCAAGGCTTCCTTCATGAAGGACCTGGGCCTGCAACTGCAGAACTTCCTCCCGACCGTTGCGGGTACCGGCGTCACGACTGCCGGCACGGTGATCCCCTTCAACATCACCGCCGACAGCAATTGGGGCAGCTTTCTGGCTTTGACCGACGGCTCGCCGACCCTGCGGTTCCTGGTGGCCGCTGCTGATTCGAGCGGCGGCGCAACCGCTGGCGCCCAGCGTTTCATGGCGACCGGGGGGGCGACCAATCCTTTTCAATCCCTTAGCAACCTTCAAGTCTCGTCCAACCTTGCTGCAGCTCCGGTCAAGCTGCTTGGCGACAACCAGAACCGTGGCACACATAGCTCCGCATCTCCTGTGGCCGACAATGGCTCGAGCGTGACGACCGATGATCTCGCGATCAACTTCGGCAAAGCCGGGACACTGTCGCCAACCTGGGCGGCCGGATTGCCGGTTGGCAACATCACCGGCGCCCTGGGCGAGTCTCTCAACTTCTACTTCGTCGCCCGCAGCGCGGTTGGTGGCAACGGTGGCCCGCCCACCCGCGACCAGTTCGACAACGTGCACGGTGCGGCCAAGTGGACCTTCA
>JBJXGS010000281.1:0-3111 GCA_046160545.1 Burkholderiales bacterium
GGGTGATGCGCGGTTTCCGCCAGTTCGACGCGCCGGTATGCGTGATCGTGACCTATGACCGGGTGCTGCACGGCAGCGACGATGCGCCCTTCGATTGCGGCGCCGTGGCAACCGCCCTGGTCAATGCGGCCTGGTCTCGCGGGCTGGGCGCCGTGATCAATAGTCAGGGAATCATGCAATCACCGGTGGTGCGCGAGCATGCCAGAATCGCCGAGGATCAGGTCATCATGAAAAGCATAGCGCTGGGCTGGCCGGACTACAGCTTTCCCGCGAATGCGGTGGTATCGGAGCGCAAGTCTGTCGCCGAGGCTACGGTGTTCGTCGGTTTCGAGGACCGCTTGCAGGAATAGGTTAGATTGCCCGGCGCGCTTCCGGGGCGACGCGCTGCGGCGCAACCGAGAGCCCATTCATCAAGAGGAACGACAACAATGCTCGTGACAAAGAGATTTCCAGTCCAGGCAGCCGGCGTGGCGCTGATGTGCGCGGCGACGCTCGCCGCGGCGCAGTCTTTTCCGACCAAGCCGATCCGGCTGATCGTTCCGTATGCCACAGGCGGCGCGGCCGGGGTGGTGGCGCGCGTCATCGCCGACCGCGTGGGCCCATCGATCGGCCAACCGATGCTGGTCGATCACCGCCCCGGCGCGGGCACCATCATCGGCGTCGAAATGGCGGCCAAGGCGGCCCCCGACGGCCACACGCTGGTCCTGGGCACCATCACCTCGCACGCGATATTGACCAGCCTTAAGGCGAGCGTTCCGTTCGATCCGGAGAAGGATTTCGTGCCGATCAGCCTGGTCGCGTCGATGCCGTTCCTGCTGGTGGTGCATCCGTCGGTGCCGGCGGCTTCGTTGAGCGAGTTTCTGGCGCTCGCGAGGGCGAAGCCGGGTCAGTTCAGCTTCGGCTCCGCGGGCCATGGCGCGTCGAATCACCTCGCCGGCGAACTGCTCAAGCGCGTCGCCCGGATCGATCTCACGCACATCGCCTACAAAGGCAGCGGCCCGGCGATGCTCGACCTCCTCGGCGGGCAGATTTCAGCGGTGTTCGACCTGGCCCCCACCGCCCTGCCGCAGATCGCCGCCGGCAAAGTGCGCGCCCTCGCCATCACCGGCAGCCGGCGCTCGCCACTCGTCCCCGACCTGCCGACGATGGCCGAAGCCGGCGCCCCGGGCGTCGAGGTCGGTTCGTGGTTCGGCATACTCGCGCCCGCCGGCACGCCCACGGGCGTCATCAACCAGTTGCACGCCGAACTGGCCAAAGTGATGCAGGCGGCCGACGTAAAGGCGCAACTTGCCGCGCTCGGGGCGGAGGCGCTCAGCAACACGCCGCAGGAATTCGCCGCCTACATCGCCGCCGAGCGCACCAAGTGGGCGCGCGTGGTGCGCGAGGCGGGCATCAAGCCGGAGTGAAGCGGGCAGCGGCCTCCCCTAGTCGATCTTGATGTTCAGCTCCTTGATGGCCTTTCCCCATCGGCCGAGGTCGCGCGCGTAGGCCTTGGAAAACGCGTCGTGCGGCATGCCCACGACTTCGCCCCCCAGGCCTTCGAGCCTCGCGCGCACTTCCGGGTTCTTCAGAACCGTCCCGATGTCGACGGATATCCGGTTGACGACCGCGGCTGGCGTGCCGGTCGGGGCAAATACACCCAGCCACAAAGTCGCTTCGAAACCGGCATAGCCCAGCTCCGCCATGGTCGGCACATCGGGCAGCGCCGGCGAGCGTTTCGGCGCAGCGATCGCATACGCCTTCAGTTTTCCCTGCTTCACCTGCGTGGTCGCCGACAGGATCGGGTCGAACATGATCGCGACGTTGCCGGAATACATGTCCACATAGGCGCCCGCCCCGCCCCTGTAAGGGATGTGAGGCATGTCCAACCTGGCGACCTGCTTGAAGAGTTCACCCATGACATGGTTGAGGGTGCCGTTGCCAGGCGAGGCGTAGGCGTGCTTGCCGGGAAGGTCGCGGGTCAGGGAAACGAAATCGCGCAATGAGTTGGCGGGGACCTGGAGGCTTGCCACCAGCACCAGCGGCACGTCGACGACCAGCGAGACCGGGATCAGGTCGCGCGCCGCGTCGAAAGGCAGGCTCTTGTACAGGTTGGGCGCAATGGTGTGCGTGCCCATCGTCCCGCTCATGATCGTGTAGCCGTCTGCAGGGGCCTTGAGCATTTCGGCGGTGGCGATCGTGCCGCCCGCGCCGGGCTTGTTTTCGACCACGATGGGCTGGCCCCACATGGCGGTGAGCTTCTCGGTGAGCACACGCGCGGCGATGTCCGAGGCGCCTTGCCCGGCCGGGAATGGGACCAGCCAGCGCACCGGTTTGGCGGGCCAGGATTGGGCATGCACAACACCGGCGCACACGCAGGCGCAAACCAGGGAGAGCAGCCGGGGGACCAAACGCAAGAAGGCGGGCATGGGGAACTCCACGGGAGGCGAATCCCTTGGGAGGAGCAAGAGGCGTGCCCATGTTCCGGCTCCCCCGTCCCGGTTTGACGGCGCACAATGGGCCTTCCGTCGTCCCGCGAGTCGCTGAGTGCAAGAAGTGCGCGAAAGAACCATCCCGCTAGAGCGCCTCGACGAACCAGCCTTCGCTGCGTTCGGCCGGGTACTTGGCACGCCATTTCCGGTAGACCCTGCCGCAACGGCCTTCAGCCACCCTGGAAGCGATTTCTGGCATATGCACGACTTCGAACCCGGGAAGGGTGGCAAGACGGAACTGCTGTGGGTGAACTACCGCAGCAGCAGTTTGCACTTGCGAGCGCTCGAGGTGCATTGGCTAACCGAGCAAGCGATCATCCCGCTCGGGAGCGGTGAGATCGTGCATGTCGTATGCCCGACCCGGGAGGACAGCAGTCGATTGCCGGATCTCGCTCGATTGCGCGCCTTCCGAGTTGGCGGCGGGTTGGGCGTGTGCATGCGGCCAGGTTGCTGGCACACCAGCCTCGTGCTGGCAGGTCAGACGACCTGCCTGGTGCTGACCCGGCGCTCGACCACCCGCGACCTGGTCGCCCACCTGAAGGGTGAATCCGAAGCACTCGAGAGCAGTACCGTCGAGATCTCAAGCCTGGGCGACATCGAACTGCTCGTGCAAGCCTGAGAATTACTCAGGCCAGGCGGA
>JBJXGS010000282.1:0-2513 GCA_046160545.1 Burkholderiales bacterium
GGTCGCGCACGAATGGGCGGTTACCGCCGAAGACCTGCTGATGCGGCGCAGCAAGTACGGGATAATCCTGGACGCGGCACAGCGCGAGCGCGTAAAGCGCCACCTGGAGGGGATGCGTTCATGAAACCGGTCGATTCGATCCCGCGCGAAGCGCTTGCGCGCGTCAAGGGTGTCTTTACGGATGTCGACGATACGCTCACCACGCAGGGCCGCCTGACAGCCGAAGCCCTGGGCGCACTCGAGGCACTGATCGGGCGCGGCCTGCGGGTGATACCGGTGACCGGTGGCCCGGCCGGATGGTGCGATCACATCGCGCGCGCCTGGAACGTCGATGCCGTGGTGGGTGAAGGCGGCGCGTTCTACTTCCATCGCGACCGCAGCACCGGCAAGCTGGTGCGGCGCTTCTGGTTCGACCAGGTCGCGCGTGCCGAGAAGCGCCAGATGATGGAAGCCGCGCGCGACTCGGTGCTGGCCGAGTTTCCCGGCGTCTTTCTGGCTTCTGATCAGCCCTATCGCGAACTCGACCTCGCCATTGAACTGACCAACGAGCGTGGCTCGCCCCTTCCGGCAGTCGTGGTCAACGACATCCGCGCCATGGTGCGCCGACGCGGCATGACCACAAAGGTGAGTTCGATACACATCAACGCCTACTTTGGCGACTACGACAAGCTTGCCATGTCCAGGATCGCGGTCAAGGAACTGTGGGGCGAGGATCTTGATGCGACGCGCGACGAGTGGCTCTTCATCGGCGACTCGGCCAACGATGCGGTCATGTTCGAGTTTTTTCCACTCACTGTGGGTGTGGCGAATGTGGTCACGGCATTGCCCTCGCTGCCGGTCAAGCCGCGCTATTTCACGCGCAGTGAAGGCGGTGCCGGGTTCGCCGAGATGGCGCGCGTCCTCACGGCACAGCGCTGAAGTTTGCCGCGGAACCGCATCCTGGCCCTGATCGCGTTCGCGCTTGTCGCGCTGGCGGTGTTCGCCTTCGTCGTCGACACGGTCTCGCTTGACTGGCTCAAGGCGCATCGAGACGAATTCATGGCCTATTGCGAGGCCAACACTTTCCTCGCCATCGCCGTTTACTCCGTGGTGTTCATCATCTGGGGTTCGCTGTGCATCCCCGGGGTCGTGCTGCTGGTGCTGGCCGGGGGCATGGTGTTCGGCCTGGGCCTGGGCGTGCTCGTGGCGACGCTCAACGCAGTGGTGGCTGCGACCATCGCTTTCCTGATCGCGCGCCACCTGTTGTTCGATTTCGTGCACACACGCTTCAAGCGGACCTTTGTGGTGATTGACCGCGGCGTTGCCGACGACGGCGCTTTCTACGTCTTCATGATGCGACTGATCATCGCGGTGCCTTACTTCCTGATCAACCCCTTGATGGGCCTGACGGCGATCCGGTTGCGAGCCTTCGTGCTGGCCACTCTCCTGGGCATGCTGGTCAACACCTACATCTGGGTAAACGCAGGCACGGCGCTAGGGCGTATCGACAGCCTCGACGACGTCCTGTCATGGGAAGTCGCCATCGCGCTGGCGCTCATAGGCCTGCTGCCGCTTGTGGGGCGGCGTCTCATGCTGCGGCGCAAAAGGCCGTAAAATCAGGGCCTGCGCCGATTTGATGCTTCAGCTTGCGGGCGCGGGACCCGGAATATCGGATTCCAAGAAATACGGCTAAAGCGACCCGTCGATCGACGTCGCGCCCGCCGGCTTGTCGCAGCAATAAGCGGATGTGTGAATACGAGGCCCTTCCATGAGTTCGCAACCTTCCCTGCGCGAAACCCTGTCGCTCCTGATGTCGCAGCGCATCCTGGTGCTTGACGGCGCCATGGGCACCATGATCCAGCAGGTGAAACTGACCGAGGCGCAGTATCGCGGCGAGGGTGGCCCGGCGGGCATGTGGGAGCGCTTTCGCGATCATCCGGTCGACCTGAAGGGCAACAACGAACTCCTGGTTCTGACCCAGCCGGATGTGATCAGCGGCATACACGATCAGTACCTTGCCGCCGGCGCCGACATCATCGAGACCAACACTTTCGGCGCACAGGCCATCGCCCAGGGCGACTACGGCCTGGAAGCGCTTGGCTATGAACTGAGCCTGGCCGCGGCACAACTGGCGCGCGCGGCCTGCGACCGGCATACGCAGGCCGACCGCCCGCGCTTTGTGGCCGGCGCGATCGGGCCCACGCCCAGGACCGCGTCGATCTCGCCGGATGTCAACGATCCGGGCGCGCACAATGTCACCTTCGATGAGCTGGTGGCAGCCTATGCCGACAACGTGCGCGGCCTCATCGACGGCGGTTCCGACCTGCTCCTGGTCGAAACCATCTTTGATACCCTGAACGCCAAGGCGGCGCTCTTTGCCATCGACCTGGTGTGCGAGGAGCGCGGGCTGACCGGCGTCGCGCGCCCGCCGTTGATGATCTCCGGCACCGTGACCGACGCCTCCGGACGCATCCTCTCCGGGCAGACCGTCGAGGCTTTCTGGAATTCGGTGCGCCACGCGCGGCCGCTGACCA
>JBJXGS010000283.1:0-13567 GCA_046160545.1 Burkholderiales bacterium
CCTGCAGGCGGCCCGCGCCGTTGCGCAGCAGCGTATTGGTCGCGTGCGGATCGTCGCTTTCGAGGATTTCGCCATAGACCTTGCCGAGCATGCCGCCGTAGGTGAGCGCGATCGCCAGCACGCCGGCCGTCGGCCCCAGGCCCACCACGCGCACGAATACCAGCGCCCATACCAGTTCCGGAATGCTGCGCAGGAGGATCAGCAGCCAGCGGGTCGCAAGGCGCACCGCAAAGGGCCACGCGCGCATGCGTCCGGCGAGTCCGGAGACCGATAGTGCGCGGGTGGACAGTAGCGTGAGCGGAATCGCAATCACCAGTGCCAGCGCCATGCCTGCGGTGGCAATCGCGACCGTGCGCCAGGCTTCGCGCGCCACCAGCAACAGAAACTCGCCGCTGATCTTGGGCGGCAGGAAGTCGGCCAGGAATCGCAGTGTCGACTTGAGCGCCTGCGGCTCGAAGATCAACCACGGCTTGAATTCGGTGGCCACCAGTGCCGGGTAGAGGAATACCAGCGCCGCGAGTGTCCAGAAGACCCGGCCGGTCCAGGCAGGGTCGCGCAACTGCGGAGCGACGCTTGGCGAACTGGCAGCCACGACTTGCCTAGCGACAGTTCATGACGATCGCCGGCGCGTCGTCAGCGGCCACTTCGGGTACCGGCGCCGGCGCGGTCAGCTCGTCCTCGTGCTGGGCGTAGAGCTCGCGCAGGCGCGCCGGGGTCACTTCGGCCGACGGCAGGTCGAAGGACACCGTGCCGTCGCGCAGGCCGATGACGCGCGGATAGCGCGTGGCCACGTCGACCTGGTGCAACGTGGTCACGAGCGTCGCGCCGCGCTCGCGCGCGGCAGCCGTCAGGGATTCGATCGCCAGTGCCGAGCGCGACGGATCGAGCGAAGACAATGGTTCGTCGATCAGCCACAGAGAGGCCTGCGAGACCAGTGCGCGCGCCAGCCCGACCCGCTGGCGCTCGCCGCCGGAGAGACGATCGACCCGTTCCCAGAGCTTGGACTCCAGGTCGAAGTACTTGAGCGCCGCGCGCGCCTCGGCCGCACCCGTGGGGCGCACCAGCGAGCGCAAAGAGGCCACCAGCGACTGGCGCGGCAGGCGTCCGGCCAGCACCGCGGTGACCACGCGCTGGCGCGGCGGCAGGGGCGGCGCCTGCGGCGCAAGGAAGAGGCGCCCACGCAGGTCCTGCAAGGCGGAAACCGACAGGGACCAGGGATCGATGCTGTCGAGCTCAAGGCTGCCGACATCGGGCTTGAGCGCGCAAGCCAGCGCAAAGAGCAGCGTGGTCTTGCCGGCCCCGGAAGGACCGATGATGGCGACCTGTTCGCCGCTGCCGATCTCCAGGCTGACCGGCTTGAGCGCGGGCGGGCTGCCCGCACGCGCGGCCGGGTGGCGCGCGGCCAACCCGGCCAGCGTGATGCGCATCTTGAGACCCTTACTTGATCAGGCCCGCACTGCGCCCCGCGGTCTCCAGGTCCTTGTAGTTCTCGGGCCGGGTGGAGATGTACTTGGTGGCGCGGTTGAGGCTCAGGATTTCCTTGCCTTCGGGGGTGGCAGGCGAGAGGTCAAGCAGGGCTTTCGTGACCCGCTCGCGCATGGCCGCGGGCATGTCGGCGTGCACCGACCAGTTGTAGTTGTAGTAGGGCGGCGTGGTGTAGAACACGATCACCTTGGAGGTGTCGACCTTCTTTTCCTCGACGAACTTGCGCCATACCGTGATGTCCAGCGCGGCTGCGTCGACGCGCCCGGCGACGACCGAGGCGATGGTCGCATCGTGCGCGCCCGAATAGGCGATGCGCTTGAAGTCCTTTTCCGGGTCGAGCTTGGCCTGCAGGATGAAGCTGCGCGGCATCAGGTGGCCCGAGGTCGAGGACTGTGAGCCGAAGCTGACCTGCTTGCCTTTCAGGTCGGCCAGAGACTTGATGCCCGAGTCGGCCAGGGTGATGAAGACGGAGCGGAACTGGGCGTCCTCTTCGCGCTGTGCGATGGGGACGATCTTGCCGCCGGAGCGCAGTTGCGCCTGCACGTGGGTGAAACCGCCGAACCAGACCAGGTCCACCTGTTTGTTGACCATGGCTTCGACGGCCGCCGGATAGTCGTTGACCGGCGTGAACTCGACCTTGGTGCCAAGGACGCGTTCGAGATACTTGGATATCGGTCCGAACTTGCGCATCTGTTCGGTGGCGGCTTCCTCAGGGATGGTAGTCACCTTGAAGACGGCTTGCGAAAACGCCGGGGAAGCTGCGAGGACGGAGGCCAGACAAAAGGCCTTGAGGGCGGTGCGGCGCGCTGCGCGCGGGGACGAATGAAGCGGCATGACGATTCCTTTCTAGGCAATGAAAATGCGACGGGACTGCGATGGGGCGCCGGCCTGGCTGGCGTGCAACTGCGCGGCCAGGCTCAAGACCACGCGCCGGGTGCGTGAACGGCTAGGGACTAGCATGGTGTGATTCCTTTACAGGAAAACGTGGACGACTTTTCGGTTTCGCCGAGGTTTCCAGCGAAACCGCAAGACTACCGCAGATCGACGAATTTCCGACGGCCTGCGCCCGCCCTGCAGGCAGGGCATACGCGGCGCGCGTGCGCGTGGATGCGTCCGCTAGAATCTTTCGCATGTTGAGTGCAGACGACAACGAGCTGCTGACGCGTACCGGGCCCGGCACGCCCATGGGCGCGTATTTCCGGCGCTTCTGGCAGCCGGTGGCCCTGTCGCGGGAACTCGAGCCCGACGGTGCGCCGCTGCGCGTGCGCATTCTCGGGCAGGACTGGGTGGCGTTTCGCAGCGCCGACGGCCGGGTCGGGCTCGTCGATCCGCGCTGCGCGCATCGCGGTGCGGACCTCTTTTTCGGGCGCAATGAAAAAGGCGGGTTGCGCTGCATCTACCACGGCTGGAAATACGACCACTCCGGGCGCGCGGTCGAGCTTCCCAACGTGCCCGCCGGGTCGGCCTATCACGGCAAGATCGCGATTGACGCCTGCCCGACCCGCGAGGCCGGCGACATCGTGTGGGCCTGGCTGGGACCGGCCGAGGCTGCCGACACGCCCCTGCCTGCGCTGGAATTCATGCTGGTCCCCCCTGGTCGGCGCTATGTGACCAAGCGCTTGCAGCAGTGCAACTGGGCGCACTCGATCGAAGGCGCGCTCGATACCGCGCATTTTTCCTTCCTGCACATGCCGGCTCCGGCGCGCAGGAGCAATGACACCATGAGTGCAGCTGCCGACGAGGCGCGCATTCGCTGGTTGCGCAATGACCCGCTACCGCGCTTTTCGCTGATCGAGCACGAGTGCGGGTTCGTCGTCGGCGGCGCGCGCGACGCCGACCCGGGCAGCCTGTACTGGCGCGTCACCCAGTTCATGCTGCCGGCCCATTCGATCACGCCGTCGGCCATGCCCGGCGAGACCCTGTACGGCTACTCCTGGGTGCCGATCGACGACGTGTCGTGCTGGATCTATGTCTACGCCTGGCATCCCGAACGTGAACTGCCTCTGGAAGAGCGCTCGCGCTACGAGCGCGGCGGCTTTGGACAGTTCGCTGAACTGGGGCCCGGCTTCGTGCCGCTGCGCAATCGTGGCAACGATTACCTGATCGACCGCGCAGCGCAAAAGACCCAGAGCTTCACCGGCGTGGCCGGCATCGCCGAACAGGACGCCCTGGCGCAGGACAGCCAGGGGCTGATCGCCGACCGCACCCGCGAGCATCTTTCGCCGACCGACATGGCGGTGGTGCGCTTTCGGCGCATGGTCTTGGGCGGTGCGCGCGATTTGCAGTCCGGGACACCGCCTGCTGCGGCCCGCGAGAGCGCTGCCTACCGGGTGCGGGGCGGCGGCGCCCTGGCGGCAAGCGACCTGCCCTTCGAAGCGATGATGGTCGAGCGATTTGGCAGTAGCAACGGGAGAAGCGAATCATGACGTCTGCACTATTGAAGTGTGGCCTGGCATGGGCCTGCCTGGGTGTAGCCAGCGCGGCTCATGCGCAGGAATACCCTGTCCGTCCGGTCACGGTCATCATCCCGTTTTCGGCCGGCAGCGCCTCCGATGTGGTCGGGCGCATGGTGCTCGACCGCATCGCGCAGTCCATCGGCCGGCCGTTCGTGGTCGACAACCGCCCGGCGGCCGGCGGCAACGTCGGAACCCAGGCGGTGGCGCGCGCCGAGCCGGATGGCTACACCATCCTCATGAGCACTTCAGGACCGCTGGCGGTCAATCGCGTGCTCAACCCGGCGCTGGGCTACGACCCCGAGCGCGACCTGGCGCCGATCTCCCTGTACGCGAGCCTGCCGAACGTGATCGTCGTGACCGCGAAGCTGGCGGTCGCGACCCTGCCCGAATTCATCGATTACGTGAAAAAGAATCCCAACACGGCGTACTCCTCGGTCGGGCCCGGCAGTTCACAGCACCTGGCCGGTGCCTACTTTGAGCAGCTGGTCGGCGCGAAAATGACCCATGTACCCTATCGCGTCACCGGGCAGCTGGTCACCGACCTGGTGGCAGGCCAGGTGCCGGTGAGTTTCCAACTGCTGCCCAACGTGGCCGGGCAGATCAAGGCCGGCACCCTGCGCCCGATCGCGGTTGCCGCGGAGCGCCGCCTGGCGGCGCTGCCGACCGTGCCCACGGCGGCCGAAGCGGGGCTCGCCGGTTATCAGTCGGCGGCCTGGTTTGCGTTTTTGGCGCCGCGCGGGACGCCGCGACCCATCATCGACCGCTGGCACCGGGAGATTGCCGCTGCCACTGGCGATGCCGCAATTCGTGCGCGCTTCACAGACACCGGCGCCGAAGCGCTGGCTTCGACACCGGAGGAACTGGGTCGTCACATCAGCGCCGAGATCGGCAAGTGGCGCGACATCATCAACCGCGCCGGCATCAAGCTGGATCCTTGATCGCGGTTGGGCGCAGCGACGGCGCGAACTCCGCGCCCCCGCGTGCAGGATCAGCTGGTCAGACGCTGCAAGAGCCCGTTGGTGCCTGCCAGTCGCTCGGCGAGCAGGGCCACGATCGCGTAGTGCAGCGCGTTGGCCAGTGGCGGGTCCTGTTTTTCCATCTCGGTCAACTTTTCGCGCGTCAGGATGTACGCCTGGGTGGTGTGGTCGGCCACCGCAGAGGCGCTGCGCGGCTGGTTCAGGTACAGCCCGATCTCGCCCACCATGGTGCCCATGGTCATGGAGCGCAGGCGGATGGCGCGCCCGTCGTCAAAAGTCAGGTTGACCGTGACGCGGCCGGACTCGATGAAGATGATTTCGGTCGGTGGTCCGCCCTGTTCCATCAGGTGCTCACCCTGGTTATAGGTGCGCGGCTCGAGGTAGGCCATGAAGGCTGATATGGGCACGCCCGGGGGCAGGGCCTGCGCGATGCGGTCCCAGATCGAATAGTCGACCGGCCACTTCGATTCGCCGTAGCCGGAAAGTATCTTCTCCTCGCAGTACTCGAGCGCGAAATCGAGCTCGGAAAAAAATGTCGCGCGCCCGTCGTCGGTATGGATGCCGGCCTGCTTGAACTGGCGCACGATGGACTTCTTCATGCGCGTGAAGATCAGCTCGCACTTCGCGTTCTCGCAGTATTTGACGATCTTGGCGAAGGCCGACATGGCCGATGAGTCGCTGGCCGGGACGTCGCGGAAGTCGAGCACCAGGAAACGCACCTTTCGTGCACGATGCGAATCCAGCAGGCCCTGCACGTGGGAGAGCAGCGAGTAGGCGGTGCCGAAGAAGACGAAGCCTTCGAGCTTGAGCACGTGAATGGCAGCGCCTTCGGCGCGCAGGACCTCGAGCGCGGCCGGGCTGCGGTCGACATTGCTGCGGAATTCGATGCCGGTCAGTTCCTGGCGAATCACGCGCACGCGACTGTAGGACAGCACAAAGATCGCCATCGCCACCGCCAGCCCCACCGCCACCCCGGCCAGGATGCCGACGCTGCCGATCACGCCCACGATCAGGACGACGATCATGTAATCCTGGCGCGGCAGGGTGCGCCAGCCGTCCCACAGCCATTCGATGAGCATGCCAGCACCCATCGACACCAGCAGTCCGCCCAGCACCGCCTTGGGTACGTAGGCGAACAGCGATGCGCCCAGGACCAGGACCGCTGCGCACAGCAGCGCCGAGACGTAGCCGATGAGCCGGCTGTTGGCCCCCATGCGCGCGCCCAGCAGCGATGCCGACAGCGCGTGGTAGCCGACCGGGCCGCCGACTAAGCCGGCGGCGATGTTGGCCACGCCGTTGGCGTGCAGTTCGCGATTGATGTCCATGTCCTTGCCGGTACCGAGTTCCAGGCCGCTGGCGTTCAGGAGCAGCGCCACCACCGACACCAGCACGATCGCGGCAAAGGTCGGAATCTGCTCCGAGACCATGCGCCAGCCCTCGCCGGAGAGGACCGTCCACGCCGGCCAGGACAGGCCGGTGTTGCCGGGGAAGGGGCCCAGCAGCAGTCCGCTTGCATTGGCCAGCCGCATGTCGATGCCGATGGCCCATCCGGCGATGTAGAGGATGAGCATGGCACCGAAGAGCAGGCCCGGCACCAGCAGCACGTGGTTCACGCGCCGCAGGATCGCCAGCATGCCGAAGCCCAGCACCATGCCCGGAATCCAGCGCACCATGCGCATGGGTTCGGTCAGCACCTCCCAGCTTGCGGTGGGGATTCCGACGCCGGTCAGGACGCGAAACGCGCCCATGAAGATAAGCAGGCCTGAACCTGCCAGGAAGCCGCCGATGACCGGGAAGGGGATAAAGCGGACCAACTCGCCCAGGCGATAGCGTCCCAGGAGCCAGAACACACAGCCGGTGGCCACCGACGCAACCGCGGCGCAGGTCAGGACCACCGCGAGGATCAGATCGGGCGAGGCGGTCGCCTCCATCGAGGTGCTGATCGAGGTCGCCATGACCCCGAGAATGACCGCCGGCCCGTCCTGCACCTGTGCGACCGAGCCCGGGTATGAACTGAGGTAGGCAACGACCGCGCCGACGACTGCGCCGCCGAGCAAGAGCGCCTGCAGCGTCTGCGGGACGCCGCCCGACAGCGAGCCCGGCAGGATCAGCGCCACCATGGCCGCCGACCCCAGGATGGTGCGGATGCCCGCGATCAGGCCCGCCGACAGGCTGGCGAAGAGCGACTGCCCGGTTGTCTTCCCTTGCGCCATCTCTGGTTTGCGCGCTTTTTTTTGTTGCTATGGGACAATCAATTGATTATAGGCAACTCGCTGCGAGCCGGCACTCGTACAAAAGTACGAGGGTCGCGTGATACTTCCATGTACCTGCCCAAGCATTTTCAGGCAAGCGACCCCACACTGGCCCTGGAGGTCATGCGCAAGCACAGTTTCGCGCTCATGGTGGGCAACGACGACAACGGGCGGCCCTACGCGACCCACCTGCCACTGATCGTCAGCGAGCGCGGCATGGAAGGTGCCCGCCGCATCGTCCTCGAGGGACATATCGCCAAGCCCAATCCGCAGGCGAAGTTTCTTGTTGCCCGGCCGGAAGTCATGGTGGTCTTCCAGGGACCGAATGCCTACCAGTCGCCGAAGATCTACCCGGACCTTGAGCGCGTCCCGAGCTGGAACTATGTGGCCGTGCACGCCTATGGTCGGGTCTCATTGATCGAGGGCGAGGCGAAAAAGGACGCGTTGCTCAAGGGACTGATCGCGATTCACGAACCCGAGTACGCAGCGCAGTGGCGCGGCCTGTCGCAGGAATTCCAGTCGAAGATGATGGCCGGCATCGTCGCCTTCGAGATCGAAGTCGAGTCCCTCGAGGCCAAGTTCAAGCTGAACCAGCATCGCAAGGAGGCGCATGCGGCCATGAAGGCAGGCTACGCCGCGGGCACGCCGGACGAGCGTGCACTGGGCGAGTGGATGGTGCGCCTGGGTTTTTAGCGGTGAGCGACGCCCTTGCCCACATGCGCGCCGCGCTGGCTGCCGCCGCGCGCGCGGCAAAGGAGGGCGAAGTGCCGGTCGGCGCGGTCGTAGTCCACGAGGGCCGTGTCGTCGCCTCAGGCTGGAACCGCCCGGTTGGCGACTGCGATCCGAGCGCGCACGCCGAAATGGTTGCGCTCCGGGAGGCAGCGCGCCTCCTGGGCAACTACCGCCTGCCGGAGGCCGAGCTCTTTGTCACCCTGGAGCCGTGCAGCATGTGTGCCGGCGCAGTGCTGCAGGCGCGCCTCAAAAAAGTCACTTTTGGCGCGCACGATGTGAAGGCGGGTGCGGCCGGCAGCGTGGTCAATCTATTCGCCGAGTCGCGCATCAATCACCAAACGGAAGTCGAGGGTGGACTGCTTGCCGAGGAATGCGCGACCCTGTTGCGTGATTTCTTCGCTGCGCGACGCACCCAGGCAAAGGAGAAAGCCTCGATGCAGGATGTTGTGCGTACCCCCGATGCACGTTTCGCCGACCTGCCCGGCTATCCCTTCGCCCCGCACTACATCGGTGACCTCAAGGGCTACCAGGGGCTGCGCATCCACCACGTCGACGAGGGGCCGCGCGACGCGAAGCTTACGTTCCTGTGCCTGCACGGCCAGCCCTCTTGGAGCTACCTGTACCGGCGCATGATTCCGATCCTGGCCGCCGCCGGGCATCGCGTGATCGCCCCCGACCTTATCGGCTTCGGCCGCAGCGACAAGCCGGTCGACGATGCGCGCTACACCTTCATGTACCACCGCGGCATGCTGGCCAATTTCATCGAGCGCCTCGACTTGCAGAACGTCGTGCTGGTGTGCCAGGACTGGGGCGGGATCCTGGGACTGACGCTGCCGATGGACATGCCTGAGCGTTTCTGCGGGCTGCTCGTCATGAACACGATGTTCGGCACCGGCGACGCGCCCCTCTCGAAGGGTTTCCTGGATTGGCGCGACTTCAACAACCGCAATCCCGACATGGCCGTGGGCAAGCTTTTCGCACGTGCCTGCCCGCACCTGTCCGCAGCCGAGGCAGCGGCCTACGACGCTCCGTTTCCGGACGCCACCTACAAGGCCGGAGTGAGGCGCTTTCCCAATCTCGTTCCGGACCGGCTGGATGCCGAGGGCGCTGAACTATCGCGCCGCGCACGTTCATGGTTCACCGCAGATTGGCAGGGCAAGACCTTGATGGCCATAGGCATGCGCGACCCGGTGCTGGGTTCGCCGGTCATGCGCGAGGTTGCCCAGTCCATCCGCGGTTGTCCCGCCCCCATGGAGGTTGCCGAAGGCGGGCATTTCCTCCAGGAGTGGGGCGAGGACATCGCCCGCAGAGCTTTGCAAGTGTTCAAGCCCTGATGGCACGCCGGCCCGGTATCGGTTTTGTTGCGCCCTCGGGTCAGGTGCTCGATCCGGCGGCACTGGAGCGGGCCGCAAGTTACTTTGGCGCGCGCGGCTGGCGTGTCGTGGCACCGGCGGCCTTACACAAAACCCACCAGCGCTTCGCCGGCAGCGATCAGGTGCGCCTGGCGGCATTGCACGCCATGGCGGCGCGCCGCGACGTGCAACTGGTGCTCGCGGCGCGCGGCGGCTACGGCGTGACCCGCCTTTTGCCGGCGATCGACTACCCGCTTCTGGCCGCATCGGGCCAGCGCTGGGTCGGTCACAGCGACTTCACCGCGCTGCTTTGCGCGGCATACGCGGCGGGTCGCACGGGTGGTTTCATCGGACCCACGGCAGCATTCGACTTCGGTGCCGAAGAGGTAAGCCCGTACACCGAGGCACATTTCTGGCGCATGGTCGAAGGCGGCAGCGACGCCATCGAGGTGGTCGCCGAGAGCCCGGTATGCGCCGCGGTCACCGGCACCCTGTGGGGCGGCAACCTCGCCATGATCGCGCACTTAGTCGGCAGCCCCTACCTGCCGCGCATACGCAACGGCATCCTCTTCATCGAGGACGTGGGCGAGCATCCGTATCGCGTCGAGCGCATGCTGCACCAGCTCAACAACGCCGGCGTGCTGGGGCGGCAAAAGGCGTTGCTGCTGGGCGACTTCTCGGGCTATCGCTTGGGCGAGAACGACCGTGGCTATGACTTTGACGCCATGCTTGCCCACCTGCGCGGCGTGCTCCCGATCCCGGTCGTAACCGGCCTGCGGTTCGGCCATATTCGAGACAAGCTGACCCTGCCTTTCGGAGGGCGGGCAGCGCTCGAGATACAGCGGCGCAACTGGCAACTTTCCTACCAGGCGTCGGCGAATCGACCTGGATAGTGCTATACTCTGTGGCTCAGACGCGGGGTGGAGCAGTCTGGCAGCTCGTCGGGCTCATAACCCGAAGGTCACAGGTTCAAATCCTGTCCCCGCAACCAGACAAATCAAGGGCTTGCATTCGTGCAGGCCCTTTTTGTTGTTGGGCGGGGTAGTGCGGACATGACCACGACCTGATGCTTGTAGGCTGCATCGATTACCCGGCCGTATAGCCACCGTCGGCGTGGACGGTGTGGCCGGTATGGAACGCAGAGGCTCGGGAGCACAAGAAGAGCAGCGGTCCGGCCAGATCCTCGGGTTCACCGAGGCGGCCCAAGGGGACGCGCGACAGGAACCCTGCGCGCACGGCGTTGGCCTTCTCGTTGTCCTCGAACATCCACGCGGTCAGCGGCGAGCGAAATACCGTCGGTGCGATGGCGTTGACGGTGATGCCATATTTGCCCCGTTCATTAAATTCTCTCCGGTCAGGGCATTACCATGAGCATTCAAGCCTTGTGGCTGCCGCTGTGCATGATTGAGCGGTTCTCGAAGTCGGAAACTCTGCGGACTGCTGCACGCGCGCCCGAAAAACCGGGTGCGCAACCCCTGCAGCCGGACCGTTGGGGGGGTGTTTGGCTGAAATATCAGTCCGTGTATAATGGCGGACGCGTTACCGGGATGCACTCGATGTTTCAAGCGGCATGCAGGTGTGGTGAGGGACGAGAGCGCATCGCGGAATCGGAGACTTCAACAAGAATGGCCCAGGGCAGCCGCTTGGGCCATTTGTTTTCGCCGAAATCGGCGGCGAATCCGCTGGAGTGGTCATGAGCAATATGATTTTTTGTTACCACTGTCATGCTCAGCATCCGCGCGAGCAGATGCGGCTGGTGGTGTCCAAGACAGGCAAACGTTGGCGCTGCATCATGTCCATCGAAGCCGCCAAGAAGACTCGCGCCGAGCGCGAAGCCTTTGGACGCAAGGTGTCGGCCGAGAACAAGGCCGATGCGCGGGCGCGCCTGAAGGCGCGAACGGCGGTTAGCGCGTTCTGAAGCAGCGCGGCCGGAAGGTCGCGTGCAATAACGACGGATCGCCTAATACCGGCTGCTTGCGCGGCACGGCAGTGCTTTCTTTCGCTATATTGCGACGCAACATCCGCGGCTGACTCAGCGCCGGCCGTTCGGCACGCGGCTTTCAGCGCATCAGGAAAGCCAGGCTGCGCTCGATGTGGTTCTGCATCGCAGCCAGGGTCCAGGGCACGGCGATCCACAGCATCCAGATACCGGCCAGAAGCGCTGCCGGAAAGCCGAACGACATCAGGTTTAGCTGCGGCGCAGCACGCGTCATGACGCCGATGGCCAGATTGACCACGAGCAAGGCAGCGACCACCGGCAGCGCCAGGGTCAGTCCGAGGCGAAAGATCTGCGCGCCCATGAGTGCGAAGTCACGCCATTGAGTCGCATGGCCGCCGGGCATGCTGCCAACCGGGAAGACGCGAAAACTCTCGATCACGCCATTGATCATGATCAGGTGGCCGTTGAGCGAAATGAAGACCAGGCTCGCGATCACCCCTAGCACGCTGCCGATGAGCGGCGACTGATCCGAATTCTGCGGGTCGACCATGGTCGCGAACGACAATCCCATCGACAGCCCGATCAGGTCGCCGGCGAATTCGATGGCCGTGAAAATGAGGCGCAGCAGAAAACCCAGGGCCGCGCCGATGGCTATTTGCTGCACCACGAGGCCAAGCGCATTCCAGGACGCCAGCGCCGCTGGCGGCGGCGGGGGCAGGGTGGGTGCCACCACAAGCGTAATCGCAAGCGCCAGACCAACCTTGATGCGTGCGGGGATGACGCGGTGCGAGAGCACCGGTGCGGTGCCGATCAGCGCCAGGATGCGCAGGAACGGCCAGACGAATATGCTCATCCACCCGTAGAGCTGCTCGGTGGTGAACGTGATCACCGCTCTAGCCCACGGTGCCGGGTATCTGCGTGATCAGACGACGCATGAAATCGACGATGGTCGCGATCATCCAGGGGCCGGCCAGCACTGCAACGGCGAACATGGAAACCAGCTTGGGGATGAAGGAAAGCGTCATCTCGTTGATCTGCGTGGCAGCCTGGAATATGCCGACCACCAGCCCGGTCGCGAGTGCCGCGAGCAAAAGGGGCGCCGAGATGATCAGGGTGATCCAGAGCGCCTCGGCGCCGATGGTCAGGACTGTCTGGGTGGTGAACACGTCTGCTATCCGTGGAAACTGGCGATCAGCGAGCCGATCAGGATGTTCCAGCCGTCGACAAGCACGAACAGGATCAGCTTGAACGGTAGCGAGATCATCACTGGCGAAAGCATCATCATGCCCATCGACATGAGCACCGACGCCACCACCATGTCGATGACCAGGAAGGGTACGAAGATCATGAATCCGATCTGGAATGCCGTCTTGAGTTCGCTGGTGACAAAGGCGGGCACGATCACGGCAAGTGGCAGGTCGGCGGGTTTTTCGGCCGCCGGGCGTTTGGCCAGCCCTGCAAAAAGCGCCAGGTCGGGCTCGCGTGCCTGCTTCAACATGAAAGACTTGATCGGCCCCTCGGCGCGCGTCAGGGCGTCGGAGAAGCTCATCTTGTTCTCGGTGTAGGGCAGCCAGGCATCCTTGTGGATGCGTTCCAGCGTCGGGCTCATGACAAACAGTGTCAGGAACAACGACAACCCGATGATGACCTGGTTGGGCGGCGCGGTCTGCGTTCCCAGCGCATGGCGCAACAGTGACATGACGATCACGATGCGCGTGAAGCCGGTCATCATGAGCAGCACCGCCGGCAGGAAGGTGATCGCCGTCAGCGCCAGCAGGGTCTGGATCGGCAGCGACCAGGTGGTACCGCCGGCCGGCCCGGGGGTCGAGGTGATGCCCGGCAACACTGCCTGCGCAGCGGCCGGGGCGGACGTTGCCGCCACCACCAGGGTTGCGACGGCGGCCATGCCGGCGATGGCCACGCGTGTGTGCTCCGGCTTCATGTTTTCCTCATCGCCTGCGCCAATGCGCCGATAAATGCGGGTGCGGCGGGCGCTTCAGGAACGACAGCATTGGCGGGCCTTGCCAGGCGGGCGATGGTATTGACGCGCCCGGGAGCCACTCCGAGGACCATCCATTCACCCGCAATTTCGATGATGACCACACGCTCACGTGTCCCGACGCTGGTCGAGGCCACGGTACGGATATGGGAGGGTCCTACGGACCTGGCGGCGCCGAAGCGGCGTGCCGCCCACGCGAGAGCGCCGATCAGGGCCAGCACGAAGATGAGCCCGGGCAGCATCTGCAACATGCCCGCGGGCCCAGGTACGGGCTCGCCGGCGTGTGCCATGAGCGGCAGTGACGCAGCTATGGTGAGCAGGGAATAGGGGCGCATGGTGGAGCAGGCAAAGTCGATCAGCGATTGAGCTTGCGAA
>JBJXGS010000284.1:0-2992 GCA_046160545.1 Burkholderiales bacterium
TCCCCTGTTGGTTCGAACGCAGTATAGCGTGCGTGTTTCAGCCCGGCGGCCCCAGCCGCTCCAGCTTCTCGCCCAGCATGTTCACGAGCAGCATGTCCCCCGAGGGCGCGACGCGAAACTCGCCGTAACGTGCGCGTTCATAGAGCTTCGCGTGCCCCTCCTGGAAGAACCAGGCGTTTGTAGCGAATTTCACTCTACCTTCCCGCACGCGGTAGCGCATCCGCAGCTCGCCGGGCGCCAGCGGCTCGCCCGCGTCGTGCCTGACATAGCGCGCGATTCCCCTGTCGTCCGGCTTGACCACGATGCGTCCGTCGTCCGCCTTGCGGTCGGTATCGCGCCGATACGCCTGATTGGCGAGCTGGAAGCGCAGCGCCATGTAGTCCCCCTGCATCAGCGAGCGCGGGTCGACCGGCGCCAGTTCCAGCCGCGCCACCGCGCCGTCCCTGATGAGCCGTTCGCGCTGAAAGATGGTCCAGTTGACGCCAGCCAGCACCGCCAGCCCGGCCAGTACCGCGATCGTTTTACGCATGGTTCATCTCCCCCTTCACCGGCCACCAGCGGTGCAGCGCGAGCCGCGCCGCAAGCAGGCCGATCCCGACGCAGGCCATCAGCGCCGATTTCTCCAGCAACGTGGCATGCAGAGCGTAGTAGTAGTGCGACAGGTAGCCGATCAGCGCAGCGATGCCCAGGCCGGCCAGAACGCGATTGCCGTTGGCGTAGCCCACCACCAGGATCGCCGCCGCCGGACCTACGCCGGGCGCCTTCAGTGACGCGAGCGCAAGCACTGCCGCCGCCGCAAGCGCGACCTTGCCGGGACCGGAATCCACCGCTAGCTGCTCCCTGCGCAGGAGCAGCAGCACAGCAGCGACCAGCACTACGCCCGCTGCCACCGCTCCAGTCCACGCCAGCGCAGCGCTGCCGGCAGGAAGTCGCCCGCCCAGGCTGGCGAGCCAGCCGTACCACAGTCCGCCATGCATCACCGCCGTCTGCACCGCCGCCAGCGCCAGGCCGTAGCCGCCCGCCCGCAGCAACTCGCCCTTGGCCGGGTAGTCGAACTCTCGCAGCCACACGATGACGAAGGCGGCGGTCACGGCGGCCGGTGCAAACGCCTGCAGGCCCAGGTCGGCCAAGGCGAAACTCATCGCATAGGCGCCGGTCCATGCTGTCCATACCCGATGCACGAAGTTGGGCAGCAGGAGGAACAGCAGCGCCTGCTGCGCGGCGACACCGAGCGCCACGGCGGAGAAGGACCGCCCCACCCACTCCGTGAGACCGTAGACCATCAGCACCTGCCCGGCGAGGCTCACGGCCAGTCCGAACTGGGAGGTGAAATCGCCGTTGCGGTTGGCGCGGAATAGCATCGCCACGGCCGCGCAGGCGCCGGCGCCGACCAGCCACGATGCGGTGGGGCTCTTCACCACCGCTACCAGGCCCACGGCTACGAAGCCCAGCAGAAAGCAGGCGCCGATCCATCCGGCTACGCCCAGCATCACGCGCACGAACCACGGCGAGCGTGAATCGCCCGCTGCCGGGAGATCACCCTCTACGAAGCCGCTCGAGCGCAACTGGCCCCAGATCGACTCGCGTGTCATCGTGTTCATTGCACCTCCTCGTTCGCCACCTGCTTCAGCCACCAGCCGCCCGCGGCCGAGATGCCGATCACGACCAGGCCGATCAACAGCAGCGAGCCCGCGTGATTGATCTTCATCTGCTTGACGAGGAAGGTCGCCATGACCACGGTGAGCGAGAGTACGCCGCCGGCCAGCACGAACAGGTCCTTCGTCCAGTGGCGGTAGGCGGCATAGGCAAGCGCCATCCACGCCAGCCAGGCCGGAACGCCCCAGGTGATGCCGCGGCCCCAGTCGACGATGTGAAACATCGCCAGCGCCGTAGCCATGCCGCCGCTGGATAAGGCAAGGATGCGTGCGGACCAGCGCTCGCGCAGCCAGGCGATCCCGGCCGCCGCCAGGCCTTCCCAGATCGCCAGCGCGGCGGTATTCAGGCCGAACAGCAGCCACAGCAGCTTCTCTGGGGCGAACAGCGCGCCCCAGAACCCGAACGTGGTGAAGTAGAGCGTGAGTCCGACGTTCGCGACCAGGAGCCAGAAGATCCAAAGTGCCGGGAAGCGCGCCAGCAACACCCAGGGCAGGATCGCCACCGCCCAGGCGGCAAACAGTTCCCAGGTATCGGCGCCGGTCTGGTAGGTCTGGCCGACCAGCGCCAGCAGCGCACCCACGACGAGCGCCGCGGAGAGCAGGGCAGCCTTGCCCGCCGCTCGCTCCAGTCCAAGTTTCCAGGCGAAGGCCAGTGCAACCAGGATCGGCGCCTGCACCAGGGCGAACTTGGCGGCGCGGCCCAATTCCTGCCAGTTGAAGGCGAAGAAAAAGATCACGCCCGCGCCCAGCAGCACCGCACCCATGTAGAGCAGCACCCGGTCGAGGAAGCCGCGCCACTGGTCCGCGGTCGGAAGTGCGCCCCCCGCCTCCAGCGCATCGCGAAGCTTGCCCGGCGCAATGCGTCCCTGCTCCAACCAGTCGAGGATTTCGTCGCGTGCGTTAGCCATGGATCTCTCCTTCGTCTTACTTCCAGTCGCCGCGCATCGCCGCCACCTGCGCCTGCAGCGCCTCTGGCGTTGCCGCGGCCGGCGCCAGCGACGCCCCGCCCGCGAGCGCGATGCGGCGGAACGGCACGAAGCGCCACGGCTTGCTCATCGCGGCGCCGTCCTTGCGCGAGAAAAACGACCCCCACAGGCCGCGCAGCGCCAGCGGCACCACCGGCACCGGTGTTGCGTCCAGGATGCGCTTGATGCCGGGCCGGAAAGGGTAGATGTCGCCGGTGTCGGTTATGCGGCCCTCCGGGAATATCGCCACCAGATCGCCCTCGTTCAGCGCCTTCGCCACCTCGGCGAAGGCGCGCTCCATCATCTCCGGATCCTCCTTCGCCGGCGCGATTGGAATCGCGCGTCCTGTGCGGAACACGAAGGAGATCACCG
>JBJXGS010000285.1:0-23529 GCA_046160545.1 Burkholderiales bacterium
GGCACGCCGGACGGGTTTCGCGTCGATATCGACGGCAACCTCTGGTGCGGCTGGGGCATGGGTGAGGCGGGCCTGGATGGCGTGCACGTCTTCAACCCCGACGGGCGCCTGATCGGCCGCATCGACCTGCCCGAGCGTTGCGCCAATCTCTGCTTTGGCGGGGTGCATCGCAACCGGCTCTTCATGGCCGCGAGCACCTCGCTCTATTCGCTGTTCGTCAACACCCAGGGCGCCCCCTACTTCTGAAGCAGTGGTCCGAGGCGCCTGGTCTCCCTGGATCTCAGTCGCCCTTGATTCCGGCACGCCGGATCACGTCGCCCCAGCGCGGCGTGTCGCGGCGGATGATCTCTGCAAACTCATCCGGCGTGGTACCGGTGACGAGCAGGCCGAACTTGAGAATCTGCTCGCGCCCTTCGGGGCTCTGGATAATGCGGTTGATCTCGGCGCTCATGCGCTCGACGACCGCGCGCGGCGTGCCGGTCGGTGCCTGGATGCCGTTCCAGCCGGCGATGTCCAGCGGATAACCCTGTTCGGCAAACGTCGCCAGGTTCGGCAACGCCGGCCAGCGCCGCGGACCTGTGACGGCAAGCGCGACCAAGCGGTTGCCCGCGAGCCCTGCCGCAATCGAGGCCAGGTCATGGATGCCCATGGTCGCGTGACCGGCGATGATGTCCTGCACCGCCGGGCCGGCGCCCTTGTAGGCCACGTGGGTCATGTCGATGCGCGCCGCGCCCTTGAGCATCTCCCCATATACATGCGAGGAGGAGCCGTTGCCGAAGGATGCGAAGCTGACCTTGCCGGCGTTCTTTTTGGCGTAGTCGATGAATTCCGGCAGCGTCTTCACATTGAGCGAGGTCGGGACAACCATCGCGAGCACCGAGAGCCCCAACTGCGTGACGGTGACAAAGTCCTTCAACCCGTCGTAGGGCAGGTTGGCCTGGATGTGCTGGTTGATCGAGATGTTCGAGACGTTGGTATAGACGAAGGTATAGCCGTCGGGTGGCGCGTTCTTGGCCGCCTGCAGGCCGACGCTGCCCTGCGCGCCGGCACGGTTCTCCGGCACCACCGGTTGGCCCAGCACGGGAGTCAGGCGATCGGCCAGCCAGCGCGAGACGATGTCGGTCTGCCCGCCGGGCGGGTAGGGAATGATGAGCCGCACCGGGCGGTTGGGCCACGCCTGCGCATGCACCGGGCCCGCCATCCACAGTATTGCCAAGGCGGCAAGGATCAGCTTTCCAAAGAACTGCATGTTCTTGTCTCCCCCTGTTGATTGCGCAGTCGTCAGCGGATGGCGTTGAAGCCTAGCATGGGCCTCGCCTTGATTCAAAGACGATTGCGGCGAGCCTGACATAGGTCAGCAGAATCCTGGCTGCGGGAAAAACCAGCGCAGTACTTTGATCTCTGAGCCGAAGCGGAACATAATCATTCGCGACACACTCCACATATTCGCTTCAAGGGCAGCCGGCGCCGGCGGCCTCCGGGAGGACTACCATGCGGTGCAAAGCTTCGTTTTCCCGTCGCCGGATTCTTGCGGCCCTCGCTGCCGTGTCGGGCACGCAGGCGATTCCGGCGGCGCACGCGCAGACCTGGCCTTCCCGGCCGGTACGGCTTCTGGTGCCATTTCCGCCCGGTGGTGGCGCCGACTTCATCGCGCGCATGCTCGGCCAGAAGCTTGGCGAGCTGTGGGGCCAGACGGTCATCGTCGACAACCGCCCGGGCGCGAGCACCATGATCGCAATGGAGGCGGTGGCCAAGGCAGCCCCGGACGGCCATACCCTGGTCCTGACGGTCAGCAACCACAGTAGCAACCCGGCGCTTTTCTCCAAGATTCCCTATGACACCGTGCGTGATTTCACGCCGATCACGCTTGTCGGCAGTGCTCCCATGGTGCTGGTGGTCAACCCGCGCCTGCCAGCGAAGACCCTGCAGGAATTGCTTGCCTACCTGCGCGAGCGGCCCGGAAAGTTGAGCTACGCCTCGGCCGGCAACGGCAGCGTCGGACATCTCGGCGGAGAGTTGCTCAAGCAGTCGACCGGTGTTGACATGGTGCACATCGCCTACAAGGGCACTGGCCCGGCCGAGATCGACCTGATCGGCGGCACCGTGGAACTCATGTTCACCGGCATGGTGACCGCATTGCCGCAGGTCAGGGCAGGCAAGATGCGGGCGATAGCCGTGGGCAGCGCGGGGCGCTCGAGCGCCTTGCCGGAACTGCCTTCCGTGCAGGAAGGCGGCGTGGCGGGATTCGATTCGAGCATCTGGTACGGGCTCCTCGGGCCGGCCGGCCTGCCGCGTGACATCGTGGCCCGGGTGCACGGCGATGTCGGACGCGTTCTGCAGCAGGCGGACACCCGCAGCAAACTCTTGAGCCAGGGGGCAGAGGCCATCGGCAGCACGCCGGAACAGTTCGCCCGCCAGATCGACGCCGAGATTGCGCGCTGGTCGGCGCTGGTCAAGGCGGCAGGCATCAAGAGCGAGTGACGTGCGCCAGGTCGAGTTCTTCTTCGACTTCTCGAGTCCGTGGACCTACATGGCGTTCACGCAGATCGAGGCGCTTTGTCGCGACAACGGTGCGGCGCTTGTCTGGAAACCGTTCTATGTCGCCGCCGTGTTTCGCGAGGTCAACCACAACGTTGCCGACATGCGCGCCCGGCCTGTGGCGGCCAAACTCGACGCTTACGCGACCGACATGCGGCGCTGGGCCGAGCGCCTCGGAATCTGCATCGCCCGTGCGCCGGTGTACGGCGGCGGCTCCAGGCCGCTCAACAGCGCACGTGCGCTGCGCGGGGCCTTGCACGCCATCGACCAAGGCCGCATCGCGGCCTATGCCGGGGCGGTGTTCCGGGCCTATTGGGAAGAACTGCGCGATGTTTCCCGGCCCGAAGTCCTGGCCGAACTCGCTGGCGATGCAGGGCTGGAAGCGATCGCCTTTCGCGAGGCGGTGGAAGGCGAGGATTGCCGCAGCCGGCTCGCAGCAAACACGCAGGAACTGATTGCGCGCGGCGGGTTCGGCACGCCGACATTCTTCGTCGACCGGTCCGAGATGTACTTCGGCAACGACCGTCTCGACTTTGTGAAGGACGCGCTGCGTGCCGGCTGATTGGCCGTTGTGGCTCAAGGCGAGGTTGACAGGCACTCCTCCCGGTCGAGCAAACTGACGCGGCTTGTCCCGGCCTAATCGGTCAAACACACCTGCAGGCAACAAGTAGTCTCGAGGCTGTCATCATGCAGCTGGCGGGCCTTTCACCACGCAGCCGGATAGTTGCGCATTCCCATGGCGACGGCATGACAAAGCGATTCGACTAGAGCTGTCTCGCGTCTTGCGCCACGTTCCCTTTCCAGAACTGTCGCGGATGAACCGACGGAGAAAGGCAACAGTGAATTTGTCCCGTGCTTGCAAATTGATACTCACCGCCCTCTTGCTGGCAACGCAACTGCCCGGCACTGCGGCCACGCCAGGCAAGTCGGAAGTCAGGTTCGGCAAGAAGACCAAACAGACCATCGGTCTGGTCACGAACCTGTCGGCCGGCGACCGCGCCTGCTATGTGAGTTTCACCAGCGACAGCGGCACCGAGCATCATGAAATGGCCGCCTTCGACGTGTGCGAACTGGAGATCCAGGGCCGGCGCGTGAAGTTCAAATATGCGCCTATTAAGGTGATCGCGCCATCCTGTGGCGGCAACCCGGACTGCAAGCGTCTGGTCACCGAGCCGCTGATCTACTTGGCCACAGTCATCGACCCTTCGCTGGCCCCGGTAAAACCATAGCCGGTGCAACCGGCTGTTTGCCCTCATCGAGAAGAAAAAGCATGAAACCAATTGCCGGCCGGGTCATGGCTTCGATGCTTGCCCTCACGGTCACCATGCTCGCCTCGGCCAGCGGGGAATTGCAGATCACCGAGAACGGCGTGGGGCCGATCGGCGCTGCGACACGTTTCAACCAGAAGGCGATCCAGCAACTGCTGCCGGGCTACACCGTCACGATGGGCAAGCGCAGCACCGAAGGCGAGTCTTACCGGGTGATCCTGGTTGCCAGGCAGGGCAAGACCCTGGCAACCATCAATCCGGCAGAGGGCGAAAAAGGCATCTTCAGCATCCGGGTCCGTGACAAGACGGTCGTCAACCGGCTGGGGCCTGCGATCGGTGCGAGCTACACGAGCATTTTCGGCACGACAGGCAATGCTGGTTGCAGCGCCGGCCAGGAGGAACTGTCGGGCAAGGTGATCTGCCCGCACCCGAAGAGCAGGCGCGTCGCCTATCTCCTGAGCGGAAAGTACAACGGCCCTGACGGCAGGGTGCCGCCGATGACGAGCCTCAAGAACTTTGTGGTCGAGGAAATCGTCTGGCGACCTTAGCTGCGCGCAACCAAGGGCGCCGCCGGCCTCAGGGCGGCGCCAGAAGCGTCAGCGTGCGCCCGCTCGGGTCCACGCGCACTCGCGCCCCGTCGGCAATGGAAGACGTGACGTCGACATCAAACCCCGCCATCAGCGGCAGGTCGCCGAAGGCCGCGCCTTGCGCGATGATGGGGTTGACCGAATTCAATACCAGCGCCAGGGGCATGATGTTGCGCGAGCGCATTTCGTTCAACATCCAGGCGCTGGCAACGCCGCCCTTGGCGGTGTCCAGAATCAAGATGCGGTCGATGTAGCTGCGACCCGCCAGCTTGTGCGTCGGCCGCGAGAACACGCCCTTGATGCGGTCCAGGTCGTAGCGGGCCGAGAAGCCGTCGCTGGCGACCATGGCGATGCCCTCGACCAATCGCCCCATGGCATGGCGGGCGACGAATACCTGCGCGGCCTTGCTCATACGAGCCTCCCGGTCTCGGCCGCGTCAAGGCAGGCCTGCATCGACGCCAGCATGGGCACGTAGCCGTAACCGCCCAGGATATTGACCATCTTGGCGCTGTTGGTGGCAAGGCGCTTCCAGCCGTTGGCCTCGGCGATCTCGCGCGCGTAGGACTGGTAGAAGCACATGCCGGAGAGGACCGTGCCGCCGGCGGACTCGATCATGCGCGTGTAGCCCATGCGGTCGGCATCGGGCTTGACCTGGGGACTGGTCACCGCGAGCATGGGTACGCGGAACTTGCGGCCATCGCACAAATCCGCGAGCTCGCGCATCTCCAGGAGCGAGAGCTGCGGCGCCGAGAACACCACCACGTCGACCCCGCCGTCCTTGCGCGTCGCGCCGATCAAGGCCTCGATATCGGCGCGCGTCGCCGCTTGCACCGGCAGCGCCGGGTCGGCCACGTCGGCCAGGCGCTGCGCCTCCGGGGTGAACCCGACCAGGTGAAAAAGCGCCGAGGAGCCGTAGCTCGCCATCGCCGCGCCGAAGTGCTTGAGCGCGTCTGAAGTCGGCGCTGCCTCGATGCCCTCGATGACCGGCACCTTCCAGTAGTTGCCCGCCAGCCTGCCGATCACGCCGCCCAGGGCACCCCATTCGTCGAGGCGCTGCGGGGTGAAATCGACGCGCACCCTCAAGGTCGCGCGGCGGCACTGATCGAGGTGAAACCCGTAGCGCGGCGTGCGCCCGGTGAGCCCGGCGGCCAGCGCCGAGGGGCCGCCCTCGAAGTTGGAGCGCGCACCGCACACCGAGTTGGAATAGATAACCACGCCGGTGTCGCCAAAGGCGACATGTTCGCCGCGCGTTGCCGGCTGCACGGTCTGGTAGTTGATGCAGGTGTCGGTCATCATGACGCCGAGCTTGACGAAGGCCGCGATGGCGCGCTCTTCCAGGCTCAGCATCTTGCGCGTGTGCCCCAGCAGCACCGCCTGCGAGAAGTCGGTGCCGCGCGGGTCGGTGATGGTCGGGATGCACACGCGCCTGCGACCGCCCTTGGTGGCAGCGAGCATCTCCAGCCATGCAACGCCGGCCTCGCCCAGGCTCTCGGTATCGGCCATGATGTGCGCCTGCGACACCGGTACCAGATCGGCAGCGCCGAAGAACTCGCCAACCGCGACCTGGTGCGCCAGCGCGATGCGCGGGACTTCGCCGGACTTGCCTGCCAGGATGTCCTGTTCTTCTTCTGTGAGACGCATCGATCTTTCCTGTGGATTGCCGCCTGCCGCGCGGGTGGCGCGAGTTTAGCGCCATCACCGGCAGGTAGAATCGCGCGCCCTCAAGTCCAATGACTCGACCATGAAGACGCCACTCGAAGACATCAAGGTGCTCGACCTCTCGCACGCGCTGGCCGGGCCGTTCTGCTCGACCACGCTGGCCGATTACGGCGCGCGAGTCTACAAGATCGAGCCGCCGGGAGCAGGAGACATTTCGCGCGCCTGGGGCTCGCCCATGCCGGGTGGCGAGACCGCCTACTTCACCAGCCTGCATCGCAACAAGCTGGGACTCACGCTGGACTTCAAGCACCCCGCAGGACGCGAGACGTTCCTGCGCATGGTCGAGAAGTGCGACGTGGTGCTGGAGAACTATCGCCTGGGTGTCCTCGACCGCCTGGGTCTGGGCTATGAGGTCGCCCGCAAGCGCAACCCCGGCATCGTCTACTGCTCGATCTCGGGCTTTGGCCAGGACGGTCCGTACCGCGAGCGCGCGGCGCTGGACTTGATCGTGCAGGCCGAGAGCGGCATGATCAGCGTCACCGGCGAGCCCGGCACGTCCGGCGCGCGCTGCGGCACTTCTGTGGCCGACATGACCGCAGGAATGAACGCGACCATCGGCATCCTGATGGCCTTGAAGGTCAAGGCGCAGACGGGCCAGGGGCAGTACGTCGACGTCTCGATGCTGGAAGGCCAGCTATCGCTCTTGGGCACCATGATCGCGGGTCACCTGACCGATGGTGAAGTGCCCAAGCCCATGGGCACGGCCTACAAGGCGCTCCTGCCCTACCAGACCTTTCGCACCGCGACGCGTGACCTGGCGCTGGCGGTCGGCAGCGACAAGCTGTGGCGCGTGTTCTGCCCCCTGATCGGCAAACCCGGCATGACCGCCGATCCGCGCTTCGCCACCAATCGCGCCCGCGACCTGAACCGGGACGCGCTCATCGAGGAATTGCAAGCGGTGTTCCTGACCCGCTCCTACGAACAGTGGGAGGCGCTCTTCGTCGAACACGGCATTCCTGTCGGTGCGATCAACGACATGTCCGAGGTGGTGCGCCACCCGCAGGTGGTCGCGCGCGGCGCCATTGTCGAGATGGCGCATCCGACGGCCGGCACCACGCGCATGGTCGGCCCGCCGATCCGCCTGTCGGCCACGCCGGGTTCGGTGCGCTCGCCCTCCCCCACGCTGGGCCAGCATACCGAGCTGGTTTTGGGCGAGGTGCTGGGCTTGAATGCGGCCGAGATCGCCGCGCTGCGCGCCGCCGGCGCACTGGGAGCGGTCGCGCCGGCCTGAATCGGCAATGGCGCCTGATCAGGTCAGATGGCGGCGTCGATCAGCGCGTCGCAGCCGGTGCCTTCGAGAATGCCGCGCAGCGCCGCAGCGTCCTTGGCATCGAGCGCCTTGAACTCCTCGCGCAACCAGGCCAGGCACTTGGCCTGGTAGGGAAACGGGTTCTGCACCCAGGGCAGACCCTCGACGCTGCACTCGACGCGCGCCGCGCCGCCCTTCAAGGCGCGCGCATTGGCGAGCATGACCGGGACGTAGGTGCGCCCGAGCTCACGCAAGAGCGCGATCAAGGTCGGCGGGATCGCCTCGCGCGTGAGCCACTGTGAATCTTCCGGCGCGTGCCCCGACAGATCGTCGATGATCGCCACCCAGGCGGCTACGCGCGGAGCGCGAGCCAGTGTCAACGCCGTGGGCGTGGGGTCGAAATGCGCCAGCTGCGTAAGTTGCCCATAGGCCGCGAAGTCGCTGGCACCGGGGCGCGCGCCCATCAGGAAAGGCGCGTTCGCAAGATGTTCATTGAGTGCCGCCAGAAAGCGCACATAGCTGGCCTCGATGACCGGCGCGGTGAGCGGGCTGGAACCGACATAGGCCAGACGCCCGATCTGGCGCTTGGCGAAGGTCTCGCCCAGTTCGGCCGCACGCGCCTCCGAAACGGTGATGCCGCGCCAGCGCGGCAGGATGGTCGCCGACTTGGCGATGTCGTCGGCGTAGTGCCAGCGATAGTGGAACATCGCCTTGGTCAGCCACTCGTCGGCGTAGTCCTCCAGGAGGCTGTCCAGGAAAGCCACGACGGGATCAGCCGGGCGAACGCGGCGCTCGGGAAACGCCGTCTCGAAGCGCCGGATCAACGGTGTCGAGTCGGTGACGGCCTCGAGCGCGCCACCCGCACCCTCCAGGTAGAAGGTCGGCAGCAACTCGACCTTGGGCGTCGGCAGATCCTTGAGTTGCGGGGCATTCGGCAGCAGGAGCACGTAGGGCAGGCGCCGATAGCGCAGCACGGCGAGCATCTTGCGCGTGTAGGGCGATCCCGGCGCACCCTTCAGGGTCAGGGGCAGTTGCATCGTTTCACCTCTCGGACTTGGTGCGCAGCCAGGCGGCACGGACCAGCGGCAAACGATCGTTGCCGAAATACATGTCGTCACCGAGAAAGACGGTAGGCGAGCCAAAGCCGCCGCGCCGGATCAGCTCATCGGTGTTGGCCTTGAGCGCGGTCTTGACCTCCGGCGTGCTGATCGCCGCGGCCAGTTCCGCCGCATCGATTCCGCACTTGCCGCACAGGTCTGCCAGCACATCGTCCTGCGAGATGTCACGGTCGTCACGCCAGTAAGCCTCGAAGGCCGCGGTGGCGAACTCGACCAACTTGCCGCGCGGCTCCAGCACCAGGCAGGCTCGCATGACCTTGACGCTGTTGACCGGAAAGACGCTCGGCGGGAAACGAATCTCAAGTCCCGCATGCCGGGCCCAGTCCTGCAGGTCCTTGGCGAGGTAAGCCGCCTTGAGCGGCACCGGCGCCTCGCGCGAGGCATACACGCTCGGGTTGACGGAGTTGAAGACCCCGCCGACCATGAAGGGCCGCCAGCGCACCGGCGCGCCCAGTTCGCTTGCCAGAGGCTGGATGTTGTGAAAGGCCAGATAGGTCCAGGGGCTGGAGATGTCGAAAAAGAACTCGATCACGGTCGGTCTCGCTTGCAGGTGGCGGCAAAGTCTTCAGGCGCCACGCACGCGGTCGATCAGTGCGGTCGCATCGCCGACCGAATCGCCGCGCCAGGCGACCATCATGTCGGGACGGATCAATGCCATGGCGACGTTGCCGTAAAGCTTACGCGCGATTGCGTCGCCGGGGTTGCGCACGACCAGCGGCAGCCCGCGGGCTTGCGCTGCGGCCGCCAGACGCGCAACGCAGGCGTCGGCACCGCCGAAATCGAGCAGCGTGAACCAGGGGCCCAAGATGTCGAGGAGCGAGCGTCCGCCGGCAAGCCAGCAATGCGGGGCGCGATGGCCGGGCCTGGCGACCGGGGTATAGACCTGCGGATCGTCGGGGGGCGCCGGGGTACCGTCGGCAACGCAGATGGGCGAGTCCTCATAGCGGTAGCCCAGCAATACGCCCGAGGACTTGAGGAGCTTGTGCTGCATGACAAGGCTGGCCTTGAGCCGGGCGCGCAGGGCCTGCGCGTCGGCGCCCTCTCCCTCGAGCTCGTCACCGTTCTGCATGACCGCGAAGAGCTGATCGAAGTTGTCGGCCGCTTCCCGGGTGTTGCGCAGACCCACGGGCCGGCGCTCCGCCTCATAACTCGCCATGAGCTTGTCGCCCGCGAAACCCTTGACGCAGGCGCCGAGCTTCCAGGCCAGATCGATCGCATCGGATACGCCGGTGTTCATGCCGAGTCCGCCGGTGGGCGTGAACAGGTGCGCCGCGTCGCCGGCGATCAGGACCCGTCCGCCCGGCGAGGCGTAGCGATCTGCCGCGAGCGCGTGCGCGTTCCAGGGCTGCACGGAGATCACCTCGATGGGTGTCTCGCGCCCCAGGAGTGCCGTGATCGCCGCGCGCGCATCGATCGCACGCCAGTCGACCGCAGGATCGAGAATCAGGTGGTAGGTCCACGTGACGCCGGTGTCCCAGTTGAGCAGGAAGCCGCGATGCCGCCGGTGCAGCGGAAAAAAGATGTTGGCGGGTCCGAAGGAGTGGCAATCCTGAAATTCCGGCGCGCGAAAAAAGATCGAGACGAAATGCGCGATCCCGGCGCGTCCGGACAGGCCGATGCCGGCCAGTTCGCGCACACGCGACCTGCCGCCGTCACAGCCCACCAGCCATTGCGCTTCAACGCTCGTCGCCGGGCCGCCCGCATTCGAGGCGATCACTGCGCGCACCGCGTCAGGGCCTTCGACACAGGATTCGAGCGCTGCGCCGTAGCGCAGATCGACCCCCGGCAGGCTCGCCGCGTGGCGACGCAAGAGGTGCTCGACCTTGTCCTGCCCGACGATCGTCTTGAGGTAAGGCGACCAATGCAACTCGTCGTACGGGTCGGCGCGCACCGCATCCCTGCGCGCCTCAAGCTCGAGCTGCCCCGGCAGGACCAGCCGATGGACCTCATCACCGCACAGTCGCGTCACCCAGAAATACGCCGCCGGTATATCCGCGGGGACCCCCGCGCCGATCAGATCGCGATCGATGCCCCAGCGGCGCAGGTACTCCATGGTGCGGTTGGCCACCGCGTTGGCGCGTGGGTGCGCATTGACCTCTTCGCGCGGCTCGACGACCATGCAGGGCACGCCACGCCAGCCAAGCTCGCAAGCCAGCGCCAGCCCGGTCGAGCCGGCCCCGGCGATGAGGACCGGGACGCGTTCCTGTGCGGCAGCCTGCATCGGTCCTGTCGTCGCTGCGACTACGCTGCGACCAGCACCCCGGCAGCAACTACCGGAGCGCCGTCGAGCGCGACGCTGCAATTGCGCATCGGCAGGTCGAAGTGGCCCTGGGTGAAGCGTCCGGCATGCTCGTTGGCTCCCGTCGAGAACAGGAAATTTCCCGCGAAGGCGCGCAATTCCGTGCCATTGATCTGCGCCTTGTCGTACATCGCCAGGGCGTCCCAGCGCGCCCGCGGGTTCAGCCCCCAGCCAACGTGGGAGACACCGTAGGCCGCCTTGTCGTTCCACGCCGCCCAGTAGCTGCGCATCAGGTCTGCATCCAGGCCGCTGCCGTGGATGGCGACGACCAGGTCGTCCTCGACCTCGAGTTTCACCGGGGACTCGAGGTAGCGCTTGAAGGTCAGGTTGACATCCCCGCTGTCTAAGACCACGCGGCCGTTGACGCTGCCGCTACGCGGAAAGCACAACACGAGTCCGCCGGGCCAGTAGGCAACGCGGCCGGGCTCGTCGACGAACCCGGCCGCGCCGCGCACGGGGGCGCCGCGCACATCGACGACCAAGTCGGTGCCGGCCGCGGAGGTCACATGCATGCGCGCTGCAGTGCCCAGGCGCGCCTTGGCCACCTCGACCGAGTCGCGCAGTGCGGCGTCGGGTTCGAGGCGTTCGAGCACCTCGGGATGTTCATTGCTGATCATGTAGAGGCGCGCGCCACCGGCCAGGACGGCGGGCAGCTCCGGCGCGTGCAACAGTCCCTCGACGGTACAGTCGATGACGACCTCGACCGCCGCGAGCGCACCGACGACCGCGGCCAGGCCGCCAATGGCCTGCGACGCCCCGGTCGAGCGCACCGGGATGCTGTGGGTCGCGCGCGGCGAGGGCAGGACCAGATGGAAAGCGCGGGCGCCCAGGCGACCCAGCGCCAGTTCGGCGAGCTCGACATTGACGCGACGCGACAGGGTCTCCGACAGGATCGCGACCACGGTTCCCCGTCCCACCTTGCACAGCGAGAAAGCGCGCTCGAAGGCGTCGATCCACTTGGCTTCGATGCGCTCGGAAAGCACGTCGTTCAGTCCTTGGCGCTCGCGCGGTCAGCAAGCGTCGCGGCAGTCTGGCCGAAAAGTACTTTCTTCGCCTCTTCATCCATTTTCGGCGGCCGCAAATCGCGGCCCAGATCGAGGCCACGCTTGGTCGCCGGTCGCTGGAACAGCATGTCGTACCAGCGCTTCACGTGGGGGAACCTGTCCAGGTCGACCTGCTGCGCCTTGTGCGTGCGCACCCAGGGAAAGATCGCCATGTCGGCAATGGTGTATTCGGAACCGGCGACAAAGGCGCCGGTGCGCCCAAGCTGCGCGTCGAGCACGCCGTAGAGCCGGTCGACCTCACGGCCGTAACGCTCGATCGCGTAGGGCACCTTTTCAGGCGCGTAGAGCAGGAAATGGCCATTCTGCCCGGCCATGGGTCCCAGGCCACCCATCTGCCACATCAGCCATTCGAGCACCGCCTTGCGCTCGCGCAATCCGGTCGGGCAGAAACGGCCGGTCTTCTCCGCCAGGTAGATGAGAATGGCGCCGGTCTCGAACACCGAAACCGGCTCGCCGCCGCCCGGCGGGTCGTGATCGACGATCGCGGGCATGCGGTTGTTCGGGCTGATGGCGAGGAACTCGGGCTTGAACTGCTCGCCGCGGCCGATGTTGACCGGCAGCATGCGGTAAGGCAGACCGCACTCCTCGAGCATGATGGAAATCTTCCAGCCGTTGGGCGTGGGCCAGTAGTGCAGGTCGATCATGGAGTCTCCCGGGCGTCCGTGACCAGCAGATTCTATTCAGGTTGATGCGGCAGGGGCCGGCCCTTGAGGGGGCTAACATGCGTTTGCGCCGCATGCCCTGATCCGACCATGAGCCAGCGCCACAACACTGTCATTTGCAAGGCCCCGGTCGTGGACGCCAAGCGCTCGATGCGCCTGGCGGCCGCGCTTCTGGCCGCACTGTGCGTGGCGGCGGCCCCTGCGCAGACAATCGTCGGCGTCGAGGCGCTGGCACTACCGGCAGTGCGTTCCGATGCAACCCACGGCCTCAAGCTCACCGTTTACCGCTTTCGCGACTCGCGCTGGAGCTCCGACGCCATCGCCCCGGCGGTGGCGCAGGCGGCCGGATTGCTCGCACAATGCGGCATCGCATTGACGCTGGCTGAACTGCGCGAAATCGACGCGCCGCGCCGCCTGCACTTCTACGTGACGCCGCGCGCCCGCGAACTCTTAGCCGCGCTCGACGTGCCGCGCCCGGCGATATTCTTCGTCGAGGACACGCTGATGCGCCCGGCGTTCGACGCCGAGGCCATCGGTCGCGGCAACTCGCGCACGCGGCCGCAACTCACCGATACCGTGTGGATCGCCCATGGCACGCGCGACCTGGGGCAGGTCATCGCCCACGAACTCGTGCATGTCCTGGCCGACAGCGGCGCGCACAGCGACTTGCCGGGCAACCTGATGCGCGACACCACCCATCCCGAGCACGTGCAATTGACACGTGAGCAATGTGATTCGATGCGCATGACCGCCACCGCCAACGGACTGATTTCGCCGCTTGCGCCCGGCGTGCTAAAACCGCAACCCCGCAGTACACCCTGATCTCAAGCCTTGGACTACTCCCCCGAACTGGGCGGCATCATCTACCGCGTCGCCAGCCTGGCACGACGCACCGGCGGCATCTCGTTTGCCGGCGGCTACCCCGACCCTGACCTGTTTGATGCCGACGGGCTGGCCGCCGCCTACAACGAGGTGTTTCGCGACGGCTTTCGCGCCTCGTTGCAATACGGCGACCGCGAGGGTTACCGGCGCCTGCGCGAACGCATCGCGACCCTTTGTTCGACGGCCGAACGCCCGGTCGGCTACGAGGAGGTGATCGTCGCCAACGGCGGCCAGCAGGGCATCGCCACGGCAACCAGCGTGCTGTGCCGGCCGGGCGATCATGTATTCACCGAGGCGCCGACCTTCCCGACCGCGCTGCACGTCTTCCACCAGGCGGGGCTCAAGGGCCTGGGCATCGCTTGCGATGCCGACGGCATGCTGCCCGACGCGCTCGAGGCGGCGCTGCGACGGCAACGCCCCCGGCTACTCTACGCCGTGCCGTCCTACTCCAACCCGGCCGGCGCGCTATGGTCGCTGCAGCGCCGCCTGCGCGTGCTGGAACTGGCCGTTGAGTACGACTTTCACATCATCGAGGATGATCCCTACGGACTCCTGTGGTTTGACGCACCACCGCCGCCGACCCTGCTTTCATTGGCCGCGCGCGTTCCCGGCGCCCGCGAGCGCGTCATTCACGTCTCGAGCTTTTCCAAGACCATCGCGCCGGGCCTGCGCACAGGCTGGATGATCCCGCCTGCGGCGCTGCGCGAGCAGTTCGTCCACACCAAACTCGGCACCGACATCCACTCGCCCCTGCCCAGCCAGTACGCGATCGACCGCTACATCGGATGCGGCGGCTTTGCCAAGCACCTGCCCAAGATCCGCGCCACCTATGGCGAGCGCGCGCGCGCCATGCACGACGCAATCCTCGAACACCTCGCGGGCCGCGTCGAGTGGGCGCCGCCGCGCGGTGGCATGTTCTTCTGGTGCAAGGTCAAGAGCGGTGTCGACGCGCAGACTCTCATGTCCGCGGCGGAACGCGAGAAGGTGTTCTTCGTGCCCGGCATCGCGTTCTACCCCGGCGATCCCGACCGCGCCACGTTTCGCATGTCCTTCGCGACTACACCGGTCGAGGGTATCGTCGAGGGCGTGCGCCGCCTCGGGAAGGTGATCCCGGCTGCGTAGCCCGGCCCGGGTTCAGTGCTGCAGGATCTTGTCCAGGAAGTTCTTGGCGCGGTCGGAACGCGCGTCGCGATTGCCGAAGAACTCTTCTTTCTGGCAGTCCTCGATGATGCGCCCCTGGTCCATGAAGATCACGCGATGCGCAACCTTGCGCGCAAAGCCCATCTCGTGGGTCACGCACATCATGGTCATGCCTTCGCCGGCCAGTTGCACCATGACATCGAGCACCTCGCCCACCATCTCGGGATCGAGTGCCGAAGTCGGTTCGTCGAAAAGCATCGCGATCGGGTCCATCGACAGCGCGCGCGCGATGGCGACGCGCTGCTGCTGGCCACCGGAGAGCTGCCCCGGGAACTTGTCCTTTTGCTCGATCAGGCCCACACGGTCCAGGTACTTGAGGCCCTTCTCGAGCGCCTCGGCCGGGCTGCGGTTGAGCACCTTGACCTGCGCCAGCGTCAGGTTCTCGGTGACCGAGAGGTGCGGGAAGAGTTCGAAATTCTGGAACACCATGCCGACCCGCGCGCGCAACTTGGGCAGGTCGGTCTTGGCGTCGCCCACCGAGATGCCGTCGACGACGATGTCGCCCTTCTGGAACGGTTCCAGCGCGTTGACCGTCTTGATCAAGGTCGACTTGCCCGAACCGGAGGGCCCGCAAACGACGACCACGTCGCCCTTGTTGATCTTGGTCGAGCAGTCGGTGAGCACCTGGAAAGAGCCGTACCACTTGCTGACGTTCTTGATTTCGATCATGTGTTTTCCCCTTGTGGCGCGTCAGCGGACGATGGCGATCTTCTTCTGCAGCTGCTTGACCAGCATCGACAGGCCCGAGCACAGAACGAAATAGACGATGGCGACAAACAGGTACATCTCGACCACGCGGCTGTCGCGCTGCGCGACCTTGCCGGCGGCGCCGACGAAGTCGGTGACGTTGAGCAGCGACACCAGCGAGACGTCCTGGAACAGGATGATGGTCTGGGTGAGCAGAATGGGCAGCATGTTGCGGAAGGCCTGCGGCAGCACTATCAGGCGCATCGATTGCGAGTAGTTGAGCCCCAGCGCATAGGCGGCCCCGACCTGGCCGCGCGGGATGCTCTGGATGCCGGCGCGCATGATTTCGCAGAAATACGCGCCCTCGAAGAGGATGAAGGTGACGTAGGCCGAGCGCTCCGCACCAATCGAAGGCGGCCGTTCCGCACCGGTGACGACCTGCAGCAGCACCGGCATCAGGAAATAGAACCAGAAGATGACCAGGAGCAGCGGGATCGAGCGCATCAGGTTGACGTAGCCGGCCGCCGTCATCGACAGGAACCTGTTCGACGACAGGCGCGCCAGCGCCAGGAGCGTGCCCCAGATGACGCCGCCGACAGCCGCGACGATGGTGAGCTGGACCGTGTACTGCAGGCCCTTCATCAGGTAGGGGAAGGAACTGACGATGACGCTGAAATCGAGATTTCCCATGCTAGTGCCCCCCGCCGGTGGTGGCACCGCTGATGTAGCCCGGGACGGCGACCTTCTTCTCGACAAAGGCCATGACGCGGTTCGCGGTCATCGCGATGACGACGTAGATGACGGTCGCGGCGGTAAAGGCCTCGAAGTAGCGGAAGGTCAGTTCGCCCATTTCGCGGGTACGGAAGAAGAGTTCCACCAGCCCGATCGAGTAGGCGACCGCGGTGTTCTTGATCAGGTTCATCATCTCCGAGGTAAGCGGCGGGATGATGATGCGGTAGGCCATGGGCAGGAGCACGAAGCGGTAGGTCTGCGCCTGGGTGAGTCCCATCGCGTAGCCGGCATAGCGCTGCCCGCGCGGCAGCGAACCGATGCCGGAGCGCACCTGCTCGGAGATGCGCGCCGCGGTGAAGAGCCCCAGGCAGACGACCGCTGTCACGAACTGGTGTTCGGTCGGATCAAGCGCGGTGACCCACACCTTGACCGGCGTGAAGAGCCCGGGGATCACGAAATACCAGAGGAAGAACTGGACAATCAGCGGAATGTTGCGAAAGAGCTCGACATAGGCATTGCCGAAACGAACCATCCACTTGTTCTCGGTGGTGCGCATGACGCCCAGCACTGAGCCCAGGACGAAGGCGATGATCCAGGCCAGCACCGCCACCGAGAGCGTGAACTTGAGCCCGCCCAGCAGGACATAAAGCCAGGTGCCGTCGCCGTCAGGCACCTGCTCCAGGAATATCCCCAGATTCATGACCCCCCCTTTTGCCGATGACTGTCCCGGCTTGAAGCATATCTTGCGCCAAAAAACAAAAAGCCGACAGGCTTGACACCTGTCGGCTTTTCTGCGAACGCCGGATCGCTGACTGTTTGGGCGCCCGGCGCAGCGGCTTACTGCACGCCGCGGTCGTTGGGGTTGGCGAAATCGGCCTTGAGTGTCGGCGTCATCGGGAAATTCAGGTTGACGTTCTTGGGCGGGATCGGGCTGGTGAACCACTTGGCGTAGATGCGCTCCATCTCGGGTGACTTGTACAGTGCGCCGAGGGTGCGATCGACCAGTGCCTTGAACTGCGTGTCATCCTTGCGGATCATCGGGCCGTAGGGCTCGCCGCGCAGCGACTCGTTGAGGATCACGTAGTCGTTGGGATTACGCGCGTTGGCGATCTGACCGGCTAAGAGGATATCGTCCATGACGAAGGCGACGACGCGGTCATCCTGCAGGAGCAGGAAGGACTCGGCGTGGTCCTTGCCGTAGATTTCCTTGACGTCGACAGAGCGGGTCTTCTCGTAGGCCTTGAGCAGAGGCACCGCGGTCGTACCCGAAGTCGTCGAGATGTTCTTGCCGTTGAGTTCAGCCAGGCTCTTGATGTTGGACGACTTCTTGACCGCGGCCGTCACCTGGATGCGGAAATAGGTCGGCCCGAACCACACCTGCTGCTGGCGTGCGACCGAGTTGGTCGTCGAGCCGCACTCGATGTCGATGGTGCCGTTCTGCAGGAGCGGAATGCGATTCGACGAGGTGACCGGCTGGTAGACCACCTTGAGGCTGGGCATCTTCAACTCGGCCTTGACCGCGTCGACCACCTTGGCGCAGATGTCCATCGAATAGCCGATTGGCTGCTGCTTGTCATCGAGGTAGGAAAACGGGATCGACGACTCGCGGTGCGCGACGGTCATCTGGCCGGTGTCCTTGATCTTCTTCAAGGTCCCGGTCAGGTCCTGCGCTTCTACACCGGCGACGAAGCCCGAGGCAGCGAAAACGGCCGCGAGGGCCAGGGTAAGGTTTTTCATCGAGTAATTCTCCTCAAGAATGGCGCGACAGCGCCTGCTTATCAAGACACCATTCGCGTCGACTCCTCACGCGCGAACGGGCCAAATGGTTGACTTTTCAGTGTAGCAGAGCCCCCCTCGGGCTCGCACGCGGGGTAACCCTCAATCCAGCCCGCAGTGGCGTCCCGCGACAACCCGCTCAGACCTCCCGGGCATGCGGTCGCGTGAGCACCTCCGGCCGCAATACCGCGGCCAGCTTGGCCGGTTCCATGAGTCCGCGCTCCAGCACCAGGTCTTCGACCCGGCGGCCGGTTTCCAGCGCCAGGCGCGCGATCAGCGTGGCGTTCTCGTAGCCGATGTAGGGATTCAAGGCCGTGGCCAGCCCGACCGAGTTGCGCACCCGCTCTGCCAGAAGCTCGCGGTTGGCGGTGATGCCGGCCACGCAATTGGTGGCCAGGGTGGTGCAGGCGGCGGTCAGGTGGCCAAGGCTCTTGGCCAGCGAATAGGCAATGATGGGCTCGAAGGCATTCAGCTGCAGTTGCCCGCCCTCGGAGGCCATGGTGATGGTCATGTCGTTGCCGACGACCTCGAATGCCACCTGGTTGACCACCTCGGGAATGATGGGGTTGACCTTGCCGGGCATGATCGACGACCCTGCGGCGCGCGCCGGCAGGCCGATCTCGTTCAAGCCCCCCTGCGGCCCGGAGGACAAAAGGCGCAGGTCGTTGCAGGTCTTGGACAGCTTGACCGCGACCCGCTTGAGAATGCCGGAGAGCTGCACGAAGGCGCCGGTGTCCTGGGTGGCCTCGATGAAATTCGGCGCCATGACCAGCGACTCGCCGGACAGTCGCGAGAGGTGCCGGCAGGCCGCCGGGGCGTACTCAGGGTCGGTGTTGATGCCGGTGCCGATCGCGGTCGCCCCCAGGCTGATTTCGCGCATCAGGCCGATGGCCTCGGTCAGGCGCTGCTCGTCTTCACCCAGCATCACGGCATAGGTCGAGAACTCCTGGCCCAGGGTCATGGGCACCGCGTCCTGCAACTGGGTGCGGCCGATCTTGAGCACATCGCGAAACTCGAAGGCCTTGGCCTCGAAGGCCGCGCGCAAGGCAGCCATGGCGGTGATCAGGCGGCGGATGCCGAAGATCGAGGTCAGTCGCAACGCCGTCGGGTAGACGTCGTTGGTCGATTGCGAACAATTGACGATTTCTATGGGGTGCAGGGCCGCGTAATCGCCTTTCGCACGGCCCATGAGTTCAAGGGCGCGATTGGCGATGACCTCGTTGGCGTTCATGTTGGTCGAGGTGCCGGCACCGCCCTGGATCACGTCGACCACGAACTCGGTATCGAACTTGCCGGATGCGACCTCCTCGCAGGCGCGCATCACGGCGTCGGCGGCATCGGCCGGGATGAGCCCCAGGTCGCGGTTGGCGATCGCCGCGGCGTGCTTGACCAGAGCCAGCGCGCGCACCAGGTCGGCATACGCGCCGATGGGCACGCCGGTGATCGGAAAATTCTCGAGCGCGCGCAGGGAATGAATGCCCCAGTAGGCGTCGGCGGGGACTGCGCGATCCCCGAGCAGGTCGTGTTCGGTACGGGTGGTCATTAAAGCGTCCTGGCCTTTGATGTCGATGGCCGCGACTCTACGGACCGACGGGCGTCGGCGCCAATGCCGTGTTTTCATCGCCCCATGCACGATGCGCATGGGGTGGGCGCAGCCGGGTCAGTCCACCCGGGCGCCGGAGAGTTCGACCATGCGCCTGACGCGCGGATAGTCGGCCTTGAAAAATGCGCTGAATTCGGCCGAGCCCAGGTTGCGGGCCTCGCTGCCATCAGCCTGCAGGCGCTCGCGGAAGGCGTTGTCCTGCAGGGCCCGCGCAATCTCGGCATCGATGCGCTGCACGACCTCGGCAGGCATCCTGGCCGGCCCGAACAATCCGAACCACGAAATGTAGTCGAAGCCCGGTACGGTATCGGCGATCGAAGGCACATCCGGTATCGCGTGGTTGCGCCTGGTCCCGGTCACGCCGAGGGCGCGCAGACGACCGCCCCTGATGTGCGGCACTGCGGTGGCCAGGGTCGGAAAGCCGCACAGCGTGGTCTTGCTCAGCACCGAGTTGATGATGTCCGGAGCCCCCTTGAAGGGCACATGCACGATGTCCACCCCGGCGCCGGACTTGAAGAGCTCGCCGGCGAAGTGTGCCCCGCTGCCGTTGCCACCCGAGGCGTAGTTGTGCTTGCCCGGCGCGTCCTTGAGCGTGCGCACCAGCTCCGCGGTGGTCTTGATCGGCGTGTCCGTATGCACCACCAGCACGTGCGGCATCACTGTGGTGAGATTGAGCAAGGTGAAGTCGGTGAGCGGGTCGAAGCCGATCTTGCGGTACAGCCAGGGGTTGGTCGCGATCGCCGAGGTCGCCAGGCCTATGGTGTAGCCATCCGGCGGCGCCTTGGCGACCATCTCGGTGCCGATGTTGCCGCCGGCACCGGGGCGATTTTCGATCACCAGGGACTGGCCAAGGGGGCCGCCCAGGCGTTCGGCCAGCGTGCGCGCCAGGACATCGGGGGCGCTGCCGGGAATGTAGGGAACGATGAAGCGCACCGGCTTGGCCGGCCAGGCCTGGGCCAATGCGGCCCCGGGCAGGCCCATGGCCAGGGAAGAAGCGAGAAAGTCGCGTCGCAGCATGGTTGGTCTCCGGGAAAGGTGGGCAGTATATTAGTGGCTCCCTCCACTTGGTTCACTCAATCGCGATGCGCCCTGCCAACCTGATCATCCTGTTTTCCGACGAGCACAATCCCAAGGTCATGGGGGCGGCCGGGCACCCGTTCATTTCGACTCCCAATCTCGACAAATTGGCCGCACGCGGGGTGCGCTACACCCAGGCATCCACACCTTGCCCGATCTGCGTGCCGGCGCGCGCGGCGCTGGCTGTGGGTCGCTACAACCACGAGATCGGCTACTGGGACAACGCGGATGCCTACGAGGGTCGCATCCCGAGCTGGCACCATGTCCTGCGCGAGCGTGGCCACGAGGTGGTCTCGTTCGGCAAGCTGCACTTCCGCGGCCACGCAGGCGACGACCATGGGTTCTCGAAGGAAGTCCTGCCCATGCACATTGTCGAGGGCAAGGGTGACCTCCTGGCGCTCAATCGCGGACCCGACGCGCCGCCGCGCGGCGGCGCGAAAAAGATGATCGGCATGGCCGGCCCCGGCGAGTCCGACTACACGCGCTACGACCGCGACGTCACCGCGGCAGCGCAGGTCTGGCTCTACGAAGAGGCGGCCAAGCACAAGGACCGGCCCTGGGTACTGTTTGTTTCGCTCGTCACACCGCACTTCCCGCTGACTGCGCCCTCCGAGCATTACTACCGCTACGCGCGCATGCAACTGCCGATGCCCAAGAAGTACGCCAGGAACGAGCGCCCGCATCACCCGATCCTGGACGACTACGCACGCACCATGCCTTACGACGCGCACATGAAGGACGAGGCCGACGTGCGCCGCGCGCTGGCGGGTTACTTCGGCCTGACCAGCTTCATGGACGAGCAGTGCGGCAAGGTGCTTGGTGCGCTAAAGGAATTGGGTCTGGCCGATTCGACCCGCATCCTCTACACCGCCGACCATGGCGACAACAATGGCGCGCGCGGCCTGTGGGGCAAGTCCACCATGTACGAGGAATCGGTGGGCGTGCCCATGATCCTGGCCGGCCCCGACGTGCCGGCGGGAAAGACCGTATCGACGCCCACCAACCTGGTCGATGTCTTCGCGACCGCGCTTGAGGCCGTCGGCAGCCCGGCGGCGCCCTCCTCCGGGCAATCGCTCTTCGGCATGTGGGACAAGCCGGACGCCGAGCGTACCGTCTTTTCCGAGTACCACGCCTCCGGCTCGCGCGAGGCCTTTTTCATGGTGCAGGACCGGCGCTACAAGTACATCCGCCCGACCACCTACCCGGTGCAGCTCTACGACCGCCACAAGGACCCCGAAGAGCTGCGCGACGTCGCCGGCGACCCCGACTATGCGGACGTCATCGCCAGCATGGAAAAGCGCCTGCGCGAGCGCCTCGATCCCGCGGAAATCGACGCGCAGGCAAAGAAGCGCCAGGCCGAGCTGCTGGCCTCGCACGGCGGCTGGGAAGCGGTGCTCAAACGCGGCGACCTGCCCTATTCGCCGCCGCCTGGCGTGGCGGCAAGCTGGAGCTGACACGATGACGCAGCCGACCACCGGCTTCGATCCGCGCAGCCATCGGCTGTGCGAGTCGCGCTACTTCGAGGACTTTGCGCTGGGCGAGCGCTTTCTGCTGCCCTCGCGCACCATGACCGATGCGCTCTTCGCCGCGTTCTCGCTTGCCAGCGGGGACAACCATCCGGTGCACTACGACCTCGAGTATTGCCGCGCGCACGGCATGCCGCACATGCTGGCGCACGGATTCCATGTCCTCGCGCAGACCGCCGCCGGTGCCGGCCTTTTTCCGCACATGGTCGAGGACTCCCTCAAGGGTTTCATCGAGCAGAGCAGCCGCTTCCTGGGCCGGGTGTTCGTCGGCGACACGCTGTACTGCGCGCTCGAGGTCAGCGAACTGGCGCCGAATCGGACCACCGGCGTATTGACCCTGCGCTCGACCGTGCACAACCAGCGTGGTGAGCTGGTCATGGACGGCCTGCAGAAATATCTGCTCTTGAAGCGCCCTGCCGCTCAAGCTGCGGGTGCCTGAAGCGGCCCGGCCTAGGGTTTTTTCCACACGGGCTTGCGCTTTTCGACAAACGCGGTCAGCCCTTCTTTGGAATCGTCGGTGGCCATGGTGGCCGACAGCAGGTTGACTGCACCGGCCACGCCGCTGCGATAGTTCGAGTCGATCGCCTGCATGAAAGCCATGCGTCCCATGCGCACCAGTTCGGGCGACTTGGCCGCCAGGGTCTGCGCCAGCTGGCGCGCTTCGGCGAGCAGCCCTGCCTCGGGCGCGATGCGACTGACCAGACCCAGGCTCATCGCCTCCTGCGCGCCGAACGCGCGACCCGTGAAGAGCAGGTCGAAGGCGCGATAGCGACCGACGATGCGCGGCAGGTGGGTGTAGTGGATCGCAGGCACGAGGCCGATGTCGAGCTCCGGGTAACCAAAGGTGGCGGTGTCTGCGGCCACGATCAGATCGCACGAGATCGCCAGCGACATGCCGCCGCCGCGCGCGGCGCCGCTGATGGCCGCGATCGAAGGCTTGCCCAGGTTGAACTGGACGTCGCACAGCCGCGAGTAGAGCCGCTCAACGGTCGCGCGCGCCTCCGCGTGCGGGCTATTGAGGAACGAAGCCAAGTCGAGCCCGCCGCAAAAACGCCCCGGCAGCGCGCTGCTGATGATGACCGCGCGCACGTTCGCGTCTGCGCCGGCACGTTGCAGGAACGCGAGCAGCTGGTCCAGCAAGGCATCATCGAGCGCGTTGACCGGCGGATGGTTGATGAGGATTTCTGCGACGCTGTCGCGGATGGTGTAGTCGAGCATGGTCTTGCCTCTTGGTGGAAAAGTTCGGGATATGCCGGTCTTGGGGTCGCGACCGTGCCTGCCAAATAGATTACCTTGCACGGACGAGCGGCATTTCGCGGGGCCGAAACCACTAGACTTGCACGCGATTGCTCGGTTGCGCGCGGCGGCGACGAACTTCTCCGGACAGGCCACATGACTACAAACGCAAATCCCCTGCCGCTTTCCGGCATCCGCGTCATCGAGTTCACCCACATGGTGATGGGACCGACCTGCGGCATGATCCTGGCCGACATGGGTGCGGAGGTGATCAAGGTCGAGCCCATCAAGGGCGACAACACGCGC
>JBJXGS010000286.1:0-7035 GCA_046160545.1 Burkholderiales bacterium
CGATGCTGGGTAACGAAGCGATCGCAGGCGAACTCTACAAGCTGTCCACGCGCGGACGCGAAGTGCTCGATGCGATCACAGGTGTCTACGATCTGCCGCTCGGCGCGATCGCACCGTTCCGGCGCGACCATCCGATCTTCCGCCTGCTCGACGACGACATGATGGCGCGCAGCACCAAGGACGGCACGCTGCTCATGCTGCTCAACGCCGGGCCGTTTCACGCGGCCATCACGCGACTGTCGCATGCGAACGCGACGGCACTGTTCGGCTCCTCGGCGAATGTCTCGATGACCGGCACCAAGTTTTCCAGCGACGACATCGAGCCCGAGATCCGCGCCATTGCCGACATCAGCATCGACTACGGGCTCATGAAGTACCACCCGTATCGGGCCTCGTCGACGCTCCTCAACCTGGAGACGCTCGAAGTCGTACGCTACGGCTCTTGCTACGAGGACATTCGCGACATCGTCAGACGCCACTTCGGCACCGACCTCGGCCCGCGCCCTGCCGCATAGCCGTGACGCGCACGTTGGCGCGTCCGGCCGCGCCTGTCTGCATGAAAACCGTCCTGCAACATATCGAGGATTCGCCATGAACGTCGCTTCGCGTCGCCGCATCGGCATAGTCGGTCTGGGCATCATGGGGGGCAGCATGGCGCGCGCCCTCATCGCCGCCGGCCACCAAGTGACGGGCCACGACATCGACCCCAGGCGCATGCGCGAGCATGAGAAGGCCGGCGGACGGGCCATGCCCACCGTCGCGGCCCTCGCCCGCTCGGCCGATGCCCTGATCACGGCCCTGCCTTCGGCGCAGGCATTGCATGAGGTGGCGGCTGAACTGGCCAAGGCCCGGGCACCGCGGGGAGGACAGGTGCTACTGGAAACCAGCACGCTGCCCCTGGCTGACAAGGAACAGGCGGCCCGGGTGCTGAGTTCGCAGGGACGCGTCATGCTGGACGCGCCGATCAGCGGCACGGCAAACCCGCGGCCGCAGGAAAACTGGATCATGTACTTGAGCGGTCCGGCCAACGCCTGCCGTCAGGTGCGCGACTGGGCGGCCTGCTTTACGCTCGAAGCGCCGCGCGTAGGAAGTTTTGGCAGCGGTACCAAACTGAAGCTGGCCGCCAATCACTTGGTCGGCATCTACAACGTGGCGTGCGCGGAAATGGTGGCCTTCTGCCGGCACATGGGACTCGATCCGCGCGTCGCCCTGCGCCACATGGGCAACAGTCCCTACATCGGTACCGGCCTGATGCGCCTGCGCATGCCCATGATGCTCGATCGCAAATACCAGCCCGCCTCGATGAAGGTCGGCATCTGGCAAAAGGACATGCAGATCATCGCTGACATGGCGCGGGCCGCCAATTGTCCTACGCCACTTCTCAACGCAAGCGCAGGGGTATATAGCGCCGCGATGGCAATGGGTCTGTCCGAGCACGACACCGCTGCGACCGCCGAGGTGTGGGCGGCCATGCCGAGGCGGCCAGCGGTGCGCGGCCAGCTCGGACGCCGCTCAAGATCAAAAGATTGATCGCGGATACGTGCAGGGATGTTACAATCGATCTATAAATCGTAGTACGAGGTTAATATCGATATGAGCACCGTCATACTCTCGCCAAAGTTCCAGGTCGTGATCCCGCTGCCGATCCGCGAGGCACTCGGTCTGGCGGCCGGCGAAAAGCTGCGCGTAATGGCGATCGCCGGTCGTGTCGAGCTGGTGCCGGTGCGACCCATCAAGTCCCTGCGCGGTTCGCTCAAGGGCCTGGACACCAGCATCGAGCGCGACCGCGACCGGGTCTGACAGGTCGATGGGCGCCAACGTCGTGGATTCGTCGGCCTGGTTGGAGTACCTGGCCGATTCGCCGCGCGCCAAGCACTTCGCCGCCGCGATCGAGGACACCGACAACCTGGTCGTCCCTGCTCTGGTGCTCTACGAGGTCACGAAGAAAATCCGTCGCGAGCGCGGCGAAGACGTCGCGCTGCAGATCGCCGCAGCGATGCAAAGCGGCAGGATGGTTGTGGTCGACGCGGCTCTCGCCATGGAAGCTTCGCGATTGGACCTGCCGCTGGCCGATAGCCTGATCTATGCGACCGCGCGGCGAGAAGGCGCGACGCTGTGGACGCAAGACGCAGACCTGGCCGGACTGGAAGGGGTGCGGTACTTCAAGAAATAGCTGACGCTGAAGGCGAGCAAGAGCGGCGTCGCTTCAGGGTGTGGCGCCGAACTTGTATCCGCGTCCCGGCGCCGCGGCAAACAGAGCCTGCGTGTACTCGTGCTGCGGCGCGCCGAAAACCTGCGCGGCCGCGCCGTACTCGACCACCCTGCCCTTGGACATGACCGCGACGTGATCGCACACCTGCGCGGCGACGCGCAGGTCGTGGGTGATGAAGAGCATGGCCAGGTTCATGCGGCCGCGGATCTCGTCCAACAATTCGAGCACCTGCGCCTGCACCGAGACGTCGAGCGCCGAGACGGCCTCGTCCGCTATCAGGAGTTCGGGCTCCATGGCCAGCGCGCGGGCGATGCAGATGCGCTGGCGCTGGCCACCGGAAAACTGGTGCGGGTAGCGCGTCAGCGCCTCGGGGTCCAGGCGCACGGTCTCCATGAGCTTCTTTGCGCGCGCCATCGCCTCGGCGCGCGCAACGCCGTAATTGAGCGGCCCCTCGATGATCGCCTCGCCGACGGTGCGCCGCGGATTGAGGCTGCGGTAGGGGTCCTGGAAGACGATCTGCACGCGCCGCCTGAGCGGGCGTAGCGCACGCACACCGATGGTCGCGATTTCGTCGCGGCCGAGAAGTACGCTACCGGCTGTAGGATCGATGAGGCGCGCGATCGCGCGCGCCACGGTCGACTTGCCCGACCCCGATTCGCCGACGATGCCCAGCGTCTGGCCGCGACGCAGTTCCAGGTTCACGTCCTCGGCCGCACGCACTTCGCGCTTCCGGGTCAGAAAACTGCCGCTTGAATAGATCTTCGCCAGGCCCGTGGTCTTGAGCACGATCGGCGCCGCGGCATCCACGTCACGCTTGCGCGGCACGATCGAAGGCACAGAGGCGATGAGCATCTTGGTGTACGCATGCTCGGGCCGCGCCAGCAGGTCGGCCTTGGCGCGGGTCTCGACCAGATGCCCCAAGCGCAGCACGGCGACGCGATCGGCGATCTCGGCCACCACGCCGAAGTCGTGGGTGATGAAGAGCACCCCGGTGCCGTGCTTTTGCTGCAGCTCGCGGATGAGCTTCAAGATCTGCGCCTGCGTGGTCACGTCAAGCGCTGTCGTCGGCTCGTCGGCGATCAGCAGCACCGGTTCCATGATGAGCGCGATGGCGATCATGATGCGCTGGCGCTGCCCACCGGAGAGCTGGTGCGGGTAGGAGGCAAGCATGCGCTCCGGATCAGGCAGATGCACCTCCTCGACAATGCGCTTGACGCGCGCGCGGCGCTCATCGGCCGGGAGCGACGTGTGCATGGCCAGCACTTCATCGATCTGCTCGCCGCAGCGCATGACCGGGTTCAAGGCCGTCATCGGCTCCTGGAAGATCATCGACATGCGCACGCAGCGCAGCGCCCGCAGGCGGTCGGGCGCGGCCTTGAGTATGTCTTCGCCTTCCAACAGGATCTCGCCGGAAGTGGCTTTGAGCTCCTTCGGCGACAGGCCCATGACCGCGTGTGCGATGACCGACTTGCCCGAGCCGGACTCGCCCACCAGGCAGACGATCTCGCCGCGTGCGACGGTCAAGTTGACGCCTTCGACGGCATGGGCCCGGTCGCCCCCCGTTGGCAGCGCGATGGCGAGGTTGCGGATATCAAGGACCGCGCTCATCGCGTCACGCCCGCTTGGCCATCTTGGGGTCCAGCGTGTCGCGCAGGCCGTCGCCGAGGATATTGACCGCCAGCACGGTGACGGCTAGGAAGATGCCGGGAAAGAACACGTTGTGCGGAAACTGCTGGAACTGCACACGCCCCTCGGCCATGATGTTGCCCCAGGTCGGGATGTCGGTCGGCAGACCCACGCCCAGGAAGGACAGGATCGCCTCCGTGAGGATGGCCGCGGCGCAGATGTAGGTGCCCTGCACGGTGAGCGGCGCGACCGTATTGGGCAGGATGTGGCCGAACATGATCTTCAAGGTCGGCGTGCCCAGCGACACCGCTGCCTCCACGTAGGGCTCCTCGCGGATCGACAGCACCAGCGATCGCACCAGCCGTGTGACCCGCGGTATCTCGGGAATGGCAATGGCGATGATGACCGTGAGAAGACTCGCCTTCCACAGCGCCACCAGGGCAATGGCGATGAGGATGCCGGGGATGGCCATGATGCCGTCCATGACGCGCATGAGCGGCATGTCGAGCCAGCGCAGGTAGCCCGCGGACAGACCGGCGACGACGCCGAAGGCGACCGCGAGCAGCGCGCAGAAGAATCCGACGATCAGCGAGACACGGATGCCGTAGAGGACCCGGCTGTAGATGTCGCGCCCGAACGAGTCCGAGCCCATCATGAAGGTGTGCTTGATGCTCTCGCCTTCCAGCGTCGTGATCTCGCCTTGGGCGCCGGGCAGGAGGTCGCGGCTGCCCGGGTCGAAAAGTGTCGGGTCGACCGTGCCCAGCCAGGGCGCGGTAAGCGACATCACGATCAGGATCGCGAAGGCGATGCCGCCTACCTGGACACCCCAGTGGGCGCGCAGGCGCTTCCATACCGAGGGCCGCAGGGCGACATTGGCTGATTCGGTGGAAAGATCGATCGCGGTGGTGCTCATGCGGATGACGGCCTGGTTGACGAACTCAATAACGGATGCGTGGATCGAAAAACAGGTAGGACAGGTCGACCAGCAGGTTGATGAGCACGTAGACGCCAGAGAAAAACAGGATCACGCCCTGAATGGTCGGGAAATCGCGCGCCAGCACCGCATCGACCGTGAGCCGTCCCAGGCCCGGGATGCCGTAGACCGACTCGGTGACGACCACTCCGCCGATGAGAAGCGCGATGCCGATGCCGATCACGGTGATGATGGGCACCGCGGCGTTGGCCAGCGCATGGCCGATCAGCACGCGGTTCTCCGGCAGGCCCTTGGCGCGGGCGGTGCGGATGTAGTCTTCGGAGAGCACCTCCTGCACCGCCGCGCGCGTGACCCGGGCGATGAGCGCGATGTAGATCACCGACAGCGTGATCGAGGGCAGGATCAGGTGGCGAATGAAGGGAACGAAGCCCTTCTCGAGACGCTCGTAGCCCTGCACAGGCAGCCAACCGAGTTTGATGGAGATAAGCCAGATGAGGAGATAGGCGAGCACGAAGACGGGAATCGAGAAACCCATGACCGAGAAGCCCATCAGCGCGCGGTCCAGCCACCCGCCCTGGCGCCAGGCAGCGATCACTCCCAGCGGCACGGCGACGACGACCGCGATCACGATGGTGCAGAACGACAGCGCCAATGTCGGCTCGATACGCTGCGAGATCAGGGTCGAGACCTGCATCTTGAAGAAGTAGGACTGGCCGAGGTCACCTTCGAGCAGGTGCCCGAACCAGATCGCGAACTGCGTGACAAGCGGCTTGGATAGTCCAAGGTTCTCGCGGATCTTGGCGACGTTTTCCGGCGAGGCGGCGTCACCGGCGATGATGGCCGCCGGGTCGCCCGGAGTGAGGCGCAGCAACAGGAACACCAGCACCGCGACGATGAACAGCACCGGGACGGTGGCTGCGATGCGCTTGACGAGGAAGGCGAGCATCTTCTGGGTCAGTGCCGCGCGGCGCGCGCGCGCCGCAAACGGGGCGCGCCGACGGCAAGGGCACGCCCCGGAGGGAAGCTTGGAAACAGCGGCATCATCGACGCATTGTCGCAACAAAAAGGGGGCGGTCGCCCGCCCCCTCGTCCCGGCAAGGGATTACTTCTTGATGTTCCAGTAGAAGTTGCCCGGTCCGATGACCATGCCGGTCACGCCCTTGCGCACCGCGGCAGGGTTGATGTACTCGCCCACCGGTGCGTGCGTGCCGACTTCGAAGGCACGCGCCTGGATCGCCTCGGCCAAGCCCTTGCGCTTGGTCACGTCAAGCTCGCGTGCGAACTGGTCGCGCAGCTTTTCGATCTCGGCATCGGTCGGCCAGCCGAACCAGGACTTCTCGCCGGCCGCGCCGATGGCGGCGTTGGTCAGCGGGTTCCAGATGTCCGGCGACACCCAGGCGGTGGCGAAGATGTTCCAGCCGCCGGCGGCGGGCGCGTCCTTCTTGGCGCGCCGACCCACCAGGGTGTTCCAGTCCATGGACTGCAGGTCGACCTTGAAACCGGCCTGACGCAGCAGCTGGGCCGCGACATCGGGCAGCTTGGTGATCGAGGCCAGGTCGGTCGGCTTCATGACCACCACGGTGGTACCGTCATAGCCGGAGGCCTTGAGCAGGTCCTGCGCCTTCTTCATGTTGGTCTTGCCGATCAGGTCCGAGCCCTTGGTCGAGCCGTAGGGCGATCCGCAGACGAACATCGATGGACAGGTCTTGTAGTACTCCTTGATGCCGACCTGGGCCTTGAGGAAGGCCTCCTGGTTGAAGGCCGCGATCGCCGCCTGCCGCACCTTGGGGTTGTTGAACGGCGGGTGCAGGTGGTTGAAGCGCACCATGTACTGGAAGCCCAGGCTGTTGGCATTGACCAGCACCACATTCGGGTCCTTGGACAGCGCGGCATAGGACTCGAAGGCCGGCTGCTCGATGATGTCGGCCTCGCCCTTGGAGAGCGCGTTGGCCTGCGCCTGCGCGTCGCGCAGCGCCAGGTTCCACTCGACACGGTCCACATGCACGACCTTGCCGCCGGTCGAGCCGGAGGCCGGTTCCTTGCGCGCCACGTACTTGGGGTTCTTGAGATACACCGCGCGGTCGCCCGGCTTGAACTCGTCGCGCTTGAAGATGTAGGGCCCGGAGCCGACGTAGTCCTCGATCTGCTTGTCGGCCGGCGTGTCGGCGACGCGCTTGGGCATGATGAAGGGCACGTTCGACGAGGGTTTGCCGAGCGCGTCGAGCATGATGCCGCAGGCCTCCGACAGGAAGATGCGGAAGGT
>JBJXGS010000287.1:0-3340 GCA_046160545.1 Burkholderiales bacterium
ACCAACGGGATGCGCACTTCGCGCGGCGAGATGTCGCCGTCCTCGAAGGTGATCACGGTATCGACCGGTTCGTAGTCGACGCCCGGTATCGCCGACCCCCCGGTGGACACGACCCGTGCACTGACCCTGCCGTGGTGTCCATGCGAGCGCATGACCGGCACCCGCACGCCCCCCTTGCCCACACGCGACTGGATCTTCGTCTCCGGGAAGATGAACTGCAGGCGGCCGGCGGCCGGCCGGTCCTGGCAGAACGGCGACAGGTCGGGTTCGATCGCCGGCGCTTCCCGCCTCGGATCGGCGATGAGCTGCAGACCTGAATAACTGAAGTTGTCCGGCGTGGTAGCCGGGTCGCTGCGCGGGTCGCGGAAGAAGACGTGGATGCCGGTCTCGCTCTGGCGCCGGTCGCGCGCGACGGCCATCGCCGTGAACTGGACGGTGAACTCCGCGCCGACCGGGACCGACGACAGATCGACAGCCACCCTGAGCGGCCGGACAAGGCCCACCTGGGCGTAGCCGCTGCGCAGCTGTTCATCGAAGTCCTCTTTGCTCCAGACGCTGCCGCCAGCCAGGAAGAGCCAGTTGTTGGCCCATCCCTCCAGGGCCACGATGGCGACGTTCGAATGCAGACCGCGCGCGCGATCGGCCGCGGACTGCGGCTCCTGGTAGGCCGACACTTCGTACTGCACATAGCCCAGCAGGTTGGATTCGCATGCGAGCGCCTCCGTGGCATCGTCGTACGGGCACTGGGTCAGCATCTCGCTTTGCTGATCGACGATGCTGATCAATGCTGACGTGATCACATACTCGAAGGTCGCCTCGGCGGTGAGCTTGCGGAATTTCTGCCACTGATACAGCCTGGACTCGCTGCCGATGCGCTCGGGGGACTCCGGCGAACCCTGGGGAGACTCGGCGAGCACCCAGAACGTCGCGCCGTTCGCGGTCGACCCGATCTGGCCGTCCGCGTTGCCGGTGAGCCCGCCGATATCGAACCCGGCCGACCCGAAGTCGTAGTGGTCATCCACCAGGCCGCCGATCTGGGAGCGGCTTCTCAGCGGGAACTCCATGACTGCGGCGCGTGTGGCCTCGTGGAAGAACCAGACGCGTTCGGGCTCACCCGCATGCAGCGGCGGAGGCGGCGGAGGCGGCGGAGGCGGTGTCTGCTCGCCGCCTCCTCCACCGCAGGCGGCGAGGAGCAGCAAACAAAGCAGGGCGCCGATGCGCGCGAGACTCGTCTTGGTGATCATGTGCACTCCCTGGTGACCGAACAGCGGACGGAAGGCGCGGGTCTGGCCCGTGTCCGTGCTGGTGACAACGCAACCGGCAAGCCGATCCGGACAACGACGCTCGCTTGCCTCACGAGCCCGCAGCGGCGCCTTCACGCACCGACGGTGCCGAACGCGGGCGCACCCAGCCGGCCAGCCTGCGCGCGAACGACGAGCGCGACACGATGCGCTCGAGCGTGTCCACGGCGCGCTCCACTTCCTCGATCGTGTTGTAGAGGTAGAAGCTGAGGCGGCAGCTCGCCGGCGGATCCAGGCGCAGCGCGTGGTGCGCCAGCGTCGCGCAGTGGCAGCCGGCACGCGACTCCACGCCGCGCGCGTTCAGCTCACGGGCCAGCTCCAACGGGTTGCGCCCGACGACATTGAAGGCCACCAGCGAACTGCGGCGCGCGGCGTCGCGCGGCCCGTAGATCGTCAGGCCGGGGATCGCCGCCAGGCGCTCGAGCGCATGCGCGGTCAGCTTGCGGTTCCAGGCGCCGATGCGGCCCATCGCCACCTCCACGTCGGCGCGCGCCATCGGCTGCGGCGCGCCGAAGTGGGTGGGCTGCTGCGGCGTCAGAGCCAGGTCGAGCAGCAGGCGCAGCGCCTGCGCCGCGACGATGGTGCCCAGGATGTTTGGCGTGCCGGCGGCGAACTTCCACGGCAGCTCGTTGTATTCAACGCGATCCGGGAAGACGCGGCCCTCGGCGATCATGTCGCCGCCGAACAGGAACGGCAGCGACGAGCGCAGCAAGTGCTCCTTCGCATACAGCGCGCCGACGCCGAACGGCGCCAGCATCTTGTGGAACGAGAAGGACAGGAAATCCACGTCCATCGCCGCCACGTCGATGAACTGGCCGGGCACCAGCTGCGCGCCGTCCACCAGCAGGTACGAGCCCGGCTGCCCTGTGGGCTGGCGGTAGCCGCTCGCGCGCGCCAGCGCGCGCACGAGAGGCAGCGGGGTCTTGGTGCCGAAGAAGTTCGACGCCCCGGTGCAGCACACCAGCTTGGTGCGGTGATCGACCAGCGAGGCCAGGTGCTCGAGGTCGAGCTCGCCGGTGCCGGGATCGAAGCGCGCCAGCCTGTAACTCACGCGACGGCCGAAACGCGGCAGGATGTCGGTGCACATCGCGTACCACGGCACGTAGTTCGAGTTGTGCTCCATCATCGTCGTGACGACGTTGTCGCCGTCGCGGAATTCGCTCATCAGCGAATACATCACCAGGTTGTGCGCCTCGGTGGCATTGCGCACGACGACGATGTTGTTGCGCCCGGGCGCACCGATGAAACGAGCGATGTCATCGTAGGCGGCCTCGAAGCGCTCGGTGGTGATGCGCGAGGCGTCGGACTGCCCGCGGTGCACGTTCTCGTACGCCGGCGCCAGGGTGTGCATGAGCTGCAGCAAGGCGCGCGGAGGTTGCGTGCTGGCGGCGTTGTTGGTCACGACGCGGCCGAGCTCCGGAAACAGGAAATGCCTGCGGATGACATTCACATCCCAGGGCTGGATCGGATTCATGGCGTCTCCTGTTGCGTCCTTCCCGGGGACAACGCAACCCGGGGGCCGAACCGGACAAAGGCGCCCCAACCGGCAGCGCAAGCGCGCCCGACGCATCCCCTCGACTTGCATTGCGGCGGTGCAGCGTCGGTGCTAAAAGACCCGTGTGCCTTGCGCGCCGTCGGCGCCGTCCACGTGTCGGCCGACGTGCCGCGGCGCATCGCCAACCAGGGGTCGAACATGAGTCCGCAAGTCGAAGAAGTGGCATCCGTCCAGCCTCACGGCGGCGAACAGGGCGGGGTCGACACGATGTACTCCGCCGCCTACCGCGACCTGCGCCGGCTCGCGCACGCGCGCCTGCGCGACGGCGGGCGCAATACGCTGCTGGACACCACGGCGCTCGTGCACGAGTCGTACGTGCGCCTGTCGGGCAACAGCGCACTCGCGTTTCCGGATCGCGCGCGCTTTCTCGTTTATGCAGGGCAAGCGATGCGATCGATCATCGTCGACATGGTGCGCCAGCGCAAAAGCGACAAGCGCGGCGGCGATGCGGTGCACGTGACGTTGAATACGCCGCTGGTCGACG
>JBJXGS010000288.1:0-23581 GCA_046160545.1 Burkholderiales bacterium
TGAATCCGGTCGAGCTCTCGGTCGAGGATTCGGCGCGCATGCAAAAACTCCTTGATGCGCTGGAGGACTGCGACGACGTGCAGGAGGTCTACACCTCCGCGGTGCTGGCCGAATGAAACTCCTGGTGGTGGGGGGCGGCGGGCGCGAGCACGCGCTGGCCTGGAAGCTGGCGCAGTCGCCACGCGTGCAGGTGGTTTTCGTCGCACCGGGCAACGGCGGCACGGCCGGCGATGCGCGACTGGAAAACGTTGCGCTCACCGACATCGACGCACTGGCCGACTTTGCGCGACGCGAGCACATCCACTTGACCCTGGTCGGGCCCGAGGCACCGCTGGCTGCAGGCATCGTCGATGTGTTTCGCGAGCGCGGGCTTGCGATTTTCGGCCCGACCCGTGCTGCGGCACAGTTGGAGAGTTCCAAGGACTTCGCCAAGCGCTTCATGGTGCGTCATGGCATCCCCACCGCACGGCATGCGACCTTCAGCGATGCGACGGCCGCGCGCGCCCATGTCGACCGCGAGGGGGCGCCGATCGTCATCAAGGCCGACGGCCTGGCCGCCGGCAAGGGAGTGGTCGTGGCGCAGACAGTCGCCGAGGCGCATGCGGCAATCGGCGCGATGCTGGAACAAAACTCCATGGGCGACGCCGGCGCCCGGGTGGTCATCGAAGAGTGCCTGATCGGTGAAGAAGCCAGCTTCATCGTCATGGCCGACGGCCGCAACGTCCTGCCGCTGGCGACCTCGCAGGACCACAAGCGCTTAGGCGATGGCGACAGCGGGCCCAACACCGGCGGCATGGGCGCTTATTCACCAGCGCCGGTGGTCACCCCGGCGGTGCATGCCCAGGTGATGCGCGAAATCATCCTGCCGACCATCGAGGGCATGGCCGCTGACGGCATTCCGTTCACGGGCTTTCTGTACGCCGGGCTCATGATCGACGCCTGGGGCAACGCGAAGACACTGGAATTCAACTGCCGCATGGGCGACCCCGAGACCCAGCCGATCATGCTGCGCCTCAAAAGCGACCTGCTGGAGATCCTCGAACACGCCGTGGCCGGCACACTGGATAGCGCGCGGGCCGACTGGGACCGGCGCGTCGCCCTGGGCGTGGTGATGGCGGCGCATGGCTATCCGGATCAGCCGCGCAAAGGCGATACGATCAAGGGCCTGCCTGCGCCGACTGAGGACGCAGTCGTCTTTCACGCCGGCTCTGCGCGCGAGGGCGAGAGCGTCCTTACGACCGGCGGACGGGTGCTGTGCATCACCGCCCTGGGGGACAGTGTCAAGATCGCGCAAAAGCGCGCCTACGAAATGCTGGAACCGATCCGTTTCGACGGCATGCAGTTCCGCCGCGATATTGGCCATCGCGGGCTGGCATCGCGCAGGAACCCGTGAAACTCTCGATCGTCCCGGTTACGCCGTTTCAGCAGAACTGCTCGATTCTTGTCTGCGAGGCCACCGCGCGCGCCGCGGTCGTCGACCCCGGGGGTGACCTCGACCTCATCGAGGCGGCTCTTTCGAAGACCGGGGCGACGCTCGAGAAAATATTGCTGACCCACGGCCATCTGGACCATTGCGCCGCCACCGGTGACCTGGCACTTCGCTACGGCGTGCCCATCGAGGGTCCGCACTGTGATGAATCGTTCTGGCTGGACCAGCTGGCAGCTCAGGCGCGCATGTTCGGCTTTCCTGAGGCGACGCCATTCACGCCGGATCGCTGGCTGGACGACGGTGATAGCGTGACCGTCGGTGCCACGACGCTGGAAGTGCGCCACTGCCCTGGCCATACCCCGGGGCATGTGATCTTCTATTCACCGGCTGACCGCCTGGCGATCGTGGGGGACGTGCTTTTCGCAGGGTCGATCGGGCGCACCGACTTTCCGCGCGGCAATCATGCGCAGCTCATTGCCTCGATCCGCGAACGCCTGTGGCCGCTGGGTGATGACGTGCGCTTCCTGCCTGGTCACGGGCCGATGTCGAGCTTCGGCCGTGAACGCGCGAGCAACCCTTTTGTCGGGGACCGGGCGGGCTGAACTTCGCTTGACCGGCGCAGGCCGGCGCGCGCGCGTTAGCGGACCTGCGCCAGGTCGAGCGGGACTGACGGCAGCCGGAAGAAGTGGCGCGCAAGCTCCTCATGCTGTTTGGCCTCGATGCGCACGACCTGCGGGGACACGCGCAGCCGTGACGGCGGGAGTAGCACGGTACCGCCGCTGATCGCAATGACGTCGCCGACCCCTACTGCGTGTTCGCCCAGGCGGGCGAACCGGCTCCCGCCCGGGGTGCCGTCCTCGTTGCGTTCCACGACCTCGGCTACCAGATGCGTTCCCTCGCGCGAGGCTTGCAAACGGGGATCGACGAAAAGATTGCCCGAGTGCGCAACGTAAATCGCCTTGACGCGGCCTAGGCGTTCCTGCGCCACGGACATGCCCGGAAAGATCGCAAGTACGAACAACGCAGCAAGGAGCAGGCGCAGGCGGGCGTTCATGATGTGACCTCTTGGATGCGTGGGAGCAAGACACTGTCTTTAACGGTCACCGAATTCGCAACTTGAGACCGGCAGCGCAGTGCGGCGCGTCTACAATCCCCGGATGGATACTGACAGCGGCGCCGTCAGGGCGTTTCTCATCGATCTGCAGGCGCGCATCGTCGGCGGACTGGAGATCCTTGACGGCGGCGAGTTCAGGCGCGACGAGTGGTCCAAGCCCCCCGGAGACCGCTCCAGACTGGCCGGCGGAGGCATCGGCCGCATCATCGAGGGCGGGTGGGTCTTCGAGCGCGGCGGGGTCAATTTTTCGCACGTGACCGGGCCGGCGCTGCCGCCCTCGGCAACTGCCGCGCGGCCGGAACTGGCCGGGCGCGGCTTCGAAGCCATGGGCGTGTCCCTGGTACTCCATCCGCTCAATCCCTACTGCCCCACGGTGCACATGAACGTGCGCTTTTTGCTCGCGCGCCGCGACGGCGCCGCGGATGTCTGGTGGTTCGGGGGCGGCATGGACTTGACGCCCTACTACGGGTTCGAAAAGGACTGCGCGCGCTTTCACGGTGCCTGTCGCGATGCGCTGGCGCCATTCGGCCCGGAGATCTATCCGCATTTCAAGAAGTGGTGCGACGAATACTTTTATCTCAAGCATCGCGGCGAGCCGCGCGGCATCGGCGGGGTGTTCTTCGATGACTTCAATGCGCCGGGCTTCGAACAAAGCTTTGCGCTCATGCGCGCGGTCGGAGAAGCCTTCCTGCCGGCCTACACCGATATCGTGCGGCGCCGGCATGACACGCCCTATGGCGAGGCCGAACGTGACTGGCAGTGTTACCGGCGCGGGCGCTACGTCGAATTCAACCTGGTCTTCGACCGGGGTACGCATTTCGGCCTGCAGTCCGGCGGGCGGACCGAATCCATCCTCATGAGCATGCCGCCGCTGGTCAAGTGGCGCTACGACTGGCAACCGTCCCACGGTACGCCGGAGGCCCGCCTCATGTCTGATTTCCTCATCGCACGGGAGTGGGTATGAAGTCGAGTCTCGGTAGCCTCGCAATGGCAGCGCTCTGTCTGGTCGGTGCCGGCAGCGCGGCCGCGCAGGCCTGGCCGTCCAAGCCCGTGCGCATCATCGTGCCGTACACGGCCGGAGGTGCGGCCGATTTCACCGCGCGGCTGATCGCCCAGCGCGCCGCCGAGACCTGGGGCCAGCAGGTGCTGGTGGAAAACCGCGGCGGGGCCGGCGGCAACCTGGGCATGGAGGCAACCGCCAAGTCGCCTGCCGACGGCTACACCCTGGTCATGGTCAACAACAGCCAGGCGATCAACGAGTCGCTCTACACGCGCCTGCCGTTCGAACTGCTACGCGACTTTGCACCGGTCATGATCGTCTCGGCCTCGCCGATGTTGCTGGCCGTCAATCCGCGCGTGGCACCCGGCTCGCTGGCCGAATTCGCCGCGCTGGTGCGCACGCAGCCGGGCCGCCTGTCCTACGGATCGTGCGGTGTCGGCACGCCCATGCACCTGGCTGGCGAGCTGTACAAATTTCTTACCGGCGGTTTCATCGTGCATGTGCCGTATCGTGGCTGCGCGCCGGCCACGCTCGATACCATCGGCGGGCAGATCGACGCGGTGTTTGCGACCACGGCCACGCTCCTGCCGCACGTGCGAGCCGGCAAGCTCAAGGCGCTGGGCATCACCACGGCGAAGCGCACCCCGGCGGCTCCGGAGATTCCGACCTTCCGCGAATCCGGGCTGGCTGCGCTCAAAGACTACGAGGTCGACAACTGGTACGGCCTGATGGCGCCCGCCGGCGCGCCGCGTGAGGTGCTCTCGCGCATCGAGGCCGAGGTGCGCCGCATCGTCGCCCTGCCGGATTCGCGCGCACGCATGGCCAACGTGGGCATCGATGCGCAACTGGCCGGGCCGGAGGAGCTGATGACACTCCTGCGGGCTGACATCGACAAGTTCGCACGCGTGGTCAAGTTCGCCAATATCAAGGGGGAGTGATGATAGACAGGTTGCAGGTGCAGGCGTTCGTCGAAATGGCCTTGGCCGAGGATATCGGCTTTTGCGATCTGACCAGCGAACTGGTGATTCCGGCGCACGCCACGGCCGAATTCGCGATCAACGCGCGTCACGCGATGACAATCGCCGGGCTGCCGATCGCCGAAGCGGTGTTTCGTCGCTATGTTCCGGAGGCGAGTTTCGCCGCCTGCTTCGAGGACGGCGCGCGGGTGGGCAAGGGCGATGTGCTGGCACGCGTCACCGGGCCCGCGCGCGGCATGCTCTCTGCCGAACGCACCGCGCTCAACATCCTGCAGCATCTCTCCGGCATCGCGACCCTGACCGCCCAGTATGTCGAGCGCATCGCCGGCACGCGCGCGGTGCTGCTCGACACGCGCAAGACCACCCCGGGCCTGCGCATGCTGGAAAAGCACGCCGCCGCGGTGGGCGGCGCCAAGAATCACCGCCTGGGCTTAGCCGACGGCGTCTTGATCAAGGACAACCACATCGCGGTGTGCGGGTCGATCGCCGCGGCTGTGGCGCAGGCGAAAAAGCGCATCCCGGTCTTGACCAAGATCGAAGTCGAGGCCGACCGGCTGGATCAGGTCGCCGAGGCGCTGGCTGCCGGTGCCGACATGATCCTGCTCGACAACATGAGCCTGGACCAACTGCGTGAAGCCGTGCGCATGACCGCCGGGCGCGTTCCCCTGGAGGCTTCGGGTGGGGTCAACCTGGACACCATCGGCGCCATCGCGCAGACCGGCGTGGACTACATTTCAGTCGGGCGCATCACGCAATCGGCGCCGGCGGTCGATATCGGGCTCGATGAGGTGATTCGCGCCTAGGCTAGAATCGCCGCGAATATACCGACAGGTCGTTACTGCGAACCCCGCAAAGCACCACCGACAACGCGTTTGACAGTCAATCCCGAACCGCTGGGGCTGCTCGGCGGCACCTTCGACCCCATCCACTTCGGCCACCTGCGTCTGGCCGAGGAATGCGCCGATTCGCTGCGCATCAATGAGGTGCGATTCCTGCCCGCCGGCAAACCCTGGCAGCGCTCCGGCTTCATCGCCCCCATCGAGCACCGTCTGGCGATGGTGCGTCTGGGCGTTGAATCCAACCCCCGCTTCACCGTCGATGCGCGCGAGGCCGAGCGCACCGGCCCCACCTATACGGTCGATACGCTGGAAAGTCTGCGTACCGATGAAGGCCCGGCACGACCGCTGGTCATGATCGTCGGGTCCGACCAGTTCCTCAACCTGCCCACCTGGCATCGCTGGCAACGCCTGTTCGACTTCGTTCACATCGTCGTGGCGCGGCGTGCCAACGAGCCCTTCGACCTGGGCGAACTGCCGGCCGCGCTGGCGGCCATGGTGACCAGTCGCCTGACCAACGACAAGAGTGCGCTGCTTGAGCCTTCCGGGCGGGTGTTTTCCATCGAGATGACGCCGCTCAAGATCTCATCGTCGCAAATCCGCACCCTGGTGCGCACGCGCGCCTCGGCGCGCTACCTGCTGCCCGTGGGTGTCTACGAATACGTGCTCGCGCACGGGCTATACCTCTGAGGTGAGTTTGGACATACGCAAATTGCAGTCGATCATCGTCGAAGCCTTAGACGACATCAGGGCCCGCGACATCGTCGTTTTCGACACCGCCGGCGGTACCGCAGAGTTCGATCGCGTCATCATCGCCACCGCCGAAGTGGCGCGTCAGGGCAACGCCATGGCGATGAACGTGATCGACAAGGTCAAGGAGGCCGGCGGGCGCATCGTCGGCATGGAAGGCGGCAATAGCGGCGAATGGGTGCTGGTCGATTGCGTCGATGCGGTAGTGCACATCATGCAGCCGACCACAAGGGCGCAATACAACCTCGAGGAGTTGTGGGGCCAGAAGAAGGTGCGCGTCCTGACGGCAGCCGACCGTGCGCGAGCGCGCGCCGCGCGCCTCGCCAAGAAGGCCGCAGAAGAGGCGGCAGCCTTGGTCGAGAGGGTCAAGGCGGCGAGCAAGCGTGTGACCGCAGGCGCCAAAAAGGTGGCCGCCAAGAGCGTCACAGTCAAGAAAGCCGTGGCCAAGACCGCGGGCAAGGTACTCGCCCAAGCAAAAGTGAAAGCCGGCGGCAAAAAGGTCGCGGTAAAGGGACCGGCCAAGAAGGTGCCCGTCACCAAGGCGCCGGGCAAGAAGGCGGTGGTCAAGAAGGCGCCGACCAAGAAGGCGCCGACCAAGAAGGCACCCGTCAAGAAGACAGCGGCCAGGAAGGTACCTGCCAAGAAGGTACCGGCCAGGAAGGCGCCGGCCAGGAAGGCGCCGGCCAGGAAGGTACCGGCCAGGAAGGTACCGGCCAGGAAGGCGCCGGCCAGGAAGGCGCCGGCCAGGAAGGCACCCGCCAAAAAGGCACCCGCCAAAAAGGCACCCGCCAAAAAGGCACCCGCCAGGAAGGCACCCGCCAAAAAGGCGCCGGTTCGCAAGACCCCGGCAAGGAAAGCGGCCTCCGCTTCCGGCCGGGCCGCGCCGCGGCGTTGAAGTTCTTCGTCATCGCCGTTGCCCGCGGTGCTCCGGACTGGGTCGTCGCGGGCTATGAAGAGTACGCGCGGCGCATGCCTGGCGAAGCACGCATGGAACTCATCGAAATCAAACCCGAGGCGCGCAGCTCCGGCAAGTCCCCGGGGCAGTGCATGGCCGCCGAGGCACGACGCATCGTCCAGGCCCTGCCTCAAGGTGTCCGCATGGTCGCGCTCGACGAGGCCGGGCGAGACCTCGACACCCGTGCCTTGGCCGGGCGCGTCAAGGCGTGGTGGCAGGACGGGCGCGACGTCGCCTTCGTGATCGGCGGCCCTGACGGGCTGGACGCGGACATCAAGCAGCAGGCCGAGGAACGCATGCGCCTCTCAAGCCTGACCCTGCCGCACGCGCTGGTACGTGTGGTGCTGGCCGAGGCGCTGTATCGCGCCGTGAGTCTGGCCAAGGGCCATCCCTACCATCGCGAATGACCGCCCGCCGCCTTTTCGCCTACCTTGCCTCCGCGAGCCCGCGACGCGCGCAGCTGCTGCCGGCCATCGGCGTGGATTTCGAAGTCCTCGCCTTGGGCGAGTTTGCGGTCGACGAAACTGTGCGCGGCCGCGAGGCGCCGGCGCGCTACGTCAAGCGCCTGGCGTTGGCCAAGGCGCAGGCCGGAATACAGGTGCTGCTGGCGCGCGGCCTGCGTCCGCATCCGGTCCTGGGCGCGGACACGACTGTCTGCCTGGGTAGCGCCATCCTGGGCAAGCCCAGCGACGAGCGCGACCCGGCCGCCGCGGCCAGGCGCATGCTGAAACTCCTGTCGGGGCGCACGCACCGCGTCCTCACCGCGGTCGCGCTTGCCGACAGCGCTGGGGCACGGGTCGCACTGTCGGCCTCGCGCGTCACGTTCCGGCGTCTGGCACGGGCTGAGATCGACACCTATGTCGCCAGCGGCGAGCCGCTCGACAAGGCCGGCGCCTACGCTATCCAGGGCGGGGCGGCGGCCTTCGTGCGCCACCTGTCGGGCAGCTACTCGGGGGTCATGGGGCTGCCGCTGTTCGAGACGACGCAGCTCATCAACGGCTCAGGTTCTTAGGGCCAGTTCCCGCGTCACCTGCGCAGCCGGGACCTCCCGACAAGCGCTGGCGTTCTGCCCGGACCAGAGAGGCGAGAAATCACCGCTGCCGGCTGCTTCTGCCTTGGTACGCAGCGGCGCCATTCCGGTCGTGGCCAGCGGAAAGGCGGGCGCCAGCGGGCTCATCGGTCCGCACTCGCGCATGAAGCGATTGACGATGCCGCGCGCCGGTCGGCCAGAAAAAACATTGGTGAGGGCGGTCTCGGCTGCGGCTGGGCTCATGAGCGCCGCGCGGTGCACGCGGCTGGTCGTGGCCTCAGGACAGCACAGGTAGGCTGTGCCCACCTGCACACCGGCGGCCCCCAGCGCCAGTGCAGCGGCGACACCTTTGGCGTCAGCGATGCCGCCGGCGGCGATCACGGGCACGCGCACCGCGCGCACCACTTGCGGCAGGAGGGCGAAGGTGCCAACCTGAGTCGTGATGTCGTCGCCCAGGAACATGCCGCGGTGTCCGCCGGCTTCCGCTCCTTGCGCGATGATGGCGTCGGCGCCGTTGGCTTCCAGCCAGCGGGCTTCGGCGACCGTGGTCGCCGAGGACAACACCTTCGCTCCCAGCGCCTTGACTCGCGCCACAACGTCGGCAGACGGCAGGCCGAAATGAAAGCTCACCACGGCCGGCCGAAACGCTTCCAGCACGGACGCGGCTTCTGCTGTGAAAGGACTGCGCCCGGGCCCGGCGGAAATCGTCGCCGGGTCGATGCCGAATTCGGCGTAGTAGGGCGCGAGCGAAGCGCGCCATGCCGCTTCGCGCGCAGCATCTGCCGCCGGCGGGGTGTGGCAGAAGAAATTGACGTTGAACGGCCGCGTGGTGCCGGCGCGAATCGCTGCCAGTTCGCCCTTCATCGCGTCGCTGGAAAGCATGGCGCAGGGGAGAGACCCCAACCCCCCTGCATTGCACACCGCGATGGCCAGCGCGCTGCCTTGCGAGCCCGCCATCGGCGCCTGGATGACAGGTAGTTCTATCCCGAGCCAGGCTGCCAGATCAGCCATGGGTTGCACCAGTGGCTGGCGGGGTGCATCCGGCGGGTTTGAATACCCGCTTGGTCGAGGCCGGATACTTGCCTAGGCGATCCGCCGGGCGGCGCGGGCGTTGCACCAGGTCACCGCCGCAGTTGGGGCAGCGGCCCGACAGCCGTGTTTGCGCACAGCTCACGCAAAAGGTGCACTCGAAGGTGCAGATGCGCGCCTCGGTCGAGTCGGGCGGCAGGTCGCGGTCGCAGCATTCGCAGTTGGGGCGCAGTTCAAGCATGGTGGTTTCCTTCTCAGCCGAGGACACTGGTCTTCGAGGCGCCGAACAAGCCGACCGTGTATCCGCCCTCGCGCAAATGACGCGTGGCGCGAACCGAGAGGACGATCAGCATGACGAGACTCAGGAGCGGGATGAAGAGTCCTATGATGTAGACGATCTTGCGACCGGTGCCGTAGCCGAAGCCATTGGCCAGGCGCAGCACGCCGATGACGCTCATGATGAAGGAGACGATGCCGAGCACGAAAGCGAACGGGCCGATCGCGAATTGCAGGGCCAACGAGCCAATGCTCAGGATGATGCCCCAGATGACGAGCTTCTGGCCGCTCGCCAGCTTCTCGAGGCGTTCTGCGGAGTCGGCATCCGTGACGTCGACGCGCGCTTGCGGGGGGGCAAATGGATTGGCGTCTGCCATGATTGATACACGGTCCGGTGTTGTGGAATGCCGGGAGTTTAAGGGGACGGGCCGACAGCGCGCGCGACCTCGTCGTGAAACAGGGCGACGTTGCGTTCGACACGGCCGAAAGTCATGTGGGTGTTGGCGCCGCTCTTCAGGCCTTTCTGGATCTCCACTGCAGTAGCGACATCCTCTTTCTCGAACACCGTCTCCTCAAGGAGGCGAAAGGTCTTTTCCCAATGTGGCGTCCAGTCGGGCGTGGCCTTGGTGCGGGGTATGAGCATGCGGTGTACCCAGCGGTGCGACTCCGGCCCGGTCGGAAAGACCGTGATGAGGCTCAGATAGTCCGGGTGATTGACGAGGACCGTGTTGGGAAAGAGCACGTAGGTCGGCGTGACGAGCTGGCACAGGGCATCGCGTTCCAGCGGGTCGGCAAAATCCTCGAGTGCGGTCTTGCGCGCCACCATCGCGGCGATGTGGGGGCCGGCCTTGAGGCTGCCGGCGACGCCGTTGGCAAAGTACGGCTGAATGGTGTCGCGATGCAGGACGCGGATATGGTAGTACTCGAGAAACGCGTCCATGATGAGCTTCCAGTTGGCGGCGTACTCGGTCTCCACGGTTCGATAGACCACCATGTCCTCGATGCCGAACCAGGCCAGTTCCGCATCCAGCACACCCAGGTTTCCGGCGATGTCGATCGGCGCCGCCGCGGACGGGATGACCCAGATGAAGCCGTGGCGTTCCTCGCACGGCAATGCAACCAGGTTTTCCTCACTCGCGTCACCTGCGTCGAAGGCATCCGCCCAATGGCGGTGTCGCAGGCTGCCGTCGGTACGATAGGTCCAGCCGTGATAGCCACACACCAGGCTCTTTTTCGGCTCGGCATCGCGCGCCGGTGCCACCAGGCGCATGCCGCGGTGCCGGCAGACATTGAGAAACGCACGCAGGGTACCGGCTTCGTCGCGCATCAAAAGGAGCGGCATGCCGTAGGCGTCGGTAGCGCGCGCCTCGCCCGGCCCGATTTCGCTCACATGACCGACGATCAGGGGGTGTTGCTTGAAGAGTGTCGCAAGCTCGCGGGCGTGCCAAAGCGGGTCGCAATAGCGCGCGACCGGGACACGCACTTGCGCCTCACCGCGGTCCTGGGTTCCTGTGGCCGCTTGCTGACGCACCTGGGCGAGCATCGCCGCAATCGTGGCGGGAAGAACGCGCTGTTGCATTGCTATTTGGGTTTTCTTTCAAGTAGCGATGCGCGCGAGTGCAGCGGCAATATCTGCCTCCGCCCCTGGACGCACCAGTCGTTCGGCTTCCACGCCACCGCGCAGGAAAACCAGGGTCGGCCACTGCTTGACCTTGAACGAGCGGCCCAGGGGCCGCCCGGGGCCGTCTTCGATGCGCATGTGGCGCAGCCCCGGGCGCGCCGCCAAGGCGGCAGCGATCAAGGGTTGTGCACGGCGGCAATGGCCGCACCAGGCGGTACCGAATTCGAGCAGGGTAGCACCCGGCAGCGCGTCGATTTCGCTGCGTGGCGGCTCGGGGTTGACGAATCCGTCCGTCATCGCGTGACCCAGCCGCCGCAGACGGGAAACACCTGGCCGACAAAGCAGTCGGCAGCGGCGCTGCACAGATAGGCGACGAAGGCGGCGTCCTCGCGCGCGGCCACCAGGCGACCGAGCGGGACTTCGCGCTTGAGGCGCTCCTGGAATTTCGGATTGGCCTGTACCTCCGGCCCATAGTAGGTCGGGTTCTCGACAAAGTTTTGCGCAATTGCGTTGACCTGCACGTTGTGCGGCGCCACCTCGACGCCGACCGCCTGCACATAGGCCAATTGCGCGCCGCGTGCGGCGCTGTAAGTCGATGTGCGCTTCATGCCGCGCAGCGCCGAGGAACTGCCGATGACGATGATTTTCCCGGCGCGGCGCGCGATCATTGGCGGTAGCGCCGCTCGCGTCAGGCGAGGCAGGGGATCGACCAGAGCCGCGAAGGTATCGCGCCACTCGGACTCCGGCGCATCAATGGCTGATGAGGAGGGTGCCGGCCAGGCCAGGTTGGCCACCAGCACATCGATCGCGCCGGCGGCCGCGAGAACGCGCGCCGGTGCGTCCGGGGCGATCAAGCTGCTGCGGTCGGCGACGACTTGCGCACCCTGTTCGGCCAGCAGTTCACATACCGCAGGTCCCATGAACTCGTCGGCCTGGGTGACCAGGATGCGCTTGCCGGCCAGCGGTGCTTGCATGGTTGGGCCCGGGGAAGGGCGACTGTCGGGAGTGAAGCCACAAATATACTGCCTGACACCTGTCTCGCCCGCCGCGTCGCTGCCTCCCGCAGTGGCGACTCAGGGGGCGGGCGGCGGCCCGCCCGACCCGCGTACGGGCGACACCGGCAGATGGACCTTGCGCTCCAAAAATTCCGCCTCCGGCGTGCCGGCGCGCAGCTTTGTGAGCCACTCATCCGGGTCGTATTCGACACCGATGGGATTCTGCGCGAAGCCCGGGCCGGCCATGAAGGCGTTGGCCGCTTCGTTGGCGGTGTAGGCGTCGACCTGGAACTCCATCTGGTTGCCGTCCGGGTCGGCGTAGTACATCGACACGGTGATGCCGTGGTGCAGGCACCAATAGGGAGTGATGCCACGCGCCTTGAGATGTGCGTAGTTCTCGAACAGGTCTGTGAGCGACCCGTATGTGTAGGCGACGTGGTCGACGCCGATCAGTCCCTGCTTGCTCGTCCCGGGCGCGTCCGGGGCCAGCACCGCCATGTTGACGAAAGCCATGCGGTGGTGTTCGTCGTCGTAGGTGACGAAGGCCAGCACCGGATCCTGGTGCTGTACTTTGGCGTCGAAGACTTGCGCATACCAATCAAGCATTTTCTCGAAGTTGCGCGTGCGATAGACGATATGGGCGAACTTGGTGGGACGGATGCGGGACATTCGGGGCTCCTTTGGCCGGTCGCGGGTAATCAGGCGATGCGCTCGAGTTTTTGCAGCGAGCGCATGCGCCAGGGAGTGGTATTGCCGGGAAACAGGCGCGGGTACTCGGTATAGCTGACCTCGCCTACGTAGATGTCGCCGCGCGAATCCAGCGCCAGTCCGTGCGGCGCGACAAATTTGCCGGTTTCCAGCCCCGGACCGGCTTCGCCGCCCAGGCGCGCGATGAGCTTGCCGGCGGCGTCGACAATCGACAGGCGCGGGCCGATGTTCGGGTGATTGCGATTGACCGGCATGGCCGGCCCGAGTTCGCCGATCACAAATCGCGGGGTCGCGCCGCGGCAGCAAAAAAGGCCGCAGGGGCGGTGCAGGTTGGCCCACTGTGTTTCGTAGCGGCCACGTTCGTCGAAGACCTGCACGCGATGATTCTCGCGGTCGGCCACGTATACCCAGCCTTCGTCGTCGGTGGCGATGTTGTGCGCGATGTTGAATTGCCCGGGGTCGGTGCCGGGCGCGCCCCACGAGAAGAGCAGCTTGCCGTCCGGTGAATACTTGTGGATGCGCGCATTGCCATACCCGTCGCTGACGTAGATGTCGCCCGCGGGTGAGAGCGCCGTGTGCGTGCAGCGGTGAAACGGTTCACCGCTCATGAAGGGTGCCGGCTTGCCCGGCACGCCGATTTCCAGCAAGACGCGGCCGTCGGGCGCGCACTTGCGCACGAAGTGGCCGCCGTCGTCTGTGCAATACAGGTTGTCCTGGGCGTCAATCGACAATCCGTGGGCATGCGGAAACGTCCCCTCGCCCCAGGAACGCAGGAAGTTGCCTTCGCGATCGAAGACCATCATCGGGTGTTCGCCGCGGTTGAACACGTAGACCTGGTCGCGGCTGTCGACCGCAACCGCCGCGACGTCCTTGAACTCCCAGCCTTCCGGGATGCGCGCCCAGTCTTCCACCACGCGGTAGCGGTGTTCGCCCTCGCCCAGAATTCCTGTCATGATTCGCTCCCCGTTATTCGTTCTCGTCGTTCAGGCGGTCGCAGCCTAGCACGAGCGCCCCAGTGCCTGAGCGCATCAGCGCGGAGCCACCCATGTCAGAGAGCCACGATCACGACCATCCGGCGGCAGAGCAGGGTGTGCTCGGCATTGCGCGCAGTGGCAGCTTTGACGCGCCGGCGTTTGAGCGGGCGATCGCCGACCTCCTGCGCGCCTGCGGTGTGGCCCCCGAAGGCCCGCACACCGGACAGACCGCGCGCCGCGTGCGCGAGTTGTGGGAGCGGCGCCTCCTGGGTGGCTATGCGCTCGACCCGGCAGCCGTCTTGGGCGCGGGCTTCGACGACCCGCGCGAAGACATGGTGGTGGTGCGCGGCATTGCCGTGCACGGGGTCTGTCCGCACCACCTGGTGCCGTTTCGCGGCGTGGCCCACGTGGCCTACATACCCGGCGGGCGCCTGCACGGCTTCGGGCGCATTGCGCGCCTGGTGGACGCCATCGGCCACCGCTTCACCTATCAGGAGTGGATGACCCGCGACATCGCCGAGGCGCTGGTGACCCACGGCCGGGCGCGTGGCGCGGCCTGCGTCATCGAGGCCGAGCAGCTATGCCTGCTTCTGGGCGAGGACCGGCGTGGGGACGAGCGCGTGCGGACCCAGGCCTTTGCCGGCTGCTTTTCGGAAAGCCCGCAGTTTCGCGAGGAGTTCCTGCGTGCTGCCGGCGGGCCGCGAGACTGAGCGCGAAGTTGTCCCAGGTTCACTCCATCACAGCGAGCATCGGTTCCTGGCGCGCCGTCGCCGAGCTGTATCACGCCTACTTCACCGGCATCATCCTTTTTGCCGTCTCTCGTCTCGGCTCTCATAAGGCTGAAGAACTGGTCTACGAAATCTTCTGCCGACAGCGCCGTGAGCGGTTCCTCCCAGGCCTTAAAAAGCTGGGCATCGACCAGCTGCCGCCGGCGGTTGCCGCGGCTCAGTATCACTACCTGTCGAACCACATCGGTGGCGTCCCCGTGGAATTCATGCCGGAGACGGATCGCAAGTCATGGATTCGCTATTCCGCGCCACGATGGATCTGGGCGGACACCGCTCTGTGCGGCATTCCACCAGAAGTCTCCCGGGCCATGCTCTTGGGCTGGCATGCGCAAAACGGAGTGATGTTGAACAATCCGCGCCTCGGATTCGTGTGCACAAAGCAAACGGTCGATGGGCAATCAGCCTTGGAGGGCTATTACCTCGAGTACGACCGTGACCTGGCGCCGCACGAGCGGTTGCGCTTTGCCAGGGACGAAGACGCGCCGGATTTCGACCCTGCGAAAGCGCCGAAGCTTCCAACAGAAGCCTGGCCACCAGAGCGTCTCGCCAAAGCCCATCGCAATTACGCGATGGAGTATGTCCGGTCCGCATTTTCCACCGCACTTGCTCTTTGGGGACCCGACGAGGCCTCATCGCGCTTGAGGCTGGCCGGCAAGATGATTGGCATGCAGTTTTATCACTCAACGGCTCGAAGACTGGGAGAAGACTTCGGGAAGAGTGCCTTCGGCTTCGGCCGATTCCTTGCATCGATCGCCATTGCCCATGGTGACAACGCCGAAGTGGTCGAGACAGGTGGCGAAGTTGAAGTAAGGCAACTCGGCTGGGCATTTCGCGAAGGGATTTCAGAATGGGATGCGGGCCTTGACTTGGCATGGAACGGCCTGTTTGAAGGTGCGTTGCAGGCCCACAACCATCGTTTGTCCCTACGCTTCGCGCATTTGCAGGCCAGCCGCGGGCATGAGTTGCGCTGGAAGATTGCCTAACATCGATGATCACTGATACTTCATTGGGCATAATGGCCAGCCGTATTCGCGCCTGTCAGCACCAACAACCATGAACGAACATCCGATCGCGGTTTGGCATCGCTTGGTCGAGAACCGTAATCCTGCCGGCCTCGGCACTCTCCTCGCCGAGGACGCCGTGTTCGTTTCGCCCGTCGTTCACAGCCCGCAGCGCGGCCGCCGGTTGGCGGCAGGATATCTAACCGCCGCGTTTCATGTCTTCTTCAATCCTTCGTTTCGCTATGTACGGGAAATCATTGGTGAGACCGATGCGATGCTGGAATTCGAGGTGACCCTGGACGACATACAGGTCAACGGCGTGGACATCATCAAGTGGAACGCGGCCGGGCTGATCGTCGAATTCAAGGTGATGCTGCGACCACTCAAGGCGGTCAACCTGATCCATCAGCGCATGGCAGCCATGCTGCAGTCGAACCAATGACACCAGTGCGCAGGCGCCTGGGACTCATAGGCTTCGGTTTCATTGGTGCGGGGGTGTATCGGCGCGTCGTCGCTACTCCGCAAGCAGGACTCGAGATCGCCTTCGTCCACAACCGCAGCCGCGAGCGACTCTCAGGCGTGGCCGCGGAGCACATTCTGGAGCGCCTGGAGGATAGCGCCGCGCGGCGTCCCGACCTGGTGGTCGAGATGGCGCATCCTGAATTCACGCGTCGCTACGGTGCATCCATCCTCGCGCATGCCGACTATCTGCCGCTGTCGGTCACCGCGCTTGCCGATGACGACCTGCGCGAGCGCCTGGTCGCGGTGGCACGGGCCTCGGGACACCGCCTGCTTTTGCCGCACGGCGCGCTGATGGCCTGCGACAACCTGGTCGAGTGGCGCGACATGTGGGAGTCCGTGGAAATCACGTTTCGCAAACACCCGCGCAACATCGAATTTGCCGATTCCGGCTTCGATGTCACAACGATCCGTGGCGAGACCGTGGTCTATGACGGGCCGGCACGCGGCATCGCCCGGCTTTATCCGCGCAACGTCAACACCATGATCACCTGCGCGCTCGCAACGGTCGGACTCGACCGCTGCCGGGCGCGCCTGATCGCCGATCCGTCACTTGAGGTCGCGGTGGCGGAGGTCGTTGCCCTTGGTCGCGACGGGTCGCTATTGACCGCGCGCAAGGAACAGCCTGCCACAGGCGTGTCGGGCACCGAGATGTTCGCCTCGCAGTTCCATTCGATCTGCAAGGCTGCCGGGCTGCTTGAGCCGTTCGACTTCGTGTGAGGCGGCCTTGAAGCCTACTCGCGGATGCGAAAGCGTCCTTCGCCGCCGCCGCGCATGGCCGGGATGGCCAGAGTGACGAGCACGAATAGCCCGGTCAGGAATTTGAGGTCCGAGGGCCGCATGCCCAGCGCCAGCGCCACCGAGATCACCTGGTAATAGACCAGCGAACCCACGACCGGCGCGATCACCTGGCGCGCCAACGTGCGCGTGCCGACCAGGGTTTCGCCCAGGATCACCGCGGCCAGACCGTTGATGAGCACACCGAAACCCAGGTTGGCATCGGCAAAGCCCTGGTTTTGTGCCAGCAGTGCACCCGACAGCGCGGCAAACGCGTTGGCCAGGCCCAGACCCATGATGGTGTAGGCAGCCACGTTGACGCCCTGGGCACGCGCCATCGGCACACTGGCGCCGACCGCGCGCATGGCGTTGCCGATATGGGTGCGCAGGAACCACAGCACCAGCACGCACAGGGCGATGAGCATGACGCCGAGAAGCAGCGCCTGCCACCAGGATTCGCCCTTGCGCGCTCCCAGCGCCAGGCCGAACACGTTGTCGTAGGTAAACAGCGGCACGTTGGGCGCGCCCATGATTCGCAGGTTGATGCTGTAGAGCATCGTCAGCACGATGATTCCGCAGAGGAGCGTGTTGACCCTGACCTTCTCGTGGATCCAGCCGGTCGCGCAGCCGGCGGCAAAGCCCGCGGCCATGGCGAGCGCGATCGCCGGCAGCGGGTGCCAGCCGGCCACGAGGGCGGCTGCGCAAGTCGAGGCGCCGAGCGGAAAGCTGCCCTCGCTGGTGAGGTCCGGAAAATTGAGGATGCGAAACGGCAGCATGATCGCCAGCGACGCATAGGCGTAGAGCAGGCTCTGCACCAGGGTTACCGGGATCAGGCTGACGAAGGCGTTCCAGAATTCCATCATGCAGTCTCAGCGGGGCAGGGGGGCGCGCGTCATGCGAGCAGGAGTTTGTCGTCGCTCAAGTGAAAGCGCGCGATCAGCGCTTCGACGCTCAGCGCGGCCTTTTCGGCACCCGAGACGTCGAGCACGATGCGGCCGTCGCGCATCATGATGAGCCGGTTGCCGTACGTCAGCGCGCTGCCCATGTTGTGCGTGACCATGAGAGTGGTGAGCCGGGCACCGGTCACCGCCGTCAGGGTTGCCTGCATGACCGCCTGCGCGGTGCGCGGGTCCAGCGCCGCGGTGTGCTCGTCGAGCAGGAGGAGCGATGGTTGGCCCATGACCGCCATGACCAGCGCCAGGGCCTGACGCTGGCCTCCTGACAGCAGCGAGACTCGCGTGGTCAGCCGTGACTCCAGGCCAAGCCCGATGCCGGCCAGGAGTTCGCGATAGCGCGCGCGGCCGGAGTTGGACAGGGCCATGCCCAGCGAGCGGGTGCGCCCGCGCGACTCGGCGACCGCCAGATTCTCCTCGATGGTGAGCGTCCCGGCAGTACCTATGGCGGGGTCCTGGAAGACCCGCGCGATCCAGCGCGCGCGGCGATGCGTCGGCAGGCGCGTCAGGTCGATGCCATCGACGGCGACCGTGCCTGTGTCCAGGACCACTTCGCCGGCCAGCGCGTTCAGGAGCGTCGACTTGCCGGCGCCGTTGGAGCCGATCACCACTGCGAAGTCACCCGGCGCGAGCGCCAGGTCAACGCGGTCCAGGGCCAGGCGTTCGTCGGCGCTGCCCCGATGAAACGCCTTGCCGAGGCCGCGCGCTTCGATCACTCGAGCGCCCTCGCGGCGGGAAAGCTCACTGCACCAGGCAGGCGGCGCAGCTGCGCCACGCGGCGGGTACCTGCGCCTTGAAGCGTTCCAGTTGCCTGGCCGAAAAGACCGCTTCGTTGTCGTCTGCCTCGGGCCGGTGGTTGGCCATGTCCGAGGTCTTCCTGCCCTTGAGAATCTGGTCGGCCATGCGCGCGGCAATCTGCCCCTGCTTGCTGTAGTCGACGCCGTAGCTGGCGACGGCACCGTGCTGGCGCACGATCGGCGAGGACGAGGAAATGAGCGGCACGTTGATCTGCGCCGAGGCCGCCGAGATCGCCGGCGCGGCAGGGATCAGCATGTTCGACGGCAGGATGTAGATGAAGTCCACACCGCGCAGCGCCTGTACCCGCGGGGCGATGTCGTTGACGTTGTCCACCGCCGCAGTGCGTATCGCAATGCCTTGTTTGGCGCCGGCGGCATTGGCTGCCTCGACGTGCGCGACGTCGTTGGCTTCGCCTGGATTGAAAAGCAGCCCGACGGTCTTGGCGGCAGGGAAAAGCTGCTTGGCAAAGGTGAACATCGCGTCCATGTTCTGGAAATTGGACACCCCGACAAAGCGATCGCTGCCCTTTTCCCAGGACGGCACGACCTGCGCCTTGACCGGGTCGGACACGACCGTAAAGACAATGGGCAGGTTGGGATTCTTGATCACGCTGCGCGCGGTCTGGGTGACCGGCGTGGTGATGGTGAGCAGCAACGCCGGATTGCTCGCCTCGGCCTGTGCCAGGAGCTGCGGGATCAGGGCCGGCGTGAAATTGCCCATGCTGGTCTTGAACACCACGTCCTTGCCCTCGGTGTGCCCCAGGCGCACCAGCTCGGCCTTGAACGCGTCCTCGGTGGCCTTGAGCGCAGCATGGGGACCATTGACGGCGATCGCGATGGTCTTTTGGGCGTGGGCCGGATGGACCAAGGTGAATAGGGTGGCGGCGCAAACGGCGGCGAGGGCGTGCGAACGGACGAAGTGACGCATGGTGCGGTTCTCCCGGAGAGTGACAGTTGTCGACGAACGTCCGTCGTTGGCTTGCTGATTGTGCCAGAGGCGACCGGTCAGCTGTCCGGTTTGATCGCGTCGACGACCCGCCGTAGTGCAATGACTACGGTGTCGGGGACCTCGAACACGCCGGCGGCCAGTCGGCGCGCACGCTCGGCGCGCGAGCGATCAAACGGCATGCGCACCGGCTGTTGCGGGTCGAGCGGCCGGGTGTTGCGCACCTTGTCCGCATACTCGGCCGCCCGGCCTCGGAAGTCGTCGGCGTCGCCAAAGAGGCCCGGCTGCATTGCCAGCACGAAAAATCCGCCGTCTCGCTGCGGTCCCGGGGCTACCACCTGGCCGGTCAGCATGGCGGTGAGCTGGATCATCATCGACAGGCCCGAACCCTTGTGCCCGCCCCATACGGCGAAGGCACCGCCCAGCGCCGCGACCGGATCGACTGTCGGCAGGCCCTGCGCGTCGAAGGCCTGTCCTGGCGTCAGGGTTTCGCCCAGGCGGCGTTTCAGATGGACCTCTCCGATCATGAGGCCGGCGGTGCCGATGTCCCAGATGACCGGGTCGGCGGTAGTCGGAAAGCCGAAGGCGATCGGGTTGGTGCCGAGGCGACCCTCGGTGCCGCCGTGCGGCGCGACCTGCTGCGTGCCGCTGCCGATGACGATACCGGCCAGTCCCGCGGCGGTGATGCGTTCCAGGTAATACGAGTACATGCCGGTATACCAGGTGCGGCAGGCACCGACCACCGCCACGCCACCTGCCTGCGCTTTGCTGATGGCCGTTTCGGTGGCGCGCAGACCGACCAGGTAGCCGACGTTGTCAGCGCCGTCGAAATGCGCGGAAGCTGGCGTCTCGCGCGTGAGCGTGATGGCGCCGCGCGGCGTGGGCGTGGCGCGGATGCGCTCGATGATCGACAGCGCCCGCGCCAGCCCGCCATAGGCCAGGCCGCGCGATTCACTGTCGATCAGGTGGTCGGCGATGATCGCGGCCTCCTGCGCGTCGTGGCCGACAGTGCGCATGGCGGCCTCGGTGAGCGCGCGCGCCTCGGCAATCGCGATCTGCATACAGCTACTCGGCCTTCATGCGCGCGGCACGCACGACTTCGCCCCAGGTGTCGACCTCGCGGCGAATGAAGGCGGCGCCTTCCTGAGGCCCGAGGTCCATGATGCGCCCGCCCTGGTTGAGAAAGAGGTCGAAAAGCCCGGGTTTGGCGATGGCGCGGGTCAAGGCCTCGCGCAGGCGGCGCACGCGGTCGGGCGGGGTGCCGGAGGACACCATCAAGGCGTACCAGTTCTCGAACTCGATGCCTGCCAGGCCGCCGTCGATCAGGCTCGGGGTGCCTGGCAGTGCCGGATTGCGCTCGCGTCCGGTGGTGGCCAGCGCGCGCATCTTGCCGGCCCTGATGTGCGGCATCAGAACCGCCGGGTCGAGGATGCTGGCATCGACTTCGCCGGCCAGCATGGCGACCATGGCCGGGGCTGCGCCGCGGTAATGCACCACGGTGAAATCTAGATTGGCGCGCTGGCGCATCATCTCGGCCAGCAGGTGCGGCGGCCCGCCGACGCCCGAGGTGGCCATGGTGAGGCCACCGGGCTTGGCGCGCGCCATGGCGATGAAGGCCGCCAGGTCCTGCGCCGGCAGGCCCGGGCGGCACACCATGAGCAGCGGCACGCCGAGAGTCACCGAAATCGGGATCAGGTCGCGGCGCGTGTCGTAGCCCAGGTTGGGGACCAGCGTCAGGTTGACCGCCAGCGAGCCTGTGGTGGCGAATACCAGTGTGTGGCCGTCGGGCGTCGCCTTGGCGGCAGCCTCTACCCCCACCGAGCCACCGGCGCCGGTGCGCGTCTCGATGACGACGGGTTGGCCCAGTACGTCGCCGAGGGCCTGCGCGATGATGCGTCCGCCAGCATCGACCGGCCCGCCGGGCGGGAAGGGGATGATCATGCGCAGCGGGCGATCGGGCCAGGCCTGCGCCATGGCGGGCAGGGCGCCGGCAAGCGGGGCCAGGGCTGCAGTGCCGAGCAAGCGGCGGCGATTCACCATTGTGGTCTCCTTTTTTCAATGAACGCGGCGATTCCCTCGCGCGCGGATTGCGTGGCGGCAGCGACGGAAATGACATCGACGCCGGTGGCGATCGCCGAACGATAGTCGGCGTCCTCGGTCTTCCAGATCATCTGCTTGGTGCGGCGGATCGCTTCGGGGCTGGCGGCGAGAAGGGCATCGATCACGGTCGCCGCTTCGGCTTGCAGCCGGTCTGCGGCGATGGCGCGCGTGATCAGGCCCAGCTGCGCTGCTTCGGGAGCGCGGATATTGCGTGCCGTGAGCAGCAGTTCGAGCGCGGCCTTGCGGTGCACGCCGCGAATGAGCTGGATGGTGGTCTGGGTTGGTGGCAGGCCGATCTTGACTTCGGGATAGCCGATCAGGCAGGACTCCTCTGCCAGCGCGATATCCGACCAGCCGGCCAGCATGATGCCGGCGCCCAGCGCGTAGCGTTCCAGCACGGTCACGACCGGCTTTTCGCAATAGTAGGCGGCCAGGTTCAGTTCCAGGAGACGCGCATAGGCTGCGTTGAGCGCATCCATGCCCGCGCCCTGCAGTGCGGCGATGTCGTTGATTTCGCGCCCGGCGCAGAAGGTGCCGCCGGACCCGCGCACCACGATGACCCGGCAGTGCGCGTCGGCGGCAGCTAAGCGGAACGCGGCGGTGAGTTCGGCGATCATCGCGTCGTTCATCGCGTTCTTGTGCGTGGGATTGTCCAGCGTAAAGGTAGTGACCCCGCGCGTGTCGCGCTCGGTCAGGATGCGTCCGCTCACAATGCTCCTTCCGTTTTCAGGCGCGCGATCTCTTCATCGGTCATGCCGAGGTCGTCGCGCAGGATCTCCTCGGTATGTTCGCCCAGGTCCGGCGGCCGGCGCCCCGGCACGGGCGGTGTCGCCGACATCCTCAGGGGAACGCCTGCCAGGCGCAATTTTCCGCCGCGACCGTCGTCGACCTCGTGCACCATGTCCATGGCGGCGACCTGCGGGTGCGCGAGCAGTTGCGCCACATCCTGTACCGGGCTGCACGGCACGCGCGCCGCGTCGAGGCGCTCCACCCAGGCGGCGGTATCGTGTTCGAGAAAGCGCGGGCTGATGAGTGCGATCAATTCCTCGCGGCGCTCGGAGCGACCACGCGCGTCGGCAAAGCGCGCATCGCTTGCCAGTTCAGGCACGCCCAGCACCTGCGCTAAGCGCACCCACACGGCGTCGTTGGTCGCGCCTGCCAATACCCAGCCGTCGGCGGTGCGAAAGGCCTGGTAGGGGACGATATGCCAGACCGCCGACCCGGTGCGCTGCGGCACCACACCGGCCATGGTGTAGCCGGTCAGGTGATAGCCCAGTTGCGAGATCGCGGTCTGCATGAGGGATGTCTCGACGTGCTGGCCGCGGGCGCGCCCCTGGGCGCGCGCCAGCAGGGCCGCGCAGGCGCCGGCAAAGGCGAGCATGCCGGTGCCCATGTCGATCACCGACGGTCCCAGTCGGGCGGGCCCGGCGTCGGCCTCGCCGGTCATGGCCATCATGCCGGTGAAGGCCTGCAGCATGTTGTCGTAACCCGGGCGACTGGCCAGCGGACCGCTGGCGCCATAACCGGTGATCGAGACGTGCACAAGGTTTTCGTTGACCGACGACAGGCGCTCCCACGACAGTCCCAGGCGCGCGGCGGTCTCGGGCGGAAAATTCTCGATCAGGACATCAGCGCGCTTGACAAGGCGATCCAGCACAGCGCGCCCGCCGGCGGTCTTGAGGTTCAAGGTCATGCCGCGCTTGCCGCGATTGACCGAGGTGAAGTTGGCGCCGCGGCCGTCGACCACCGGTAGCCAGCGGCGATTCTCGTCGCCCTCGCGATCCTCGATCTTGATCACGTCCGCTCCCATGTCGGCGAAGAGCTGGCCGCAGGAGGGGCCGGCCAGCACCCGGCTCAAGTCGAGTACGTGCAATCCGGTCAAGGCACTCATGGTCAGAGGCGCCTTTCCGCGACCATCCAGTCGTGACAGTCGCGCACCATTTGCGCCAGGGGCACGACCTTGAAGCCCAGGTCGCGCTGCGCCTTGGCGGCAGTCGCCGTCACGA
>JBJXGS010000289.1:0-16036 GCA_046160545.1 Burkholderiales bacterium
CGCGCGCCTCGCCAAAGGCCAGGCGCGCCGTCTCGCGGCAGCGGCACCATTGGCTGGTCAGGACTTCGGCATTCGTTACGCCGAGTTTCTTGAGCCGCTCGCCGAGTGCGCGCGCCTCGAAGCGTCCCGCGTCGGAAAGGTTGCGCTGGGTTGCGCAGTCATCCAGGCGAAATCCGGGCGGATCACCGGTGCCGGGCGCGCTGGCGTGGCGGATCAGGAGCACGACGCCTCCCGAGCGCAGCGCCTGTTCCACCGGGGTGGCGGCAGAAACGTGAAGGGCACTGAAGCAGTACAGGAAGAGGGCAATCAGCAGTCGCATGGTCGGATTGATTTTGGGGTTCAGAGGTTCGGAGTGATTCTCGCGCAAGCGGCGCATCCGCGTTGCCGATGCGCAGTCTTTCGCGCGCCGTGCGATGGGGCAAACCTATAATCGGTCGAAAGCAAGCCCAAATGACCGAGCCGCACTCTCCCTGGCGCTTTTGCGTCGCGCCCATGATGGACTGGACCGACCGCCACTGCCGGTTTTTCCATCGCCAGTTGTCGCATCACGCGCGGCTCTACACCGAGATGGTCACGACGCCCGCCCTGATCCACGGCGACGTGCCGCGGCACCTGGATTTCAGCGCGGAAGAGCATCCGGTCGCGCTGCAGCTGGGCGGCAGCGAGCCCGAAGAACTCGCCCACTGCGCGCGCCTGGCCGAGCGCTGGGGCTACGACGAAGTCAACCTCAACTGCGGCTGCCCTTCCGAACGCGTGCAAAAAGGCGCGTTCGGCGCCTGCCTGATGGCCGAACCGGCGCTGGTGCGCGACTGCGTCAAGGCCATGGTCGACGCCGTGGCAATCCCGGTCACGGTCAAGCACCGCATCGGCATCGGCCGCGAGGACCATTACGGATTCGTGCGCGACTTCGTGGGCACGGTGGCCGAAGGCGGGGCGCGGGTCTTTATCGTCCATGCGCGCAGCGCCTGGCTGCAAGGCCTTTCTCCCAAGGAAAACCGCGAGGTCCCGCCGCTGCGCCACGAGTATGCGGCGCTCCTGAAGCGCGACTTTCCGCAGTTGACGATCGTGCTCAACGGCGGTATTGCAAACGCGGACGAAGTCGATCGAGCACTGGCGCAGGTCGACGGCGTCATGCTCGGGCGGCACGCCTACCATGAGCCCTGGTTTCTGGCGCAGGTCGACGCGCGCTGGTTCGGTGCGGAGCCGGCCGATCTGTCGCGCCTGGAGGTGATGCTGCGCATGCGCGACTATGCGCGCACCATGCATGCGGCCGGCGTCCCGCTGCGCGCGGTGACCCGCCACATGCTGGGGCTGACGCAGGGACTGCCCGGTGCGCGTGCCTGGCGACGCCGCCTGTCCGACGCGACGCTCCTGCGCCAGGGCGACGCCGACCTGATCATCGATGAACGCATGGCGCATGCGGGCGAGCGGCTGGCCGCATGATCATCGAATCCCTGCTCGACACCGACCTCTACAAGTTCACCATGATGCAGGTGGTGCTGCATCACTTTCCCGGTGCGCAGGTCGAATACCGCTTCAAGTGCCGCACCCCCGGCGTCGACCTGGCCGCCGACCTGCCGCGCATCCGCGCCGAACTCGAGGCGCTGACAACGCTGCGCTTTGCCGACGCGGAGCTTCAATACCTGCGTGGCCTGCGCTTCATCAAGAGCGATTTCGTCGATTTCCTGGGCCTCATGCAGCTCAACGCCAAGTATGTGCACCTGGCGGCGGCCGGCGACGGCGGACTCGACCTCACCATCCGCGGGCCGTGGCTGCACACGATCCTCTTCGAGATCCCGCTCCTGGCCATCATCAACGAGACCTATTTCCGGCGCACCAGTCCGGCGGTGGACCTGGGTGAGGGCCGGCGACGCCTGGACGAGAAGATCCGCTTGGTCGCGGGCGACCCGGCGTTAGCCGAGATGCGCATCGCCGACTACGGCACGCGGCGGCGCTTCTCGCGCGCATGGCACGAGGAGGTCGTGACCACGCTCAAGCGCGACCTGGGCGCCAATTTCGCCGGCACCTCGAACGTGCTCTATGCGATGCGCCACGGCATCACCCCGCTTGGCACCATGGCGCATGAGTACCTGCAGGCCTGCCAGGCGCTGGGGCCGCGTCTGCGCGACTCGCAGATCTACGCCTTCGAGAAGTGGGCGGCCGAGTACCGCGGCGACCTGGGGCTGGCGCTCTCGGATGTCTACGGCATCGAGCCTTTTCTGGCCGACTTCGACATGTTCTTCTGCAAGCTCTTCGACGGCGCGCGCCATGATTCCGGCGATCCCTTCGAGTGGGGCGAGCGCCTGATCGAGCACTACCGCAAGAATCGCGTCGACCCGCGCACGAAGGCTCTGGTGTTTTCCGACGGGCTCACCGTGCCATTGGCGATCCGGCTTTTCGAGCGCTTTCGCGGCCGCATCGGCACCGCCTATGGCATCGGCACCAATCTCACCAACGATCTGGGACCGACGCCGATCAACATCGTCATCAAGATGGTCCGCTGCAACGGCCAGCCGGTGGCGAAGCTTTCGGACTCACCGGACAAGAACATGTGCGACGACGAGCGCTACCTGGCCTATCTGCGCCAGGTGTTCGGCATCCCGCAGCCGTCCTGAAGTCGGTTGCTAGAATCGATTATTGCCGGAAAACTTGTGAATCAATCCATGACCCCCACACTGTCCAGGCGCGCCGCTGCGCTGGGCACCGAGAACGCCTTCGTCGTACTGGGCGAAGTCACGGCCCTGCAGCGCGCCGGGCGCGACATCATCTCCTTTTGCATCGGCCAGCCGGACTTCCCGACCCCGGTCAACATCCAGGACGCGGCGGTCAAGGCGATTCGCGACGGGCGGCACGGCTACACGCCGTCGAACGGCATCCCTGAATTGCGCGAGGCCATCGCCCGCGAGGTCAACCGCATGCGCGGCCTGGATGTTTCCGCCGACGACGTGGTGGTGGGGTCGGGCGCCAAGCCGTTCATCGCCTACGCGATCCTCTCGACCACCGACTTCGGCGCAGGCGACGAGGTGATCTACCCGAACCCCGGCTTTCCGATCTACGAGTCGCAGATCGTCGCCAACGGCGCAGTGCCGGTGCCGCTGGGTCTCAAGGAAGCGCGCGCCTTCGCCTTCGACCCGGCCGAACTCGAGGCCGCGATCACGCCGCGTACGCGCATGCTGATCCTCAACTCGCCGCACAACCCGACCGGCGGCTCGCTCTCGGCCAAGGATCTGGCGGAGATCGCCGCCATCCTGCGCCGCCACCCGCAGGTCTGGGTTTATGCCGACGAGATCTATTCGCGCCTGATCTACGAGGGCGCCTTCCAGTCCATCGCCGCCTTGCCCGGCATGCTCGAGCGCACGATCATTTCCGACGGCGCGTCCAAGACCTGGGCGATGACCGGCTGGCGCATCGGCTACGCGGTCAATCGCGCCTTGGCACCCACCTTCACCCGCTGGGTCACCAACACCGAGTCCTGTGCCTCGCACATCAGCCAGTGGGCGGCGGTCGAGGCCATCAACGGGCCCCAGGACGCGGCCGAGATGATGAAGGCATCGTTTCGCACCCGCCGCGACCTGATCGTCGGGCTCCTCAACCAGGTGCCAGGGTTCAGCTGCCTTCTGCCCGGCGGCGCGTTCTACGCCTGGCCCAACGTCACCGAGGCCTGCCGCATGACCGGCTGCGTCGATTCGGAGGAGTTGCGCAAGAAGCTGCTCAATGACGCCGGCGTGGCGGTGCTGGCCGACATCCACTTCGGCGCGCGGGTGGCAGGCGAAGGCCAGCACATCCGTTTTTCATACGCTGCATCGGAAGAGGCGATCCGCGGCGGCGTCGCGCGCATCGCCCACTGGGTGCGCGCGAACACGCGGAACTAGCCAGCCGATGCCGCTACGCGTGTTTTGTCCGTGTCCAGAAGGGCGTCCGTCGTGCTGAGATTCGCCGGTCTCGCGGTCTCGCTGGGCGTCTTCTGGATTGTCCTGTCCGGGTTCTTCACGCCCTTCCTGCTCGCGGCAGGTGCCGGGTGCGTCGTCTTCGTGGTCTGGTTCACGCGGCGCATGGAGATCCTCGACCGCGAGGCGCACCCGCTCCATCTTGGCATCTGGGCGCTGTTTTCCTACTGGCCATGGCTCATCAAGGAGATCATCAAGTCGGGCTGGGACGTCAGCCGCCGCATCGTCGCCCCGCGCCTGACGATTTCTCCGGTGCTGGTGCGCTTCGCGCCGACCCAGCGCACCGAACTCGGCCTGGTGATACACGCCAATTCGATCACCCTGACCCCGGGCACGATCTCCATCGAGGTGGCGCGCGGCGAGTTTCTGGTCCACGCGCTGACGCGCGAGGGCGGCGACGGGCTGGCAGGCAGCGAAATGGACCGGCGCGTCACCGCCATGGAAGGGCAGGCCTGATGTTCGCCGCCGCCGCTAGCGCGGTACTTGCGACCATCGCCCTGGCGCTGGTGCGCGTGTATCTCGGGCCGAGCGTGTTCGACCGGCTGCTGGCGGCCAACACCATCGGCACCGCGGCGATGCTGCTGCTGTCGGTGCTCGGGTTCCTCACCGGGCGCCCCGAGTTCCTGGACTTGGCCATCGTCTACGGCCTGCTCAACGTGATCGGCACCATCGCGGTCCTCAAATACATCCGCCAGGGCAATCTCGGCGACCCGGGCGACGCCGATCGCGAGGCCGGGCGATGAGCATGCTGATCGACCTGCTGTCGTGGGCATGCCTGGTCTCAGGCGGCCTGTTTTGCATCGTCGGCGCGATCGGCCTGTTGCGCATGCCCGATTTCTACACGCGCATGCATGCAGCCAGCGTCACCGAGACCCTCGGTGCCGGCCTGATCCTGCTCGGGCTGATCCTGCAAGCCGGCTTCACCCTGGTTGCCGCCAAACTGGTCATCGTCGGCCTGTTGATCTTCTTCGTCAGCCCGACGGCGACGCACGCGCTGGCGCGCGCGGCGCTGGCGCGCGGCCTCGCCCCCGAACTTCATCAACCGGGAGAACCGCCATCGAACCGCTGATCATCAATGCGCTGCTCGCGATGCTGGTAGCGAGCGTGATCATCATCATTCGCAGCCGCAACCTGTTCGCAGTGGTTGTCGTCGGCGGGGTCTACAGCTTTCTGATGGCCACCGTGCTGGTGGCCCTGGACGCGGTCGACGTCGCCATGACCGAGGCCTCGGTCGGCGCCGGCGTTTCGACCGTTCTGCTGCTGGGTGCGCTGCACCTGTGCGGCAGCGAGGAAGCCCGGCCGATGGCGCGTCCCTGGCTGCCGCTTGCGGTTTCGCTGGGCACCGCGCTGGTGCTGGTGTACGGAACCCTTGAGCTGCCCGGATTCTCCGACCCCGCCGCGCCGATCCACAATCATGTCGTGCCCAGGTATCTGCAGGAAGTCATGAATGAAACCGGGGTGCCGAATGTCGTCACCGCGGTGCTCGCGAGTTACCGTGGCTACGACACGCTGGGCGAAACCACGGTGGTCTTCACCGCCGGGGTGGGCGTGATTGCGCTGCTCAGGCGGCGCGGCGGCAGGCGGGAGCAGCGCTGATGAAGAACGACATGGTGCTGCGGGTGATCGCCAAGACGCTCCTGCCTTTCATCTTGGTCTTTGCCCTGTATGTGCAGTTCCACGGCGATTTCGGTCCCGGCGGCGGCTTCCAGGCGGGCGTCATCGCGGCAGCAGCGGTGGTGTTCTACGCGCTGATCTACGGCCTGGACAAGGCGCGTCGCATCGTGCCCGAGCCCGTAGTCGAGACCATGGTTGCCGCCGGTGTGCTGATTTACGCCGGTGTCGGCGTGGCTGGCATTCTTCTGGGCGGCAACTACCTCGACTATTTCGTGCTCGGCGCCGACAAGGTGGCCGGCCAGCATCGCGGCATTTTCTGGGTCGAGGTCGGCGTCGCCTGCACGGTGTCCGGCGTGATGCTGAAGATCTTCTACATGTTCGCCGCCCGCGGCAGCGATCCCGACGATCCCGCTTGAGCAACGCATGAGTCCCGCCAGCCATTTCAGCTACTGGGTCACCATGATCCTGCTCGTCGCCGGACTCTATATCGTGATGGCGCGTGGCAACCTGATCAAAAAGATGGTCGGGCTGGGCATCTTCCAGACCTCGGTCTACCTGCTCTACATCGTCCCGGGCAAGCTCGTCGGCGGCACCGCGCCGATCATCTCCGAGGCATTCAAGGTCTACTCGAACCCCTTGCCGCACGTGCTGATCCTCACCGCCATTGTGGTCGGCGTGGCAACGCTGGCGCTGGGCCTGGCGCTGGTCGTGCGCATCCGCGAGGCCTACGGCAGCATCGAGGAGGACGAAATCTTGGGCAGCGAGCTCGCTGACGACAAGCGCGACGGGAGCGCCGCGTGAGCCTGGCTCAGCATCTGCCGGCGCTGCAGGTGGTGGTGCCGCTGCTCGCGGCGCCTCTGGTGGTGCTGGTGCGGCGCACCGGCTTCGCGTTCGTCACCGTCACGCTGTCCGCCTGGCTGGCGTTCGCCATCGCCATCGCGCTGTGGCGGCAGGTCGATGCCGGCGGCACGATCTCCTACGCGATCGGCAGCTGGCCGCCGCCATGGGGCATCGAGTACCGCGTCGACAAACTGTCCTCGTTCGTGCTGCTCCTCGTTTCCGGCGTCGCGGCGGTGGCGCTGCCGTACAGTCGGCGCAGCATCGAGGCGGAAATCCCGCGCGAGCAGCACTACCTTTTCTATTCGATGATGGCGCTGGCGCTGACCGGACTGCTCGGCATCACCATCACCGGCGACGCGTTCAACATCTTCGTCTTCCTGGAGATATCGTCGCTGTCGAGCTATGTGCTGATCGCGCTGGGCCGGGATCGGCGCGCGCTCCTGGCCTCATACCGCTATCTGATCCTGGGCACCATCGGCGCCACGTTCTACGTCATCGGCATCGGGTTGCTCTACCTGCTCACCGGCACGCTCAATATCGTCGACATGGGCGAGCGCCTGGCCAATGTGGACGAGGCGCGCCCGGTGCTGGCGGCGCTCGCGTTCCTGACTGCCGGGCTCGGCCTCAAGTTCGCGCTCTATCCGCTGCACCAGTGGCTGCCCGGGGCCTACAGCCACGCGCCGTCGGTAGTCTCGGCGTTTCTCGCCGGTACCGCGACCAAGGTTGCGATCTACGTCCTGCTGCGCCTGTACTTCTCGGTGTTCGACTTGAGCCCGCACTTCCAGCGCATGCCCTGGCCGGAGATCCTCCTGGTGCTGTCGCTGGCGGCGATGTTCGTCGCTTCGTTCCAGGCTACCCTGCAGGACGACCTCAAGCGGCTGCTCGCCTATTCGAGCTTGGCCCAGGTGGGCTACATCACCCTGGGGGTCTCGCTTAAGTCGGAGGCCGGTCTGGCCGCGGCGATCATGCACCTGTTCAATCACGGCATCACCAAGGCGGCGCTGTTCCTGCTTTGTGGATGTGCCGTCGCGGTGGTCGGCGGCACCGGGTTTGCCAGGCTTGCCGGGCTCGCGCGCACCATGCCGCTGACCACGCTGGGCGTGGCCATCGGCGGGCTGGGCCTGATTGGCGTGCCGGGTACCGCCGGCTTTGTTAGCAAGTGGTACCTGCTGACCGCGGCATTGCAACAAGGCCTGTGGTGGCTGGTCGCGGCGATCCTTGTCAGTTCGCTGCTTGCGGTTGTCTATGTCTGGCGCTTCGTCGAAACCGCGGTATTTGCGGCGCCGCCGGCCGCACCAGCCGCGCCTGTGCGCGCGGTGCCGCTGTCGTTGCAGGTGCCGGCATGGCTGCTCCTGGGTGCGACGATCTGGTTCGGCGTCGACGCGACATGGGTGGTCGAAGCGGCGAACGCCGCGGCTGCGCTCCTGGGCGGCAATCGATGAGCGCGGCGAACCTGATCCTTGCAGCCTTGCTGGTGCCGCTGGCTGGAGCGCTCGCCATCTTCGCCTGCCGGTCGCGCCCGAACCTGCGCGAGTGCGCGACGCTGGCGTCGGCGGGGGCGCTCTTCGCAGTGGTATTGATGCTGCTGCCGCATGTGCTGGCAGGCGCGCACCCCCATCTCGCACTAATCGAGACCATGCCGGGCCTGGCGGTGGAATTCTCGATCGAGCCGCTTGGCATGCTGTTTGCGCTCATTGCCTCCGGGCTGTGGATCGTCAGCTCGGTGTATTCAATCGGCTACATGCGCGCCAATCAGGAGCAGAACCAGACGCGCTTCTACGTCTGCTTTGCCCTTTCCATCCTGGCTGCGGTGGGCATTGCCTTCGCGGGCAATCTTTTCACGCTGTTCCTGTTCTACGAGCTGCTGACTCTCATCACCTATCCCCTGGTAACGCACCACGGCACGCCGGAGGCGCGGCAAGGCGGCCGTACCTATCTGGGCTGGCTCCTGGGCACGTCGGTCCTCTTCCTGCTGCCGGCGCTGGTCTTGACCTGGCTGATCGCCGGTACCACGGAGTTTCGCCTGGGCGGCATCCTGCCCGCCGATCTCGGCGCGGCGCCGCTCGCTGTATTGTTGGCGCTCTTCATGTTCGGCATCGGCAAGGCCGCCTTGATGCCGGTACACCGCTGGCTGCCCGCGGCGATGGTCGCGCCGACGCCGGTGTCGGCGCTGCTGCACGCGGTGGCGGTGGTCAAGGCCGGCGTGTTCTGCGTCATCAAGGTCGCGGTCTACGTGTTCGGCCCGGATCTCCTGGCCGGGCACACCGCCTGGCTGGCCGCGCTGGCAGGATTGACCATCGTCGCGGCGTCGGTGGTTGCACTCCAAGCCGACAACCTGAAGCGACGCCTTGCCTATTCGACGGTCAGTCAGCTCTCCTACGTCGTGCTTGCGGTTGCCGTGCTGGCGCCGTTGTCCCTGGTGGGCGCCGTGCTGCATGTGGCTGCGCACGCTTTGGGCAAGATCACGCTGTTCTTCGCTGCGGGCGCCATCTATACCGCGGCCCACAAGACCGAGGTCAGCCAGCTCGACGGCATCGGGCGCAGCATGCCGTGGACCATGGGTGCGTTTGCCGTCGGCGCCCTGTCGATGATCGGATTGCCGCCGGCGGCGGGCTTCGTATCCAAGTGGTACATGCTCTCCGGGGCGATGGCGGGCTCGCATTGGCTGGCCGTCAGCGTGATCGCGGCCAGCACCCTGCTCAACGCCGCTTACTTCCTGCCGGTCGTGCACCGCGCGTTCTTCCGTGCGCCAGGCGGCGGCGCAGCCGCGCACGGCGAGGCGCCGCTGCCGATGGTGCTGGCGATACTCGTCACAGCGGCGGGCACGATTGCGATGTTCTTCTGGCCTGATCTTCCGCTGGGCCTGGCGCAACAGATGCTGGAGGGCGGATAGTGGACAGGCACTGGCTCGACAACCCCGCCAATGTGAAGCTGCTCTGGCGCATCTTCCTGGTCATTCTGGCGCTGACCGTGCTCGCCGAATTCGCAGTGCACCTGCATCCGCACTTCGAGTTCGAGGGCCGCTTCGCGTTCCATGCGTGGTACGGCTTTCTCGCCTGCGCCGCAATGATCGTTCTGGCCAAGGCGCTGGGTTGGTTCCTGAAGCGCCCCGACACCTACTACGAGGCTGACGATGAGTGAGGCGATCGCCCACCCCGGCCTGGTGCTGCTCGTGGGGGCGCTGCTGCTGCCGCTGTTGCGCGGGTGGGTGCGCTCGGCGGCCATCCTGTTGTTGCCGCTGGCGGCGCTGGCGTGCGTGTGGCGCCTGTCGGATGGCGTGCTCTGGCAGGCGCACTGGCTGGGCTATGAACTCGCGCCCCTGCGTGCCGACCGCCTGTCGCGCCTTTTCGCCACCATCTTTTGCATCATGGCTTTTGGCGGCGGGCTGTTCGCACTGGGCCAGAAGAGTCGGCTGGAGTTGCCGGCCGCGTTCGTCTACGCGGGTTCCGCGATCGGGGTGGTGCTCGCCGGCGACTTCATCACCCTGTTCGTCTTCTGGGAATTGATGGCTGTCGGGTCGACGCTGGTGCTGTGGAGTTCGGGAACTTCGCAAGCGTGGCAGGCCAGCCGGCGCTACGCGCTCATTCACCTGCTGGGCGGCGTGGTGCTGTTCGCCGGCATCACCGGGCATCTGGTCGGCGGGGCCGATGCGGCATTCACGCGCATCGAGCCCTCCACGGTGGCGCACTGGCTGATCCTGGCCGGGTTCCTGCTCAATGCCGGCGCGCCGCCGTTTTCGGCGTGGCTGCCCGATGCCTATCCCGAGGGCAGTTTCAGCGGTACGGTGTTCCTCTCGGCATTCACCACCAAGACCGCGGTCTACGTACTTCTGCGCGGCTTTCCGGGCACCGAGGTGCTGGTCTGGATCGGTCTGTTCATGGTCTTCTACGGCATCGTCTACGCGCTGCTGGAGAACGACATGCGGCGCATCCTCGCCTACAGCATCGTCAACCAGGTCGGCTTCATGGTCGCCGGCATCGGCATCGGCACGGAGATGGCGTTGAACGGCGCGGCGGCGCATGCCTTCACCCACATCATCTACAAGGCCTTGCTTTTGATGTCCGCCGGTTCGGTGCTCTATGCGACCGGCCGGCGCAAATGCTCGGAGCTGGGTGGCCTGTTCCACAGCATGCCGGCGGCGACGGTGTGCGGCATCATCGGTGCGCTGGCGATCTCGTCGTTCCCGCTGACCTCCGGCTTCGTGTCCAAGAGCATGATTTCGCAGGCTGCGGCCGACGGTCACCTGGCCTGGGTCTGGCTCGCGCTGGCGGCGGCGTCGGCGGGCGTGTTCCTGCACGCGGGCATCAAGTTCCCGTGGTTCGTCTTTTTCCAGAAGGATTCCGGCCTGCGCCCCGCCGATCCGCCAGTGAGCATGCGCGTTGCGATGTACGGCTTCGCCTTCCTGTGCCTGGCGCTCGGCATCTGGCCCGACGCGCTGTACGCGCTGCTGCCGCACCCGGTTCAGTACGAGCCATATACGGCTGCGCATGTGCTGACGCAGGTGCAGTTGCTGCTCTTTTCCGGGCTGGCGTTCTTCGTGATGCTGCCGTGGCTCAAGCGCACCCTGACCATCACGCTGGATTCCGACTGGGTCTATCGCCGGCTCCTCTCCGCGCTCGCGTCTGCCGGCCTCAACGCGCTGGCTTCGCTGCGCGATTCGTTGGCCCGGGCATTGGCGGCGATGCTCTCGTTGTTCACCACGGTTCTGCGTCAGCAGAGCGGCAACGCCAGCGCACGCGGCCGCTCGACCAGCGCGATGACATTCTGGGCGATGCTCATGTTGCTTGCCTATCTGGTGCTGAACTACTTCACGTAGCGCGCCCGCGCGGCGCCCGGTGACTCATCGGCGCTGTGCGCGATCTTCGCGCTGCCGGTGGATCATCTGCGACAATTCCGCGTCCGGATCGTGGAGAACGCGGCATGCAGTGCGTGACGATGGCAGGCGGGTTCGGCGTAAGCATCACCGGGGTGCGCGTGGATGCGCTCGACCATGCCGACTTGGCTGCGGTGCTGGAGGCCTGGCGCGCGCACCACGGGCTGATGGTGTTCCCGTGCCAGCATGTGTCGGATGCCGGGCTGCTTGCCTTCTCGCGCCGGCTGGGCGAACTCGACCTGCCGCCCAACCAGGAGAACGGCCGCCAGAGCGCGCCGGGCTTTCCGGAAATCTACGTCGTCTCAAACATCAAGGATGCCGCGGGCGCGCCGATCGGCGCGCTGGGCGACGGCGAGGCGGTCTGGCACACCGACATGAGCTACGCGCCGATTCCGCCGCTGGCCTCGATGCTGACCGCGCGGGAAATCCCGTCCGCGGGCGGTTCCACCTGGTACTGCGACATGGTGGCTGCCGCCGCGGCATTGCCTGCCGATCTGCGCGCACGCGTTGCGGACCTCAAGGTCAAGCATGATGGCACCTACAATTCCGGCGGCTACCTGCGCCAGGGCGTTGTCGCCACCGACGACCCGGTGAGCGCGCCGGGCACGCTGCATCCGCTCCTGGTCCGCATCCCCGAGACGGGCCAGGCGTCGCTCTACCTGGGGCGGCGGCGCCTGGCTTATATCGCCGGCCTTACGCGCGCGGACAGCGAGGCGCTGCTCGATGAATTGTGGGAATTCGCCACCGACCCGCGTCGTGTCTACAAGCACCAGTGGCAGTTGGGCGATCTGGTGGTGTGGGACAACCGCACGACCATGCACCGGCGCGACCCGTTCCCGCCCAACGAGCGCCGGCTGATGCACCGCACCCAGATCAAAGGGGCGGCGGCGCCGGCGCCGTTCGCCTGACCGCAGCTTGGACGGCGTCTTTTCGACCCGCCGCATCGTCCTGGCCCTGCTCCTGGGCGGCCTGCTGCTGCTCGCCTACACGGTCCTGCAGTTCTTTCTGGCGCCGCTGGCCTGGGCCGGGATATTGGCCTACACCACCTGGCCCCTGTACGCGCGTCTGCGCGGCCCGGCGCGGCGCTGGCCGACCGCCAGCGCCGCGCTCATGACTTTGCTCCTTCTGGCGGCGTTCGTGGTACCGGTGGTCTGGCTGATGGCGCTGTTGCGCGGCGAGCTCACCTCGGCGTATGCGGCGGTGGCTGCCTATCTTGCCATGGGCCCGCATCCGCTGCCGGAGTTCGTCACCCGCATCCCCTGGCTGGGCGAGTGGCTGCAGCAACTCTTCGACCAGCTGGCCGGCGACCCCGCCGGGGTGCGCGCGCAAATCGCGGAATGGGCCGAGGAGCGCATCGATGATCTGCTCGGCCTGTTGGGCGGTGCCGGGCGCAACGCCGCCAAGCTGGGCTTCGCGCTCCTGGCGCTGTTCTTTCTGTACCGCGACGGCGAGGCGCTGCTGGAACAGGTGAGAAGCGTTTTGCGCCGCATCGTCGGCGCGCGCGTCGACGGATATATCGAAGCCGCAGGCGCCACCACCAGCGCCGTGGTCTACGGACTCGTGCTGACGGCGCTGGCGCAGGGCGTGCTGGCCGGGCTGGGTTACTGGGTCGCCGGGGTGAAGGCGCCGGTACTGATGGCTGCGCTCACAGTGCTGATCGCGCTGATTCCGTTCGGCACGCCCTTCGTGTGGGGCTCGATCGGCGTCTGGCTGGTGTTGAACGGCCAGACCGCCGCCGGCATCGGGCTGCTGGCCTGGGGCACGCTGGTGGTGAGCTGGGTCGACAACCTGATTCGCCCCATGGTGATCTCGAGTGCGACGCGCATCCCCTTCCTGCTGGTGATGTTCGGCGTTCTTGGCGGCCTGGCCGCCTTCGGACTGATCGGGCTATTCATCGGGCCGGTGATCCTGGCGGTGCTGATGGCGGTCTGGCGCGAGTGGCTGGAGGACGCGCAGGCGGCCGATGCGCGGCGGCCGGCCCAACCGCAGCCGCCGCGGCGCTAGACTGCCGATTCCACCCGCACCGTACCTGGCTACCTCGGAGGACTCCATGGGCTTGCTATCCGAAGATGAACTGGCGCGCCTGGCGCCGGCCGAATCGACCCTCTTCGCCTCGCCGATACCGGTGCAGTCGGTATCCTCCGACGAGTTCCTGCCCGCGCCGCAGACGGCCAGGCAGCGCGAGTTCGAAGCGCGCGTCAAGGCCATAGGCAGCGAGCTGGCGCGCCATCAGGGTGTCTCGCGGCGCACCTTCTTCAAGTCGGCCGCCGGCATGGCCGCGGCCTTCGTGGCCATGAACGACACCTTCGGGCCGCTTTATATGGTCAGCCGCGCCGAGGCGCAGACCCCGGAGATGGCCAACGCGCGCGCCGCGGCCTTGAAGGGGCAGTTCATCATGGACATGCACACGCATTTCCTGCGCGACGACACCCGTCTGGCGGGATTCGTGCGCTCGCGCGAGGCGGTCGGGCGCGCCGGCTGGAACCCGGCCCTCGCGGGCAAGCCGCAGACCATCGAGGATCTGAAGTTCGCCAACTACTTCAAGGAGATCTACCTCGATTCCGACACCAAGATCGCGCTGATTTCCGGCTCCGGCTCGGAAGAACCGCGCGACTGGTTCCTGACCAACGAGATGAAGGCCGAGGCGCGCGCCAATGTGAATCGCAACGCCGGCGCCAAACGCATGTTCTCGCACGCCATTTTCATGCCCGGCATGCCCGGTTGGCTGGACCGTGTCGACCGGGATATCGAGACCTTGAAGCCCGATTCGTTCAAGGGCTACACGGTGGGCGACAACACCAACAAGCACCTGTCACGCCATCCCTGGCACCTGGACGACGAGAAGCTGCTCTACCCGTTCTACGAAAAGCTGGTCAAGGCCAGCCGCGCCCAGCCGAGCCTGGTCAACGTGTGCGTCCACAAGGGCCTCTACCCGCCGTCGACGACGCGGCAGTTCCCGGATCTGGCCAAGTACGCCGATGTCAGCGACGTTGCAAAAGCGGCCAGGGACTGGCCGCAACTCAACTTCATCATCTATCACTCGGGATTCCGCTTCACCGGCGGCGCGCACATGATCGGCTGGGAGCAGTTCGAGTCCAGCGGGCGCATCGACTGGGTGACTGACTTAGCCGAGATCCCCGGCAAGCATGGGGTGAAGAATGTCTACGGCGACCTGGGACAGATCTTCGCGCAGAGCACCGTGGCCGAGCCGCGCCTGTGCGCGGCGATGCTGGGTCAGCTCATCAAGGGCCTCGGCGCCGACCACGTTGTGTGGGGGTCTGACGCGGTCTGGACCGGCGCGCCGCAATGGCAGATCGAGGCCTTGCGGCGCCTGGAGATCCCTGAGGAGATGCAGAAGAAATACGGCTTCGCGCCGCTGGGCGCCGCCGACGGTCCGGTCAAGAGCGCAATCTTTGGCGAGAACTCGGCGCGGCTCTACGGCGTCACGCGTGCCCAGCGCGCCTCGCTCGAAGGTGACCTGGTCGCGCGCGCCAAGGTCGCCTACGACAGGCACGGCGCCGGACGCACCAACCTGACCTACGGCTACGTCGCGCCGCAGGCCTGAGATTGTTCGACGTGCCTCTGTGGCATGGCTGGCCTTGCGGACCGCGGTTCAAATTGGCGTGGCTTCGCCGCCCTCGACGATGACGTTTTCGACCACGCCGGCGCCGCTGCGCCGGTGCGCGGCGGCGGCGACGTAGGCAGGCGACTCGAAGCAGTCGATCGCGTGCTGCATGGTCGGAAACTCGATGACGATAAAGCGATGGAAGTTCTCGGGGCCTTCCATGATGCGGTACTTGCCACCGCGCGCCAGCACGCGGCCGCCGAACGTGGCGATGATGCCGGGCACCTGATCGGTGTATTTTTTGTATTCGACAGGATCGTCGATGCGGGCACGGGCGACCCAGTAGGCGGGCATGGCTGAACTCCTTCGGTGTCGGTGGCCCGTCAAGCGCCTGTGGCGCGGGCCCACGCAATAGTAGACCTCAACCCGCACAGTACGATCTGATCGGCTTGACCGACGCAGAGTCAAGACGAGTCCTCGACATGAATCGAAACACCGCAGCACCCGCAACTTCCAATGTCACGCCGCGCCGACTGTTCGCGGTCTTCCTGCGCATCGCCCTGTCCGGCATCGGCGGCGCCCTGCCGCATGCCCGCCACGCCATCGTCGAGGACATGGGCTGGCTGAACGACGCCGAGTTCGCCGACATCTTGTCTGCGGGCCAGCTCCTGCCGGGACCCAACATCATCAATGTCGGCATCCTGGTCGGCGACCGCTTTTGCGGAGTGCGCGGCGTCATCGCGGCGCTGGGCGGGCTCCTGGCAGTGCCGTTCGCCATCGTCCTCGCGCTCGGTGTGTTCTACCGGGAATTGGGCGAGAACGGCGTGCTCGCACATGCCTTCACCGGCATTTCGGCGGCGGCCGCGGGCCTGATCGTCTCGGTCGGACTGCGCCTGGCGATCGCGCAGCCACGGCGTGTGTGGGTACTGGGCATCGCGCTGGCCGCCTTCGTCGCGGTGGCCATCCTGCGCCTGCCGATGGTGTGGGTCATCCTGGGCCTGGCGCCGCTGGCCATCGTCGCGGCCGCGCGCGAGGTCGGGCCATGAACTTCGACGTGCTTGCCACGCTGTGCACGCACCTGGCGCTACTTTCGCTTTTCGCCATCGGCGGCGGGCACTCGGTGCTGCCCGATGTGCATCGCATCACCGTCACTGAGCAGGCCTGGCTCTCCGACACAGAGTTCGCGACCCTGGTCGC
>JBJXGS010000290.1:0-8328 GCA_046160545.1 Burkholderiales bacterium
TTTGTGAGAACAGGCTCATCGACGAACTACCTCAGGTCTCGGCGTCGCGACGCCGCCGCATGACCACAAAGCCCATCAGGGCCAAGCCGGCAAGCATCATCGCGTAGGCGCCGGGCTCGGGCACCGCGACCACGGTCAGCGTGACGTTGTTCGCGCCATAAAGCACGTCGATATCCCAGCCATTCGGGCCGGCCACGCTGGCGAATTCGCCGCTGCGCGTGCCGCCGGTGGTCAGCACGATATAGCTGGTTCCGACGGTCGGGGTGTAGCCGAAGGCCAGTGTCAGCGCGCCGTTGAGCGAGGCATTGCCGGTGATCGACAGCCAGTCGTGCTGCACGCCCTGCACCGGCCCGTCGATCTCGAGCGCGAGCGTGCCGTTCTCGCCCTGGGTGTAATTGCCCTGGATGATCAGCGTGCCCGGGCTGGCGCCCGGAGCAACCGTGCCGCCAGAGTTGTTGAGCGCACCGATGATACGGCCGGTGCCGCCGACCAGGCCAGCCTGCAGGTCCAGTACTGGCACGGTCAGTGTGCCGTGCACCAGGGTCTTGGCGGTCAGGTCGTCTTGCACGATGTTCGAGCCGGTCACGGTCATGCTGCTGCCGGTCTCGACCCGCAGGGTGCCGCGATTGATCAGGGCCTCGCTGCCGGTCGGGTTGATCGTCAGGCCAACCGGCTGGTTGGCGATGATCGTACCCTCGTTGGTGATGCGCAGCTGATTGACGCCGATCTGCCCGCTGCCGGCGACGGTCTGACCGGCGCCGACGGTCACGCGCTCGGCGCCGGTGGCGCCATAGATGCGGTTGTTGCCGTTGCTGCTCATGAGAATCGAGCCATTGCCGGTCAGGGTGGTATCGGCCGTCATGCGCAAGTCGGTGAAAAAGCCCGCCGAAGACATGGTCAGCGTGCCCTGGTTGGTGATGGTTCCGGCCAGCGACACGCCGTTGCCGTTACGCAAGGTAAGCGCACCCTCGATGGTGGTGTCGACCAGCGTCGCACCGACCGACCCGGCCAGCCCGGGATCGATGCCGGTGCCGCGCAAGGTGCCACCCTCGAAGCGACCGGAGGCGAAATCCAGCACCGACCCGCCGCGTACCTCGAGCAGGCCGCCGGTATTGATGAATGAACCGGCTGCGGAGGCGAAATTCAGACGCAGACCGGTGCTCCCCTCGGCGGCGATGGTGCCCTGATTGGTGACCCGCAGCAGGTTGTTCACGCCCAGTTGACCGGCGCCAGCAATGGTCTGGTCGGAGCCCAGGGTCAAGCGCAGCCCGTCGGCGGCGGCGTAGATGCGGTTGTTGCCGTTGTTGGTGACCAAAAGGATCGAACCGTTGCCCACGATGCTCGCGTCCTCGTTGACGCGCAGGTCGGTGAAAAAGCCCGCCGATGCCAGGCTCAGGGTGCCGGTGTTGACCAGGTCGCCACCGATGCCGATCCCGTTGCCGTTGGTCAGCGTCAAGGTGCCTTCTATGATGGTCCCCACCAGGGTCGCTGCGACCGACCCGGCCAGGCGCGCATCGGCAGTGGTACCGCGCAGCGTGCCGCCTTCGAAGCGCCCCGCGTCGAAGATCATGATCGAGCCGTTGCGTACCTCGAGCACGCCACTGGTGTTGATGAACGATCCCGCGGTCGTGGCGAAATTCAGGCGCAAACCAGCACTGCCGTCGGCGGCGATGGTGCCCTGGTTGGTGACCTTGAGGAGGCCGTTCACCCCCAGTTGACCGGCGCCGGCGATGGTCTGGCCGGCGCCGACGGTCAGGCGCAGCCCGTCGGCGGCGGCGTAGATGCGGTTGTTGCCGTTGTTGGTGAGCACGACCGACCCGTTGCCGGAGATGCTGGCATCCTCGTTGACGCGCAGGTCGGTGAAAAAGCCCGCCGATGCCAGCGTCAGGGTGCCGCTGTTGGACATCGCCCCGCCGATCCCCAGACCGTTGCCGTTGGCGAGGGTCAGCGTGCCCTCGATGCTCGTGCCGACCAGGGTCGCTCCGGTCGAGCCGGCCAGGATCGCGTCGGCCGCGGTACCGCGCAGCGTGCCGCCCTCGAAACGACCGGCGTCAAAGATCAGGGTCGATGCGCCGCGCACCTCGAGCACGCCGCCGGCATTGTCGAACGCCCCGGCCGCGTTGGCGAAATTGAGGCGCAAGCCGGCGCTGCCGTCCGCGGCGATGGTGCCCTGGTTGGTGACGGCGAGCAGGCCATTGACGCCCAATTGCCCGGCGCCGGCGATGGTCTGCCCGGCGCCGACGGTCAGGCGCACACCGGCGGCGTTGCCGAAAATGCGATTGTTGCCGTTGTTGGTCAGCGCGATTGTGCCGTTGCCCCCGATGCTGGCGTCGGCGTTGACGCGCAGGTCGGTGAAAAACCCGGCGGAGGCCAGGGTCAGGGTGCCGGTATTGAGCGAGGCGCCGGCGATGCCGATGCCCTCGCCGTTGGCCAGCGTCAGCGCGCCTTCCAGATTGACCCCGTTCAAGGTGGCGCCGACCGCGCCGCGCAAAAGGCTGGTGGTATTGCCGCGCAGGGTGCCACCCTCGATGCTGCCGGCGGAAAAGCGCGCGAAGGAGCCGTCGGCCACTTCGATGACACCGCCGGTGTTGTCGAACGCGCCGGCTGCATTGACGATATTGAAGGTGAGCCCGGCGCTGCCCTGCGCTGTGATCGTCCCCTGGTTGGTGATGCGCAACTGCCCGAGACCGATCTGCCCGGCGCCGAAGATCGTCTGCCCGGCGTCGATCGTCAGGCGTACCCCGGCATTGGCCCCATAGAGGCGATTGTTGCCGTTGTTGCTAAGGGCGATGAAACCATTGCCGGACAGCGTGGTGTCGGCATCGAAACGCAGGTCGGTGAAAAAGCCGGCCGAATTGAGGCCCAGGGTGCCCGCGTTGGTGAAGTTGCCGCCGGAAAGGCTCAGAAACGAGCCATTGCTGACCTGCAGCTGATCGCCGCCGTCGATGGCCAGGTTGCCGATGGAGGCCGACCCGGTGAGGGTCACGATGGCGATGTTGCCGAAATTGTCGCCGTCGATGAAGACATTGCCGCCGGCCGCCGGCACCCCGCCGATCCAGTTACCGGCGGTAAACCACGAGCCGATGCCGGTATTCCAGGTGAAATCCGCCGCGCGTACAGCAGAGGACGCACCCAGCAACGCAACAGCGACCAGACAGGAACGGGCGGAAATTGACAAGGACATGGCGAACCCTCAGGGAAACCGGATACGAAGCAATACTAAGCAAGAATCATGACCGAAACGTTGCTCAAGCTTAGAAATAAACTCCAATATTATCAATCTGTTACTCGTGCTTCTCGCGGACGCCTTCGGGCACTGTAAGAAATTCCGACGGATTTTCGGTGCCGCGGCGCTCAATCCGCCTTTTTCACCCATACCGCAGTGTCGTGAAACGCCGCCCCGCCGTTGGGCCAGCCGGGGTCGGCACTGGTGAGCGAGTTGATGCCCAGGCCGTTTTCGAAGTGCTTGTTGGGCCAGATGCCCTCGACCACGACCACGTCGCGCTGCTGTCCGGATGTCGGACGCACGTGCACAACGACCTCGCCGCGCGCATTACCCAGGCGCACCCGATCGCCTACGCCTATGCCTAGCGTCGCACACTCGTCCGGGTGGATCAGTACCGTGGGCCGCACCTCGCGCTTGAGCGAGCCGGGGGTCTCGGTGAAGGTCGAATTGAGAAAGGTGCGCGCGGGAGCCGCCACCAGGCGGTACGGTGTTGCAGGCGTTGCGTTGTCGATCACATCGAAGTGGTCAGGCAATACCGGCATGTCCTGCCAGCGTCCGCCAAAACGCTGCCAGTCGCCGCGAAAATGGAACTTGCCATCCGCGGTGTCAAAGCCGTCGTGAAAGTGCATTTTCTCGAACGGCAGCGCCATGTCCTGCCCGCCGCGCGCGATGTTGGTCGCCACGTCCCACATGCCGGAGACGCGCAGGGTCTCGTCCATGATTTCGCGGGCACTCAGGGTGAAGCCGCGGTGTTCAGCGCCCAGCCGGCGCGCCAGTTCGCAGATGACGAAATGGTTCTCGCGCGCTTCGCCCGGCGCCTCGATGAGTTTCACCGAAGCCTGGAACACGCTGTGTCCGGCGGCGGTGTAGAAATCGTCGTGCTCCAGAAAGGTTGTGGCCGGCAGCACGACATCGGCGAAGGCCGCGGTCTCGGTCATGAACTGCTCGTGCACGCAGAAGAAGAGGTCCTCGCGCGCGAGGCCGCGGTGCACCAGGTTCAGGTCTGGGCAGACCATGGCCGGGTTGGTGTTCTGCACCAGCATGGCCGTGACCGGCGGGCCGCCCTTGAGCGCCTCCGCATCGCCGGTGAGGATGGGCCCCAGGCGCGACTGGTCCAGTTCGCGGATCGAGGTGTCCAGCGTGTCCAGTCCCTCGATCAAGGTCTTGTTGACCGGATACAGGGCCGCGTTGCCGTAAAGCGCCCCGCCGCCCCGGTGCTGCCAGGCACCGGTGACCGTGGGCAGGCAGGTGACCGCATGCATGTTGGCCGCACCGTTGCGCGAGCGCGAAAAACCGTGATGGGCGCGGATGAAACTCTTTTTGGTGCCGCCGTAAAGCCGCGCGAAATCGATGATCACCTGTGCGGGAAGGCCGGTGATCTCAGCCGCCCACTGCGGCGTGCGCGTCGCCAGGTGCGCCTCCAGCGCCTCCGGAGCATCGCTGTGGCGCTGCAGGTACTCGCGATCGGCGAAGCCTTCGGCAAACAGCACGTGCATGACCGCGCAGGCCAGCGCCCCGTCGGTGCCAGGCTTGAGGCTCAAGTGCAGGTCCGCCTTCTCGGCCGTGCCGGTGCGATAGGGGTCGACGACCACAAGCGTGGCGCCGCGCTTCTTGGCCGCCATGGCGTGCGTCATGACGTTGATCTGGGTATTGACCGGGTTGCCGCCCCAGATCACGATCAGGTCGGAGTGTTCGGCCGCCTCCAGCATCGACACGCCGCGTTTGCTGCCCACTCCGGCCATCCAACCGGCGTCTGAGAGCGCGACGCAGATCGTCGAATGCCAGCGCGAATACTTCATCACATGGCGCAGGCGCTGGATGCCGTCGCGCTGCACCAGGCCCATGGTGCCGGCGTAGAAGTAGGGCCAGACCGTCTCGCTGCCGTGGCGCGCGGCAGCATCGGTGAAGGCCTCGGCAACCCGGTCGAGGGCCTCGTCCCATCCTATCGGCTTGAAGCGGGCGCTTCCCTTCGGGCCATCACGCAGCAGCGGCTGGGTCAGCCGACCGGGATGGTGGGTCCGCTCGGCGTAGCGCGCCACCTTCTCGCAGATGACTCCGGCGGTATAGGCGTTACGCGTCGAGCCGCGCACCCGTCCGATGGTGCGTGCGTCCTTGACTTCGACTTCCAGCGCGCAGACGCTGGTGCAATCGTGGGGGCAGACCGAGGGCGCGAGAGTGGTCATGGACGAAGCGGGCGGAGAAAACCGCAAGCTACCATACGCTTGAGCCCTCAGGAGCGGCGCCGCTCCAGCACCAGCATCAACGCGCCGGTGCCCAGCATCAGTGTGACCCCCAGCCAGCCAAGCGCGTTGGGTACCTCGCCCCAGACGAGATAGCCCAGCGCCACAGCCACCAGGAGGCTGGAGTAGCGAAACGGCCCGACCACCGACACTTCGGCGCTACGAAAACTCACCGCGATCAGGTAAAAGCCGGCCGCGACGAAGAACGCGGCCGCGACAATGTAGCCGGCAGCGCGCGCGCCCACCGGTTTGATGTCGGTCATGAGCATCATGACCAGGGCCAAAACCGTGCCCGCCACGGCAGTGGCGAGCGCCACCACGGTCGACGGGATCGCGACCGGGATGCCGCGGGTCAGCACGTCGCGGGTAGCGAAAAGCACGGTCGATACCAGGCACACCAGCGTCCAGATATCGAAGGCCCCGGGGCGCGGCTGCACGATCAGGAGCACGCCAACAAAGCCCAGCAGGGCGGCCGCCCAGCGACCGGCCGTGACGCGTTCACCCAGAAAAAGCGCCGCGAATCCGGCCAGGAACAGCGGCGAGGAGAGGATGATCGCCGCCGCGTTGGCGATCGGGATATGCGTCAGCGACCAAAGATAAAGCAGCATCGCTGTCGCCTCGGTCAGCGCACGCAGCCCCAGGCGACCGCGAAACATGCCGAGGATGACGTCCATCGAGGCCACGCTGCGGGCGGCGGCGAAGGTCAGCAGCACGACCAGGAAACTGCGCAAAAAAATGACCTGCCAGACCGGCAAATTCGCCGCTGCCAGTTTGAAGAACGCGTCGTTGACGGTGAAAAACGCCATCGCCGCAACCATGCAGATGATGCCGCGCCGGGTGGCGCGCGCGTGCAATGCCTCGGCGGCGTTCATGCGCGCACGGCCGGCCGACAAGGAGCGGTCCGGCGCATGGCGAACGGATGCAGGGAAATGGAGGGGACGCGCAAGGCAGGGGGTACGGCGAGGCGCGACCGTTTTACCACGGACGGACGGCTTGCTGGCATGATTCGACCCTCACCACAACGACGGGGCGCAGGAACATGGCTATCGCGGGCATGAACCACTTCACCATACTTACCGACGACGTCGAGGCGACGCGCGCGTTCTACTGCGACTTCCTGGACTTCACGGTCGGCTGGCGGCCGCCCTTCACCTTTCCCGGGCTGTGGCTGTACGCCGGCGGCACGCCGGTCTTGCACGTCATAGGCGGCAGGTCGCGCGAGGAACTGAAGCGCGGCGTCCTCGACCACATGGCCTTCACTGCACAGGGACTGGCTGCAACTGTCGCAATGCTAAAGGGCCGTGGCATGCCCTACGAATTGCGCCGGCTGGCCGGCAGCAAGGACGGGCCGTGGCAGCTCTTTTTTGACGATCCGAACGGCGCCAAGGTCGAACTGGACTTTGACGCCGCGGAGGCGGCGCCGGCCTGATCGGTCGGCTTGCCGTCGCGCGCGGGTCAGACCTCAGCGGTGTGCGCGCATGCCACGCCCTGCCCGCGAGCGCAGCATCGCAAGCAGCCCCAGGCCCAGGAGCGCCGCGGACTGCGGCTCGGGCACGAAGAAGTTGATGTTGATTCCCGCGATTGGCATTGAACTCACGCAAGTGCCAGTGTCCGTGACGACATTGTTGGTGACGCTGGCCGTGATGCAGCGCGCCTCGTTCTGCGCGAAGTCATAGTTGCCAAACTCATCATCGTGGTAGCTCACCGTGCTGATGTCGGAAAAGGGCGTGACCGCCTCGAAGAAAAACGAAAAGAAATTCTGTTCGCCCTGCGCATCGAGTGGCTGCCCAAGATCGTAACGCAGCGAAACGACACCACCGTTGTCGGTCAGCGAGACTGTCGACCCCGTGAGCCCCGAGCCCAGCACGAAATTGTCTGGAGCGAGCGATTCGATCTCGAACGTGCCGACTTGGGCATGCGCCGGCGGGCAACTGGCGCCAGGCGCGGAAGTAAAGGCGCACAGGAAGCCACTCTGGTCCGACCGGAAGATCCACTGAGTCGGGTCGTAGTGCAGGTCCAGGTCGATTTCGATGATGCCTTCCGCATCCGGGTCGACGACGATGCTGATGCCAGGGCAATTGCGCTGGCCGCGGTAGGTCTTGCCGCCGCAGCGCTTGTACGCCGCCATGCTGAAGGTCTTGGTTTTCTTGCCCGAGGATGCCACCGCGACAAGTCCGTCCCAGCGCACCGCGTGGGCGGACTCTGGAAAGGCGGCGGCAGCGACGACCCAGCAGAATGCGGAGAGCTTCAGGGTTTGCGCGAGTATCGACATGATATTCCCCTCCCGGGTGATGATCTTGTCTTGCCCCATCGCGGGCGCGGCGGGTGAGCATTCGATTGGACGCCATACCCCCCTGCGGCGCAAGCAAACAATTGTGTATTCGGCACAAATTCCTTGACGACCTGCACGCGCCGTGCTTGTCGCACCGACCGGATGCGCAATCGTTCTTTGACACTACTGACAACGTGATTAACGATCGCGCGGGCATCCCCGGCCCGTCTTGCATGTCCCTGACTACTGCGCCCTGGCCCCCGACTCGCGCGCCACTGCGCCCCATTTACGTGACTCGGCGGCGATCTGCGCTGCGAGTTCCTCCGCCCCGGCCGGGGTCGGGATCGCGCCCTGCGCGTTGAGCGTCTCCTGCACCGCCGGCTTGGCGAGCATGGCGCGCAAAGCGGCGTCCAGGCGCGCGATCACCGCGGCAGGGGTGCCCGCGGGTGCGAGTACGAAGGTACGCGGCGAAGCGTCGAATCCCGGCAATGTGTCGGCCAAAGCCGGCCAGTCCGGCGCACTCGCCAGCTTGACCGGGCTGGTGAGCGCGATGGCGCGCAGTTTTCCCGCCCGGGCCTGCGCCAATGCCG
>JBJXGS010000291.1:0-2575 GCA_046160545.1 Burkholderiales bacterium
TCTCCTTCTCCGCGCTGGCGAGCTTCTCCGGGTCGCGTGCGACGATGATCACGGTGGCGCCGGCCTCGATGATCTTCTTGGCCGCGGCCAGGCCGATACCGGAAGACCCGCCCGTGATCATGACCACCCGACCGCGCACCTTGCCCTTCAGGGAGCGGTCGATCATGAGGTCGGGATCGAGATGCCGCTCCCAGTAATCCCACAACACCCATGCGTAGGACTCGAGATTGGGGCAGGCGATGCCGGTGCCCTTCAAGGCCCTTTCGACCTCGCGCGAGTCAAAGCGCGTCGGGTAGTTGACGAACTGCATCATCTCCTCGGGCAGCCCCAGATCCTTCATGATGGCGTTGCGGATGCGCCGCGCCGGGGTCAGGGACATGATGGATTTCTTGACCCCGCGCGGGATGAACCCGAAGAGGGCCGCGTTGATGCGCATCTCCAGGCGCGGCGCGTGCGCCGCCTTGCAGAAGATGTTGAGCACGTCGCCGACGCGGTGCGGGTTCGGGTCGGTCAGGTGAAATGCCTTGCCGTCGCCCTTCTCCAGATGCATGATGTGTTCCATCGCATCGACCACATAGTCGACCGGCACGATGTTGATGCGTCCGCCTTCGATGCCGACCGTCGGCATCCACGGCGGCAGCAGCTTCCGCATCTTCTGGATCAGCTTGAAAAAGTAGTAGGGACCGTCGATCTTGTCCATCTCGCCGGTCTTGGAGTCCCCCACCACCAGCCCGGGGCGGTAGACGCGCCAGGGCATCTCGCATTCCTTGCGCGCGATGGCCTCGGACTCGTGCTTGGTGGCGAAATAGGGGTGGTCGAGGTTCTCAGCCTCGTCGAACATGTCCTCGCGCCAGACCCCCTCATAGAGGCCGGCGGCGGCGATAGAGGAGACGCAATGGAACTTGCCCGCCTTGACCGTATTGGCGAAATTGACCGCGTTGCGCGTGCCCTCGACATTGCCCGCCTGCTGCTCCTCGGCCGTGGCTTTCAGGTCGTAGATTGCCGCCAGGTGCACGAAGTGGGCGATCTTGCCGGCGAGCTTGCGTTTGTCAGCGGCGGCGATGCCCAGTTCGGGCTGGGTCATGTCGCCGGTGATCGCGATGGCGCGCTTCTCATCCGCGCCCCAGTACTCCAGCAGCGCAGCGCGCTGCTTCTCGCCCTTGGGGCCGCTGGCGCGCGACAGGTAGTAGACGACGCTGCCTTCGCGCGCGAGGATTTTCCTGACCAGGCGCTTGCCGATGAAACCCGAGGCGCCGGTGACGAAGTAGCCGGTAGTCATTGTCTTCTCCATAGTTGAATTTCGCATCCACCGACGGCCCCGGGAAATAGGACAGGCGCCTTGGTCCGGGTGATTGTAATCGCGACACTCCCGCCGGCAGGCCGGCTTTCTTGGCCTACCGGGCCTGGAGCGGCTTCAGGGAACAGCCGCTGCTCCTGTCAGGTGGGGACGAAGGCGGCAGGACTGACGCCAAAGTACTTGCCGAGCTTGCCGGCCAGGGTGGCGCTAATCCGGCGCTTGCCCGCCAGGATGGCAGATAAGTTGCCTTGTGGCACGATCGCCGCAAGGTCGCTCTGCTTGAGCCCGCGCGCGTCGATCAGGCTGCGCAGCACTTCGCGCGGCTCTGCCGCCTCGATCGCATGATGGACAGCATCGTAATCAGCCACCAATTCGCCGACCAGGTCGAGCAGCCCGGACAAGGGGTGGTCGGACGCATCGCCGACCTTGTCCAGGAGCTGATTCATCAACATCACCATCCGGTCGTATTCCCGGTCGGACCGGATGGGCCGCAGGCGCGCCACCCGGTCGAACGCAGTCCAAGTCGCCTGCAGGGCCTTCAAATCGACGGACTCGATGGAGGTCGCGGCAGTCATACCTTTCCTTTCCGATACAGCTTGCACTATTCGTCGTACTCGCGATGCGTCATGACCCAGCGGACGAACATCTTCCCGTCCCGATATTCGGCATGGCGAGACGTGTCGAACATCCGTTCTCGTACAGCGTCGATTCGCGGCCGTCCTGGGTGACGTTGAGTCAGAGCCTGCCACCCAACGCCAGCGACGCGCGCAGCGTCTCGTTGATGCGTGTTTGCCAACCTTCGCCGCTGGCGCGCAGCGCGGCCAGCACGTCGGCGTCCAGGCGAAGCTTCACCGCTTCCTTGGGCGCTTCCAGTTTTGGCCGCCCGCGCCGACGCGCCGCAATCTGCTCCGGCGAATGCACGCGAGCGAACTGCCCCGCCTTCGCCTCCGCCAGCGACTCGCGCAGCCCCGGCAGCGCCTGCCCGGCGTCGGCCTCTATGGCTGCGGCCACCTTCTGCACGTTCAATTTTTTCAGCGTCTTCATCATGTCAACTCCGCTTGATGTCCTTCGGCTTCACGTTCTTGCGCACCGCCTTGGCGTAGGCCATCACAAGCAAGACCACCTGCTCGCCCACCAAGTGGAAGTAGATGACCCGCGCGCCGCCGCGCTTACCCATGCCGGGGCGCTGCCAGCGCACCTTGCGCGCGCCGTCAGAACCTGGGATCACGTCGCCCGCATCCGGGCTGGCCGCGATGAAGTCGATAAACGCCTCGCGTT
>JBJXGS010000292.1:0-17742 GCA_046160545.1 Burkholderiales bacterium
GTGGTCATGGACATCTCGGACCGCGTGGTCGTGCTCGACTACGGCAGGAAGATCGGCGACGGCACCCCGGACGTGGTGCGCAACGATCCCGAGGTCATCAAGGCCTACCTGGGCGTGAGCCACTAGAGGACAGGAAAGCAAGAAGCGATGGCAACGAAAAAGAACGGACCGGTCGCAGTTCTGGGGGTGGTGCTCGCCGGCGCGCTCGTCGCACCGCTTTTTACCGGCACGCCGCCCGGGCCCTGGCTGGAGGTGGTGATCGGCGGACTCATGGCGGGCGTCCTCTATTCGCTGGTCGCGCTGGGTTTCGTGCTGATCTTCAAGGCCTCCGGGGTGTTCAATTTTGCCCAGGGTGCGATGGTGCTCTTCGCGGCGCTGGCGCTGGCACGCCTGGCCGAATGGCTGCCCGCCTGGACCGGCATTCCCGCCGGCTTCCCGGCGCTGATCCTGGCCTTCATCATCGCCACGGGCATCATGATCCTGCTCGCCTGGCTGATCGAGCGCATCGTGCTGCGCCCGCTGGTGGCGCAGGATCCGGTAGCGCTTCTCATGGCGACCTTGGGCGTGACCTTCTTCCTGGACGGCTTCGGTCAGACCATCTGGGGCAGCGACATCTACAAGATCGACCTGGGCATCTCCAAGGACCCGACGATTGTCCTGCAATCGACTTTCGACGGCGGCATCCTGCTTTCCAAGGAAGACCTGATCGCCACCGTCATCGCTGCGGTCCTCGTGATCCTGCTGGCCCTGTTTTTCCAGAAGACCGCCACCGGACGGGCGCTGCGCGCGGTCGCCGACGACCATCAGGCGGCACAGTCGATCGGCATTCCGCTGAACCGCATCTGGGTCATCGTCTGGGCCGTCGCCGGCTTCGTGGCCCTGGTCGCCGGCATGGTTTGGGGAGCGAAGCTCGGCGTGCAGTTTTCGATCGCCACCCTGGCCTTGAAGGCGCTGCCAGTGGTCATTCTGGGCGGCTTCACCTCAGTTCCGGGCGCGATCATCGGCGGCCTCATCATCGGCGTAGGCGAAAAGGTCGCCGAGGTGTTCCTGGCGCCGGTGCTGGTGAAATCCTTCGACTTGGCCGGCGGTGGCATCGAGAACTGGTTCGCCTACGTCTTGGCCCTGCTTTTCCTGATGGTGCGCCCCGAAGGCCTCTTCGGCGAAAAGCATATTGATCGCGTTTAGCGATCAATATGCTTTCGGTGCAGGCTAACTTGAGCGAAGCGAAAGTTAAGTGAACGAAGTGAACGGCCAAAACCAAAAGCACATCGATCGCGTCTGACCATCAGCAGAACCAACCAACGGCCCACCCACCATGTTCTACCGCGAAAACGGTCAATTCAAGTCCAGCTATCAGGCTGATCAGCAAATCCTGGGCATTCGCCAGGACCGTTGGTTCATGTTCGGGCTGATCGCCTTCGCCGCCGTCGCCGTGCCGATGCTGGCCTCCGACTACATGTTCCGGGCGATCCTGATCCCGTTCCTGATCGTGTCGCTGGCCGCGATCGGGCTCAACCTGCTGGTGGGTTACTGCGGGCAGATTTCGCTCGGTCATGCCGCCTTCATGGCCATTGGCGCCTACGCGGCCTACAACCTCATCGTGCGCGTGCCGCAGCTCAATTTCCTGGTCGCCCTGGTGCTTGCCGGGCTCATCGCCGCCGCGGTCGGCGTGCTCTTCGGCCTGCCGTCGCTGCAGATCAAGGGCCTCTACCTCGGCGTGGCGACGCTGGCGGCGCAATTCTTCATCGACTGGATGTTCGCTCGCGTCAAGTGGTTCACCAACTACTCGCCCTCGGGCTCGGTGTCGACCGCTTCCATCGAGATGTTCGGCTACAAGTTCGATTCACCGATCGAACGCTACCTGCTCGTCCTGGCCATCGTGATCGTCTTCACGCTGCTCGCCAAGAACCTCGTGCGCGGCCACATTGGTCGTTCCTGGATGGCGATGCGCGACATGGATGTCGCCGCCGAGGTCATCGGCATCCGGCCGATGCGCGCCAAGCTGTCGGCCTTCGCGGTGAGCGCCTTCTACGCCGGCATCGCCGGGGCGCTGTGGGGCTTCATTCACCTCGGCTCCTGGGAACCGGCGGCGTTCTCGGTCAATTTTTCGCTGAACCTCCTGTTCATGATCATCATCGGCGGGATGGGCTCCATACTGGGGAGCTTCATCGGGGCAGCCTTCATCGTGCTTCTGCCGATCACCCTCAATCAGGTACTGCCGCCGCTGGGCACGCTGATCGGCATGAACTTCGGCACCGCCATGGCCTCGCACCTCGAGTTCATGATCTTCGGCGCGCTGATCATCTTCTTCCTGATCGTTGAGCCGCTGGGGATCGCCCGGCTGTGGGCGATCGGCAAGGAGAAGTTGCGCCTGTGGCCGTTCCCCCATTGACACGCCCCTAGGGTCAGCACCAATATCCATTTCGTCGTTGAAGTGTTCTGCTCTTGCATCCCGTAATCCGGGTCCCGTACCGTCCTTAAAGGAGACACCATGAAACTTCGCACATCGATCGCCGCCCTCGCCGGCCTGGTCGCGGCCGCCACGGGTGCCCTCGCGCCCGCCGGTGCCGTCGCGCAGGCCAAGGAGCAGTTCTTCCCGGTCCTGTCGTACCGCACCGGGGCCTATGCACCCAACGGCGTACCGTTCGCCAACGGTTATGTCGATTACCTGAAACTCATCAACGCGCGCGACGGCGGTATCGGCGGCGTCAAGATCACCTGGGAAGAGTGCGAGACCGGCTACGCGACCGACCGCGGAGTGGAGTGTTACGAGCGCTTGAAGGGCAAGGGCCCGACCGGTGCCGCCGTGGTGCACACCCTTTCGACCGGCATCACCTTTGCACTCACCGACAAGTCCTTCACCGACAAGATCCCGATCATCACGGCCGGTTACGGGCGTGCCGATTCGGTCGACGGCCAGGTTTTCAAGTGGAATTTCCCGCTCGGCGGCACCTACTGGGGCGCGGCTGACATGCTGGTCCAGCACATCGGCAAGAAGGAAGGCGGACTGGACAAGTTGAAGGGCAAGAAGATCGCCCTGGTCTATCACGACTCGCCCTACGGCAAGGAGCCGATCGCATTGCTGCAGGAACGCGCCAAGATGCACGGCTATGACCTCTCACTCCTGCCGGTCACCCACCCCGGCGTCGAGCAGAAGGCAACCTGGCTGCAGATCCGCCAGAATCGTCCCGACTATGTCTTCCTGTGGGGCTGGGGTGTCATGAACTCGACCTCCATCAAGGAAGCTGTGGCGGTCGGCTATCCGCGCGACAAGATGTACGGCGTGTGGTGGGCAGGTGCGGAACCTGATGTGCGTCCGGCCGGCGACGGTGCCAAGGGCTACAACGCGCTGACCTTCATGGCGCCGGCGGGCCAGGGCAAGGTGCACCAGGACGTCCTCAAGTTCGTGCATGACAAAGGCCAGGGCACCGGTCCCAAGAGCGAGATCGGTGAGGTGCTCTACAACCGTGGCCTCGTGGCCGGGATGATGAGTGTCGAGGCCGTCAAGCGTGCGCAGACCAAGTTCGGCAAGAAGCCGCTCAAGGGCGAGGAAGTGCAGTGGGGCCTGGAGAACCTCGCGCTTGACCAGAAGGCGCTCGCAGCGATCGGATTTGCCGGCTTTGCCGACCCGATCTCGACCTCCTGTGTCGACCATGAAGGCGGCAGCGTGGCACGCGTCCACACCTGGGACGGCAGCAAGTGGGTCGTCGGTGCGGACCGCTACACCGCCGACCAGCAGATCATCAAGCCGATGATCAAGGCCTCCGCCTCGAAGTACGCGCAGGAGAAGAAGGTCGCCGTGCGCGACTGCGCCAAGGAACTGTCCGCGTCGAAATGATCGGCCGCAGACGCCGCCTATGAACAGGCGGCGTCTGCCCAGGACTCCAACACCATGAGCACCCCACTCCTCAACGTCAGCGGCATCGAGGTCATTTACAACCACGTGATCCTGGTGTTGAAGGGCGTTACCTTCCAGGTTCCGCAAGGCGGCATCGTCGCCCTGCTCGGCGGCAACGGCGCCGGCAAGACCACAACCCTGCGTGCCGTCTCGCGCCTGCTCAAAGGCGAGCGCGGCGAGGTCACCAAGGGCTTTATCGACTACAAGGGCGAGCGCATCGACGCGCTCACCCCCTATGACCTGGTGCGCCGCGGCGTGGTGCAGGTCATGGAAGGGCGGCATTGCTTCGCCCATCTTTCGGTCGAGGAGAACCTCCTGACCGGCGCCTACACGCGCAAGGTGCCGCGCGCCGAGGTCGAGCGCAGCCTCGAGAAGGTCTACGCCTACTTTCCGCGGCTCAAGGAACGTCGCAATTCCCAGTCCGGCTACACCTCGGGCGGCGAACAGCAAATGACCGCCATCGGCCGCGCCCTCATGGCCACGCCGACCATGATTCTGCTCGATGAGCCTTCGATGGGCCTGGCGCCGCAGATCGTCGAGGAGATCTTCGAGATCGTCAAGGATCTCAACTCCAAGGAAGGCGTGAGCTTCCTGCTCGCCGAACAGAACACCACCGTCGCGCTGCGCTACTCGAACTACGGCTATATCCTCGAGAACGGCCGCATCGTCATGGACGGCGAGGCCAAGGCGCTGGCCAACAACGAGGACGTCAAGGAGTTCTACCTGGGCGTCTCCTCGGGCGGGCGCAAGAGCTTCCGCGACTCCAAGCACTACAAGCGGCGCAAGCGCTGGCTCGCCTGAAGTCGTGCGTTGCCTGCGCGCCCCGCCATCCGGGTAGGATGGCGGGCGCCATTCCCTCAGATGCCCGGATGCCGCCCCTGCGAGCCATGACGACCCACTACGACACCCTGGAAGTGCGCGCCCCCGCCGAACGCGAGGCCGCGCTGCTCTGCGCCCTGTCGGCGCAGATCGCCAACGCGAAGAACAATACCGCGGCCTACGCGCGTCTCTTAGCCGATATCGATGCGGCAGCGATCGCCTCGCGCGCCGCACTCGCGGGACTGCCGGTGACGCGCAAGTCGCAACTGAAGGACATGCAGCGCGAGGCACTGCCCTTCGGCGGGTTCGTCGTACCCGCAGCGGGCCGGGTGCGCAGGATCTACATGTCGCCCGGGCCGATCTACGAACCCGAGGCGCGCCGCGATGACTACTGGCGCAGCGCGCGCGCCATGTTCGCAGCCGGCTTTCGCGCCGGCGACATCCTCTTCAACACCTTTTCCTATCACCTGACACCGGCCGGCAGCATGATCGAGTCCGGGGCGGCGGCGCTGGGATGCGCAGTCATTCCCGCGGGCGTTGGCAACACCGAGCAGCAGATCGAGGCCATCGTCGACCTCTCGCCCTCGGTCTATGTCGGCACGGCGGCTTTCCTGCGCATCCTGGTCGAGAAGTTCATCGAGATGGGCAAGCCCTTTCCGATCCGGCGTGCCGTCACTGGTGGAGACGCTCTGACGCCGAGCCTGCGCGCCTGGCTCAAGGAACATGGTCTTGCCAGTGTCCTCAATTTCTACGGAACTGCGGACCTGGGCACCATCGCCTACGAGTCCGAGGCCATGGAAGGCATGATCCTGGACGAGGAACTGATCCTCGAGATCGTGCGCCCCGGCACCGGCGATCCGCTGCCCGACGGCGAGGTCGGTGAGGTGGTCATCACGACGCTCAACCCCGACTACCCCTTGATCCGTTTCGCCACCGGCGACTTGTCAGCGGTGCTGCCGGGCATCTCGCCCTGTGGGCGCACCAACACGCGCATCCGCGGCTGGCTGGGCCGCGCCGACCAGACCGCCAAGGTGCGCGGCATGTTCGTGCACCCCGGCCACGTCGCGACAATCCTGAAGAAGCACCCTGAGGTGGCGCGCGCGCGCCTGGTCATCGAAGGCGAGATGGCCAACGACCGCATGACCCTCAAGTGCGAGGCCGGTGACTCTACCGGCTTGGCCGAGGCGATCGCTGCGACCATTCGCGATGTCACCAAGCTGCGTGGCGAGGTCGCGATCGTCGCGCCGGGGTCCCTGCCCAACGACGGCCGGGTGATCGAGGACGCGCGCAAGTACGACTGAGCGCGTGTCGCGCGAGCGCCCAGCCGCCGGTGTTCAGGCCGGGCGGGCGCGCAGCTGGACCACCCCCATGATCAGGGCCGGCACGGCGAACACCAGGATGGGCAGTCGATAGCTGTCGCCGATGTCGTGCAGCAGCGCAAACAGGGGCGGATAAAAGATCACGCCGAAGAACATGAGGAAGGTGGTCCCGCCGGAGACCACTGCCGCCATGCCCGGCGGCGCCAGGCGCGCCGTCTCGGAGATGAGCACCCCGTTCCAGCCGATCGCCGTGATGCCGTACAGGGTACATACCGCCACCACCACGGCAAACGGCCAGGCCTGGCTGAAAAGCGCGGTCACGACCGACGTCAGGGCCATGGCCAGGCCGAGATATCCCAGCACCCGCCCGGGAGCGCGTGTGCGATCGGCAACGAAACCCCAGAACACCCGCCCGCCAATGCCGCCGCCGTTGCAGAAGGCAAGCGCGAGCCCGGCCGCGACCAGCGAATAACCCACGTCCTCGGTGAGATAAGCCACCAGGAAGGTGATTCCGGATATCTGCAATCCGGCGAACGCCAGCGCCGTGATGACGATGCGCACCAGCGCGGGATCAGCGAAGATCAGGCGAAATGGCGTGCGCAGGTGCGCGATGCCGATGCGATGCCTGGGATTGCGGTCCGCGTCCATGTCGCCACGCCACACCTGCACCAGGAGTGCGGTGCCCGCGCACAACGCAGCCACTCCGATGGCCGCAACGCGCCAGCCGAACGCCAACGTCAGCACCGGCACCAGGAGGCCTGCGACCACCGCACCAAGCGGCACTCCGGTCTGCTTGATCGAAAAGGTCAGCGCCATCAGGTGCGGCGGCATGCTGCGCGAGAGGATGTGCGACGAGGCCGGCGTGATCGGTCCGTAGCCCGCGCCGAGCAGGATCGCGACCGGCGCCAGCCAGACTAGCGGGACCACCGCCAGGAGCGCCATGGCCGTCGCGCACAACATCAGACAGAACTGGCAGACACGAATCGCGCCGAAGCGCAGTATGTACCCGCCTGAGACCAGCGCTGCGAAGGACGCGCCGATGTACATGGCGCCGACAAACCAGCCGATCAGGGACGGCGCGAATTCCAGCTCGCGCGCCGCCGCCGGCGTCATGACCGGCACGGCGATGGAGGCGAGCGCCACCAGGGCCTGGATGACCGTGGTAACGGCGAGGATCAGGACAACGCGGGTCAAGTAGGTTGGCGTACGCGATTCCGCGCCCAAGAAAAGGCCATGGACAGGATGTCGGGATGCCGCAGCCCATGAAGGCGAAGCATGCGGGCGGGACGAGTGCGCCGTGCTATTTTATCCGCCATGTCGCTGAAGGTCTTCATCACCGGCGCGTCTGGCGGGCTGGGCGCGGAGCTGGCGCGCGTCTATGCAACTCCCGGAGCGGTGATCGGCATCACCGCGCGGCGGCGTGCGGAGCTGGATGCCGTCGCAGCCAGCCTGGGCTGCACTTGTGAGGTCTATGCGGTTGATGTGACCGATCATGCCGCGCTTGCCGCGGCGGCGGCCGACTTCATCGCGCGCCATGGAGCGCCGGACATCGTCATCGCCAATGCCGGCATCTCGGCCGGCACGCTTACCGAACTGGCCGAGGATCTGGCGCCCTTCGAGCGCATCATGCAGGTCAACGTGGTCGGGCTCTTCGCGACCTTCCAGCCCTTCATCGCGGCGATGCGGGCAGCGCGACGCGGCGCCCTGGTCGGCATCGCCAGCGTCGCCGGCATCCGCGGCATCCAGGGCTCGGGCGGCTACAGCGCCTCCAAGGCCGCCGCGATCGCCTACCTCGAGGCCCTGCGCGGCGAAATGAAACCGCACGGCATCGCGGTGGTTTCCATCCTGCCGGGCTACATCCGCACGCCGCTCACGGCCAAAAACCCCTACCCGATGCCGTTTCTGCTCGACGCCGACGAGGCCGCACGGCGCATTCGCCGGCTCATCGACGCCGGTACCTCCTACGCCGTCGTGCCGTGGCAGATGGCGATCGTGGCCAAGCTTCTGCGCATCCTGCCCAACGCCCTCCTCGACCGCGCCTTTGCCGGAAAGGCACGCAAACCGCGCGCGGCCGAAGGCCAGAAAATCTAAATGGGGTCAGACCCCATTTCTTTTTGCGATGCACAAGGCACGCGCCACGCGCCGGCCGGGCCGGATGCGCGCATCGCCTGCCTGGTTCCCTCGATCACCGAACTGGTGTGTGAACTGGGTCTCACCGACCGGCTGGTCGCCCGCACCGGCTTTTGCGTCCATCCTCGCGAGGTCGTGGCGTCCATTCCAAAAGTCGGCGGCACCAAGGACCTCGACATCGCCCGGCTGAAGGCGCTGGCGCCGACGCACGCGATCGTCAACATCGACGAGAACCGCAGGCCGGAGGCCTTGCAAATCGCCGAGTTCGTGCCGCACGTGGTCGTCACACACCCGCTGGGGCCAGATGACAACCTGCCGCTCTACCGCCTCATCGGCGGCATCTTCGGCGCGGACAAGCAGGCTGCTCTGCTAAGCGACGCCTTCGAGCAGGCACGCGCGCAGGCCCGCCGGGAATGCGCCGCCCTGCCGCGTGAGACAGTCCTGTACCTGATCTGGAAGGACCCCTGGATGACCGTCGCGCGCGATACCTATATCAGCCGCACGTTGGCGGAGGTCGGCTGGGACACTCTGCCGGTCGATGCAGGCGCCCGCTACCCGGAAATAGAACTCGCCGCGGCCGCGGCAGGGGCTGGGCGGATCCTGCTATCGAGCGAGCCGTATCGCTTTACCACGGTCCACGTTGATGCAATGCGGCGCGACCTGCCCGGGCAGTCCGTCATGCTCATCGACGGGGAAATGACCTCCTGGTACGGTCCGCGCGCGATCACCGGCATGCACTATCTGGCACGATTGCGCAAAGACCTGAGCGCGCGCGATGCGTCGCCGCTATGATCGAAGTCCAGTCCGGTTGCGGCGCACAATCCGGCCCAGGTCGCATAGATGAGGGCAGCTGCACGCATCCCGTGACCGCGCAGCGACGTATCATAGAGACTGCTTGCACGGAGAGCCACGCAATGTCGCATCGATTTCTGTCGCTTGCCATCATCGCCGGCCTGGCGTTCGCCTCTGCCCATGCGCCGGCGACCGCGAACACGGTCTACAAGTGGACCGACGAGCGCGGTGTGGTCAATTACACGACCACACCGCCGCCCAAGGCGCGCGGTGGGACAACCGTGCTCGCGACACCGGCGCTCGAGTCGCACGTTACCGCAGACGAAGAGGAAGCCCGCTACTGGCGCGAGCGCCGCCAGCGCGAAACCCTGCGCGACATGGAAGCGGCGCGCGAGCGCCGCGAGACGCAGGCCATGAGGCAGGCGCAGGCACGCCACAGCATGGCACTCGCGTCCCAGTCGGCCGCACGCGACGAAGAGGCTCGGCGTGCGGCGCGCGAGCAGTGCCTGCGCGAGCGCCGGATCGATTGCGACAACCCGCAGGCGGCATCGCCGGTGTACTACACGCCGACTCCTGTCATCGTGCGGCGCGTTGCGCCGCAGCCGATCACCAGCGCCGCGCCATTTCCGGTCAGCGGCCCCACTCTTGGGCCGGAGCCCGGCACGATCGCGGGCACCGCGGCGCAATTGGCACCGTTTCGCAAGGGCGGCAACCCGGCACAGGAATCGGCTTCGATCCGCATCCGCTGAGAAGGCGGCGCGGCGCCGGCTGCGCAAGAAAGGCCTCAGCCGACCATGAAGGCCGCGCTGCCCGCGGCGATCAATTCGCCTGCATCATTGGTCAATTCCATGCGCACGTTGCCGACCTTGCTGCCCAGGCGCAGCACCTGCGCGCTACCGATGAAGTGTGCACCGCGCCCGGGTCGGACATAGTCGATGCGCAAGTCGATGGTGCTCAAGTGGCGAAAGCGCGCCAGGAGCGTGTCCAGCGGCTCGTCGGGATGCGCCTTGAAGATCGCAAGCAGGAGCGCGTAGCCTGCGGTCAAGTCAAGCACGGCGGCGATGACACCGCCGTGCAGGATCTTGCGTATCGGGTGGCCGATCAGCTCCGGCCGCATGTCAAGGCGAACGCGCGGCCGGTCGGGGTTGTACGAGGCGATGCGAAGACCCAGCACCTTGTTGAAGGTGATGCTCTCCTCGATGAACTTGCGCAGTCCCGCGCGCAACTCCGGCGAAAAGGCCTGTTCGCCAGCGCTCATCGAAGCCGTCAACGCACAAGCAGTACGGGCACCTTGCAGCCGGCCAGTACCTTGGTCGCCACCGAACCCAGCACCAGGGCCTTGAAAAGCCCGTGCCCATGCGATCCCATGACGACCAAGTCGAACTGGCCCTTGGTGGCAAAGGCGGAGATCACGTCGCCCGGGTCGCCGACCTTCCAAGCATCGACATAGCCGATGCCGGCCTTGTCGAGCAGGCCACGCGCGATCTTGAGACTTTTCTCGCACTCGTCGCTGTAGTACCCGTCAACCGCTTCTCTGCCCAGGCTCCTGGCCGCATGCGGCGGCAGAGGCAGATGCACTGTCAAGAGGGTGATCTTGGCATCCCGGCCGATCATATCCATGTGCTCGCTCAAGTAATCGAGCGCATGGCAGGTATAGGTGCTGCCGTCGACGGCGACCAGGACTTTCATGCTTTCTCCCTGTGCTTGATACTTTCCATTGATGAGATTCTCATTCTAGTTTGCGGGACTTGAAACGCTTTGCGAAGGATCAAGTCGCGCCGCGTGCCCCCAACCGGTCACCAGCCCATTTGCCGGGCGGCTAAGTCCTTCATGATTTCTTCCGCGCCGCCGCCGATCATCATGACCTTGACCTCGCGGTAAATGCGCTCGGCGCGACTGCCGCGCATGAAGCCCGCGCCGCCCAGGATCTGGACGGCCTGGTCGGCGCAGAACTGCATGGCCTGGGTGGTGCAGTTCTTGAGCATAGCCAGTTCCGCCGCGATCGATTCGCCCTGCCCGACCCGCCAGGCGCAGTCGTACAGGTAGGCGCGCGCGGCCTGGATGCGCATCTGCATGTCGACCAGCTTGTGCCGTATCACCTGGTGTTCGATGAGTTTCTGGCCGAAGGTGCTGCGCTCGCGCGCCCAGGCGAGCGCATCGTCGAAGGCTGCCTGCGCATAGCCGACCGCCTGCGCGGCCATGCCCAAGCGCTCCATGTTGAAGTTGGCCATGATGGCCTTGAATCCGCGGCCTTCCTCGCCGATCAGGTTGGTGACCGGCACGCGCACATCATCGAAAAAGAGCGCGGCCGTGTCGGAGGACCACCAGCCCATCTTCTTGAGTTCGTTGCGCGTGAAGCCGGGCCGATCACGCTCGATCAACAGCAGCGAGACGCCGGCCGCACCGGGCCCGCCGGTACGCACCGCGACCGAGAAATAGTCGGCGCGCATGCCTGAGGTGATGAACATCTTCAAACCGTTGACGACGAACTCGTCGCCGTCGCGGCGCGCGCTGGTCTTGAGCGAGGCGACGTCCGAGCCGCCAGACGGCTCGGTGATCGCAAGCGCGCTGATCTTCTCGCCGGACAGCACTTCTGGCAACACGCGCGACTTGAGCGCAGCGCTGCCGAACCTGGCAATCGGAGGTGCGCCGATGGTGTGCGACATGAGGCTTGCGCACACCCCGCCGCAGCCGCTGCCGGCGAGTTCTTCCGACTGGATCACCTTGAAGAACACGTCGGCATCGAATCCGCCGTACTCCTCCGGAAAACCCAGGCCGAGGATGCCGGCGCGCGCTGCGATCTTGTAGAGCTCGCGCGGAAAGGTCCCGGCCTCGTCCCAGTCGTGCGCGTGCGGCGCGATTTCCTCGCGCACAAAGCGACGCACCGATTCGCGAAAGGCCTCGTGCTCGGGCCCGAAATAGGGCGAGGCGCGCGCGGAATCGCTCAAGTCAGTTCCGGCCTTCGTTGGTCCACAGATTGGTCGTGTAGGCGCCTTCGACACGCGCATCGATCTCATCTGCGGTGTGTGCGTCACCGCCGATCCTCGGTGCGATGATGCGGCCGAACGAGACCTTCTGCTTCTCGGTCCAGGAGGCCGGATCCCACAGACGCGAACGCACCACCGAGCGCGCGCAGTGGAAGTAGCTGCGTTCGATATGCACGCGAATGGCCAGGAGGGCCGGCTTGCCGCTCGAACCCAGGCGTTCAAGCAGGTCGGCGTCGTCGAAGACCTCGGCCCGGCCCGAGACCCTCAAGGTCTCGCCGGTGCCGGGCTTGAGGAAGATCAGGCCGACGCGGCCATTGGCCAGGATGTTGGTGAGCCCGAAGGCCAGGTTGTTACCCGCGCGCTCCGGCAGCAGCAGGGTGCGCACATCTTCCACGTGCGCAAAGCCGGGCTCGTCGCCCTTGGGCGAGACCTCGATCGCCCCGTCCGGTGAGGTCGTGCCGAGAAGCGCAAAGGGGCAGGTCGCGAGAAACGCGATCGCCTGATCGTCGAGCGCACCCAGCACCTTGGCGCGTGTGGACTCGCGCGGCGGCGGCAGGATGCGCCGCAGGTCCGCTTCCGATCGAATTCGCATGGGGACTCCTTGTTCCTATGCAGTTTGGCGGACGCGGACTTCGACGCGCATACCTAGTTGTATGAGCATGTCAACCAACGCTTCTACCGAGAATAGTTCGATGCGCCCACGGACCAGATCGGATACCCGGGGCTGCGTGACACCTAGTAGACGCGCGATCTGGCTCTGGGTCATTCCGTCCTCGCGGATGCGTTCCTGGATGGTCAACAGGAGCCGTGATCGCAGGCGCATTGAAGCCGCCTCTTCCGGCCGATCCTCGATCGCGTCCCATACTGACTGGAATCTTGCGGCTGCCTGCTTCTTCATTTGAGGCCTTCCCGGAGTTTGCGCAATCGGGTTCTCGCAAGTTCGATATCCGACTTGGCAGTTTTCTGCGACTTCTTCTGCAGGCAGTGAAGCACGTAAACGGCATCCGCGAAACTTGCGATGTATATCACCCGGTACGCGCCATCGTCACTCCGCACCCGCAATTCCCGCGCGCCAGGCCCGACGCTGCTCATCGGCTTCCAATCGTCCGGGTCTCGACCCCTCTGGACCTTTTCGATCTGGTAGCCGCAGGCACGCCGCGCGCCCAACGGGAAAGCGCGCAAGTCGTCAAGCGAGCTTCCGACAAACTCGACTGCCTTCACAGAATTATACAATAATTTGTATAGATCGGTGTTGGGCCAGCTTGCGCATTGGCCGGCTCCAGGCAGCTTGGCACGCGGCGCCTACGAGCCGGTATTGCGCTCAGCGCTTCGCGCCGAGTATGCCCATGTGCTTGCAGATGATGCCCAGCATCACCTCGTCCGCACCGCCGCCGATCGAGCCCAGGCGGCCGTCGCGGTAGGCGCGTGAGATGTGGTTGTCCCAGGTATAGCCCATGCCGCCCCAGTACTGCAGGAGCGCATCGGGCACCGAGCGGCCCAGGCGCCCTGCCATGAGCTTGCACATCGACGCCAGTTCGGTGACGTCCTCGCCCTTGATGTACTTTTCAGTGGTCATGTAGGTCATCGCGCGCAGCGCCTCGATGTCGGTCTTGACCTCGGCCAGCTTGTATTGCACCACCTGGAAATCGAGCACGGTCTGGTTGAAGAGCTTGCGCTCGCGCACGTAGTCGATGGTCTCCTGCAGGTTGCGCGACATGCCGCCGATGCCGCGCGCCGCCGCCCACAGGCGCTCCTCCTGGAACTGCATCATCTGGTAGGTGAAGCCCATGCCCTCCTCGCCGATGCGATTGCGCTGCGGCACGCGCACGTCGTCGAAGTGAATCAGGCCGGTGTCGGAGGACATCATGCCGATCTTGCGGATCTTCTTGGCGACCGTGATCCCCTTGGTCTTCATCGGCAGGACGATCAGGGTCTTGTTCTTGTGCGGCGCGCCTTCCGAGGTGTTGGCGAGCAGGCACATCCAGTCGGCCTGCAGCGAATTGGTGATCCACATCTTGCCGCCGTTGATCACGTAGTCGTCGCCGTCCTTTTTGGCCGTGGTCTTGATCGAGGCCACGTCCGAGCCGGCGCCGGGCTCCGAGACACCGATGCAGGCCACGTGGTCGCCGGCGATCGCGGGCTTGAGAAATTCCTCCTTCAACTCGTGCGAGCCGAAGCGCGCAAGCGCGGGCGTCGCCATGTCAGTCTGCACGCCGATGGCCATGGGCACGCCGCCGCAGTTGATGTGGCCTAGCGCCTCGGCCATGACCACGCCGTAGGAATAGTCCAGTCCTGCGCCGCCGTACTCGGCCGGCTTGGTGAGCCCGAGCAGCCCGAGGTCACCCAGCCCCTTGAAGACTTCGTGCGCGGGGAAGATTTCCGCAGCCTCCCATTCGTCGACCCGCGGGTTGATCTCGCGGTCGATGTAGCGCTTCAAGGTGCGGCGGATCTCTTCGTGTTCCTGGGTGAATTGCATGCTGTCTCCGTTGTTGGTTCGGGTGCCGTCGCAGCGACGGGTCAGGCCTCGCCCAGTCCCTTGAGAACCTCGGGGAAGGCGGCCAAATGAAAGCCGTTGAAGGGGGCGGTCTTGCCGCCGTTGCCGATCTTGGACCAGATGCGCTTGGCGTGCGGCACGGCGCCGTCGATGCGCAGTGCGACGCCCGAGATGAAGGCCGCCGCCGGCGAGAGCAGGAACACGATCGCGGCCGATACTTCGCTCTCGGTGCCGTGGCGCTTAAGCGGTATCTGCAGCGGACGTTCGCGGATGCCCCGCTTGAAGTCCTCGTCGTAGGTATCCAGGCCGCTGGAGGCGATGAAGCCCGGCGCGACCGCGTTCATGCGCACCGGCGCCCACTCGATGGCCGCCGTCTCGGTGAAGTTGAGGATGCCGCCGCGCGAAGCACCCGAGTGCCCCATGCCGGGCATGCCCATCCAGATGTCGGCAAGCATGTTGACCATGGCGCCACCGTTCTTGGCCATCCACTGGTTGTAGACCTCGCGGCTCATGAGAAAGCAGCCTGTCAGGTTGTTGCGCACCACCGCGTCCCAGCCCTTGCCCGAGATGTCCTTGAGCGGGGCCGGGAACTGCCCGCCGGCGTTGTTGACCAGGCCGTCGATGCGCCCGTGCGCGGCCAGCACATCGGCGACTGTCTTCTTGACGCCGTCTTCGTCGCGGATGTCGCAGGGGTGGATGGTCGCCGTGCCGCCGACCTCGGCGATCTCGCTGGCAACGGCTTCGAGCTTGCTGATCTTGCGGCCGACCAGCGCCACCTTCGCGCCCAGGGCAACCAGTTCGTGTGCGGTGCACCGGCCAATGCCGGAGCCGCCGCCGGTGACAAGCACCGACTGACCGGCAAATAGGCCAGGGCGGAATATCGATTCGTATGGCATGAGTAAAGAGAGTGGCAGGAGCAACCGGAAGTCTACCGTAGCGGCCCAGTCGGTTTGCGCCAAGGCATTGAAGCGCTTGGCATTTTTGTGCTGAAACTGGCACAATGCACAAGTTTGCGCCGCAGCATTGCGGGCCTGCCTGTCGGCCAGCGGTGCCTCTGGCGCGTTGATTGCATAGTGATCCAGTCGCAACCCTGTTTTCCGCAGACGGCATGGAGGCTTCGGTGGTACAGATCTTGAAGCTCACTGGCAACGGCATCCCGCAAGGGTGGCTGAGCGTCGAAGAGGCGGTGCTTCACTACGCCGCCGGCGAGGTGATCTGGGAACTCGGCCAGGAAATCGCGACCCTGCACGGCGGGCACAACGCCATTACCGGTCGGCGTTCGCAGATCACGGTCAATTCCATCATCGGCGTGGCCGGCTTCGGCAAGGTCAACCCTTTCGATGTCGTGCCGCTGCTCACCAACGACAAGTTGTTCCGGCGCGACAAGTTCCACTGCGCCTACTGCGCCGGGCACCTCCACGCCGGTGAACTCGAGCGCGAGCACATCGTGCCGATCTCGCGCGGCGGCCGCGACACCTGGATGAACGTTGTGTCGTCCTGCCGTCCCTGCAACCAGCGCAAGGGCAACCGCCTGCCGCACGAGATCAACATGCTGCCGGTGTACACGCCCTACGTGCCCAGCCTGTGGGAAGACATGATCCTGCGCAACCGCCGCATCCTGACCGACCAGATGGAGTTTCTCGCGGCGAACCTGCCGCGCGGATCACGGCTGACGGCGTGAACCCGCTGGAGGCCGCCGGCACGGCGTTAGGCCTCCTCAATCTGTGGCTGACCCGGCAGCAGAACATCCTCTGCTGGCCGGTCGGCATCGCCTGCGTGCTGTGCTTCGCCTTCGTGTTCCACGAGGCGCGCCTTTACTCGGACATGCTGCTGCAGTACGTCTATGTCGGCCTGCAGGCCTGGGGCTGGTGGCTGTGGGCGCGCGGCGGTCGTGATCGGCTGGTGTCGCGCTCGCCGATCCGCAAGCTCTCGCGCATGACGTTTCTGGTCTGCCTGGCGGTGTGCGCCGCCGTGGCGTTTCTGCTGGGCAACCTGATGGCCACGGCGACGCGTGCGGACCTGCCCTACCTGGACGCGACAGCGACTGCCGGAAGCCTCATCGCCCAGTACCTGCAGGCAAAGAAGGTGCTCGAATCGTGGCTGATCTTCTGCGCGGCCAACCTGGTTTTCATCGGCATCTACCTGGCCAAGGGGCTCTACCTGACGGCGGCGCTGTTTGTCGCCTCGACCATGCTTGCGTTGTCGGGCTACCTAACCTGGCGACAAAGGCTCGAAGCGACTGCCGGCCGCTGACGTGGGGTCTTCGCGGAGGGTGGGCAACGGACTACCGTGCCGCGATGTGGCTCGCGTGGTTGGCAAGGTACCAGTCCGCCACTTCTTCACGCGTCGCCCACCATACATCGTCGAACTGCTTCATGTAGCCCAGCAGATCGCGAAAAAAGCGCATGCGGTGCGGATGCCCGGAGACGTGCGGATGCAGGCCGATGTTCATCATCTTGCCTGTCGCCGCACTCTCGGCGTAGAGCTCGTTGAACTGCGCCTTGAGCATCAGTAGCGCGTCCTCGCTGGTCATGGCGCGACGATGGAAGAAGGTGAAGTCGTTGATCTCCACCGAGTAAGGCACGTTGACCAGCGGCCCGTGCGCGGTATGGATCAGGTAGGGTTGGTCGTCGTTCATGTAGTCGCACAGGAACTTGAGCCCCGCCTCGGCCAGGATGTCGGGCGTGTTGGGTGTCGAGCGCAGCGAAGAGGACAGCCAGCCCGGCGCCTTCCTGCCCACCGCGCGTTCGTAGACCTTGAGGGTCTCGGCGATGATGCGCTTCTCGCCTTCGGGGTCGAACATATACTGCGGCAGCAGTTCGCCCTGCTCGTAATTGTGCGCAACGATCTCCCAGCCGCGCGCCTTGACGTGTTCGACGATCTCGCTGCGCTCAAGCGCCGTCTTGGCGTTGATGGTCACCGAGAGCGGCACGCCGTGACCCTCAAAGACGTCGAACATGCGCCAGCAGCCGACCCGCAGGCCGTATTCGCGCCAGGTGAAGTTCGGGTAGTCGGCGACGTTGCCTGGCAGCGGATCGGGGATGGTCGGCGGGCCGCCGGCGTAGTAGGGCTTGGTCGAATCCTTGAGCAGGTCCCAGTATTCGCAGTTGATCGTGAAGATCACGGCCATGCGCTTGCCGTGCGGCCACTTGAGGGGCTTGCGCCGCGATATCGGTACCCAGTCGTAATGTGCCATGTCTCGATTTTACGTTGCGAGGACTGGTCGACAGGGCTTCAATGCCTTTGGACAGAGGGCGCCTTGGCCCGGAAAATCAACGGCCACACAGCCGCGAGCGCTCCCAG
>JBJXGS010000293.1:0-24511 GCA_046160545.1 Burkholderiales bacterium
GGGGACAACATCAAGATGGTGGTGACCTTGATTGCGCCGATTGCGATGGAGCAGGGTCTGCGTTTCGCGATCCGCGAGGGCGGCCGTACCGTCGGCGCCGGCGTCGTCGCAAAGGTCATCGAGTAAGTTTCAAAAAACGTTCTTTGGTCCGCCCCGCATGCCGCCCGGCATGCATGGCGGAAAGCACAAACCCCGGGAATCTTCCTCGGGTGCTCTCGCTCTTTAAGGATTACCCATGCAAAGCCAGAAAATCCGCATCCGCCTGAAGGCCTTCGACTACCGCCTCATCGATCAGTCCGCGCTGGAAATCGTCGATACCGCCAAGCGCACGGGCGCAGTGGTGCGTGGACCGGTGCCCCTGCCGACACGCATTCAGCGTTACGACGTGCTGCGCTCACCGCACGTCAACAAGACTTCGCGCGACCAGTTCGAAATGCGCACCCACATGCGCCTGATGGACATTGTCGACCCCACCGACAAGACCGTCGACGCGCTCATGAAGCTGGATCTTCCGGCCGGGGTGGACGTCGAAATCAAGTTGCAGTAAGTAGAATTCCGAGCTATACTTAAAGGCTTTCCTGGATTTGCGGCGCGATTTTGCATAGGGCGCGCCGTCCCGGGGTGAAATATCGGATTCCGGCCAATCGCAGCCGGATCAGGAGAAAACAAGTGACCACGTCAGCAAGGTTAGGCCTTGTCGGGCGCAAGGTCGGCATGACCCGCATATTCACTGCGGACGGCGCAGCCGTTCCGGTGACCGTGCTGGACGTGTCGAACAACCGCGTGACCCAGATCAAGACCCCTGAAACCGACGGCTACGCCGCCGTCCAGGTTGCCTTTGGCTCGCGGCGCGCCTCGCGCGTATCCAAACCCGAAGCCGGGCATCTCGCCAAAGCAGGAGTCGAGGCCGGTGCGGTCCTCAAGGAATTCCGCGTCGCCGCGGGCGACTTGGGCTCCTTCGCGGTGGGCGGCAAGATCGGTGCGGACCTTTTCAAAGAAGGCCAGAAGGTCGACGTGCAGGGCACGTCGATCGGCAAGGGCTTCGCCGGCACGATCAAGCGCCACAACTTCTCGTCCAACCGCGCTTCGCACGGCAACTCGCGCTCGCACAACGTGCCTGGCTCGATCGGCATGGCGCAGGATCCTGGTCGCGTCTTCCCCGGCAAGCGCATGTCCGGGCACATGGGCGCGGTGACTTGCACGACCCAGAATCTGATCGTGGCACGCGTCGATGCCGAGCGTGGCCTGATCCTGGTCAGGGGCTCGGTGCCGGGCCACGATGATGGCCATGTGGTCGTCACGCCGGCCGCCAAGGGAGGTTGACATGGAACTCAAGCTCCTTGATTCGCAAGGCCAGGCCGCGGGCAATGTCAGCGCGCCGGATGCGGTGTTTGCGCGCGACTACAACGAGGCTCTGGTACATCAGGTGGTGATCGCCTACCAGGCCAATGCCCGCAGCGGTAACCGCAAGCAGAAGGACCGCGAGGAAGTCAAGCATTCCACCAAGAAGCCGTGGCGCCAGAAAGGCACGGGTCGGGCGCGCTCCGGCATGACCTCAAGCCCGCTGTGGCGCGGAGGCGGGCGCATTTTCCCGAACTCCCCCGACGAGAACTTCAGCCACAAGGTCAACCGCAAGATGTACCGCGCCGGTATGTGTTCGATTCTGTCGCAGCTTGCGCGCGAGGACCGCATTGCTGTGGTCGACGATTTCACCGTCGAAGCTCCCAAGACCAAGCTCTTCGCGCAAAAGATCAAGGGCATGGGTCTTGACTCCGTGCTCGTCATCACCGACACGATCGACGAAAACCTCATGCTGGCCTCGCGCAACCTGGTCAACGCGGCCGTGGTCGAGGTGCGTCAGGCGGACCCGGTGTCGCTGGTTCACTTTGACCGTGTGCTCATGACCAAGGGCGCGGTGGAGAAGATGAAGGAGATGCTGGCGTGAACAAGTACAGCAGAGATCGCCTGCCGCTGGTGCTGCTCGCGCCCATCGTCTCCGAGAAGAGCACGATGGTTGCCGACAAGCTGCGCCAGATCGCATTTCGCGTTGCCGATGACGCCACCAAGGCCGACGTCAAGGACGCTGTCGAACTGATGTTCAAGGAACAGAAGGTCGAAGTGGCCAGCGTGCAGGTGCTCAACGTCAAGGGCAAGCAAAAGCGCTTCGGACGCTTCAACGGCCGTCGGCGCAACTGGAAAAAGGCCTACGTCTGCCTCAAAGAAGGCAGCGACCTCAATCTGGCGGAGGCGATCTGACATGGCGCTCGTAAAACTCAAACCGACATCCCCGGGCCGCCGCGGCGTCGTCCGCGTGGTGACGCCAGGCCTCTTCAAGGGCCGGCCTGTCGACGCGTTGGTCGAAAAGAAAACCAAGACCGCGGGACGCAACAACAACGGTCACATCACTACCCGCCATATCGGCGGTGGCCACAAGCAGCACTATCGCCTGGTGGATTTCCGGCGCAACAAGGACGGAGTCCCGGCCAAGGTGGAACGCATCGAATACGACCCGAATCGCAGCGCCCATCTGGCACTACTTTGTTATGCGGATGGCGAGCGGCGTTACATCATTGCGCCCAAGGGAATCGGCGTCGGCGCAACCCTGGTTTCCGGGGCCGAAGCACCGATCAAGGCAGGCAACGCCTTGCCGATACGCAATATTCCTGTCGGTTCGACCATCCATTGTGTCGAGATGCTGCCCGGCAAGGGTGCGCAGATGGCGCGCACTGCAGGCGCTTCAGTGCAACTGCTGGCCCGCGAAGGTAGCTACGCGCAGGTGCGCCTGCGTTCCGGCGAGATCCGCCGCGTGCACATCGAGTGTCGCGCCACCATCGGCGAGGTTGGCAACGAGGAACACGCATTGCGCCAGATCGGCAAAGCCGGCGCACAACGCTGGCGCGGCATTCGCCCGACTGTGCGCGGTGTGGCGATGAACCCGATCGATCATCCGCACGGCGGAGGCGAGGGCAAGACCGCGGCCGGCCGCGATCCGGTCAGCCCGTGGGGCCTCAAGACCAAGGGCTATCGCACCCGCAAGAACAAGCGCACGACTTCGATGATCGTGCAGCGCCGGCACAAGAAGTAAAGGGTAGAAGACATGGCACGTTCCGTCAAAAAAGGGCCCTTTGTCGACGCTCACCTGTCGCGCAAGGTCGATGTCGCTCAGGCGACCAAGGACAAGAAGCCGATAAAGACATGGTCGCGTCGTTCGACCATCCTGCCTGACTTCATCGGTCTCACGATTGCCGTGCACAACGGCAAGCAGCACATTCCGGTCTACGTGTCCGAGAACATGGTCGGACACAAGCTCGGCGAGTTCGCGTTGACACGTACCTTCAAGGGCCATCCGGCCGACAAGAAGGCCAACGTCGCCGGCAAGAAATAGGACAACAGCGATGGAAACCAAAGCTTCACTGCGCGGCGCGCGCCTGTCGGCCCAGAAAGGCCGACTCGTCGCCGACCAGATCCGCGGACTCGCGGTCGAGAAGGCGTTGAACGTCCTCGCGTTCAGCCCCAAGAAAGGGGCGGCGATCATCAAGAAGGTGCTCGAATCGGCGATTGCCAATGCCGAACATAACGACGGCGCCGACATCGATGAGCTCAAGGTCAGCACCATCTTCGTGGAAAAGGGTGCCGTTCTCAAGCGCTTCACGGCGCGCGCCAAAGGGCGTGGCAATCGGATCAGCAAGCAAAGCTGCCACGTCTACGTGACCGTCGGCGACGGCAAGAAATAAGGATCGGCGATGGGACAAAAAATACATCCGACCGGATTCCGGTTAAGCGTCACCCGGGACTGGGGTTCGCGCTGGTTCGCCGGCAATCGCGATTTCGCGACCATGCTTGGCGAGGACATCAAGGTGCGCGAGTACCTTAAGCGCAAGCTGTCGCATGCCTCGGTCGGCCGCGTACTTATCGAGCGCCCCTCGAAGACCGCGCGCATCACGGTGTTCTCGGCGCGGCCGGGTGTGGTCATCGGCAAGAAAGGCGAGGATATCGAGGTCCTGAAGGCCGACCTCAATCGCATGCTGGGCGTGCCGGTGCACGTCAACATCGAGGAAATCCGCAAGCCGGAAATCGACGCGCAACTGATCGCCGACTCGATCGCTCAACAGCTCGAGAAGCGCATCATGTTCCGCCGCGCCATGAAGCGCGCCATGCAGAATGCAATGCGCCTCGGCGCGCAGGGCATCAAGATCATGTCGTCGGGCCGCTTAAACGGCATCGAAATCGCGCGCACCGAGTGGTATCGCGAAGGTCGCGTGCCGCTGCATACCCTGCGTGCAAACATCGACTACGGCTTCGGTGAGGCGCGCACGACCTACGGCGTGATCGGTATCAAGGTGTGGGTATACAAAGGCGACTCGCCGGCGAAGAACGAACTTCCGGCGGCGACATCGTCCCAGGAAACCGAACCGGCGCCTGAGCGCAAGCCGCGCCGCACGCCGCGCCCTGCGGCCGCGCCGGCTGCTGATGCCAAGCCTGCCGCCAAGGCGCCACGCAAGCGCGTGGCCAAGGCTGGCGAAGACGTCAAGCCGGAGGTTGCCGAAGCCCCCGCACCGGCAGCCGAGCCGGCCGCCCCGAAGGCGCCCGCAAAACGTGTGCGCAAGGCCGCGACCCCGGCAGATGCGAAGAAGGAGTAATCGACCATGCTGCAACCGGCACGGCGGAAATACCGCAAAGAACAAAAAGGCCGCAACAAGGGTATCGCCACGCGCGGCACCAAGGTCTCGTTTGGTGAATTCGGCTTGAAGGCGACCGGCCGTGGCCGACTCACCGCGCGCCAGATCGAGGCGGCGCGGCGTGCCATGACTCGCCATATCAAGCGCGGCGGACGCATCTGGATTCGAATTTTTCCGGACAAGCCGATCTCGTCCAAACCCGCCGAGGTGCGCATGGGCAACGGCAAGGGGAATCCCGAGTACTACGTTGCCGAGATTCAGCCAGGCAAGGTCCTCTACGAGATGGATGGTGTCAACGAGGCGCTTGCTCGCGAGGCGTTCCGGCTTGCGTCCGCGAAGCTGCCGATCGCCACCACGTTCGTCAGCCGCCAGGTCGGCGCCTGAAGGCCGAGTTAAGGAGTTGACATGAAAGCAAGCGAACTGCGCGCCAAGGATGGCGCCGGGTTGTCCAAGGAATTGCAGGATCTCCTCAAGGCGCAGTTTTCCGTGCGCATGCAGGTGGCCACCCAGCAGCTCACGAATACCAGTCAGATCCGCAAGACACGGCGCGATATCGCGCGCGTGCGCACGGTGATGGCTCAAGCAGCGAAGTCGGGGGGAACAAAGGCATGACCGAAGCCGGTAGCAACGCCTCGCTCAAGCGCACCCTGATCGGGCGCGTAGTCAGCGACAAGATGAACAAGACGGTGACCGTCCTGATCGAGCGCCGGGTAAAGCACCCGACGATCGGCAAGTACGTGACCCGTTCGCGCAAGTTTCATGCGCACAACGAAGCCAACGATTGCAAGACCGGCGATACGGTCGAAATCCAGGAGACCGCGCCGATTTCGCGTACCAAGGCGTGGCGCGTGACCCGCTTGGTGAGCAAATCTACCGAAGTCTAGTGCTTTGGGGCCTTGGGCCCAAAAGGCCTTGCGCGGACTGCAGTTGCACGCTATAATTTAAAGCTTTTCGGCGTTTGGCATCTCCGATGAGATGCTTGGCGCCAGTCGTCGGAGCGACGCCGGCGGCATACGCATAGCCCGTACGGGCTCCAAAACTGACCGCGATCCTGCCAAGGGCCGCGGGTAAAGTTGGATGGGAAACGATCATGATTCAAATGCAGTCCAGGCTTGACGTGGCCGACAACACGGGTGCGCGCTCGGTCATGTGCATCAAGGTCCTTGGCGGCTCCAAGCGCCGCTACGCCTCGATCGGCGATGTGATCAAGGTATCCATCAAGGATGCCGCGCCACGCGGGCGTGTCAAGAAGGGCGAGGTCTACAACGCGGTGGTCGTGCGCACTTCCAAGGGTGTACGCCGCGATGACGGCTCGTTGATCAAGTTCGACGGCAACGCCGCGGTACTTCTCAACGCGAAACTCGAGCCCATCGGCACTCGAATTTTCGGACCGGTCACTCGTGAACTGCGCACCGAGCGCTTCATGAAGATCGTATCTCTCGCGCCGGAGGTGCTCTAAATGGAAAGAATTCGCAAGGGCGATGACGTTATCGTCATCACCGGCCGCGACAAGGGCAAGCGCGGCACCGTGCTCAAGCGCGTCGACGAGCGCCGTGTCGTGGTCGAGGGCATCAACGTCGTCAAGAAGCACACCAAGCCCAACCCGATGAAGGGGCAGACCGGCGGGGTCACCGACAAGGTCATGCCGATCGATGTTTCCAACGTTGCCATTTTCAATCCGGCGACGCAAAAGGCCGACCGGGTCGGGTTCGCCATTCTCGACGACAAGCGCAAAGTGCGCGTGTTTCGCTCGAATGGCAACCAGGTCGACGCCAAGTAGACGAGGGTCAACAAATGGCGCGTTTGCGTAACGAGTACCGGGAGCGGATCGTTCCCGAACTCATGAAGAAATTCGGCTTCAAGTCGGTCATGCAGGTGCCGCGTATCACCAAGGTCACGCTGAACATGGGTGTGTCCGAGGCGGTCGCCGACAAGAAGGTGATGGACAACGCGGTCGGGGACATGACCAAGATCGCGGGTCAGAAGCCGGTCGTGACCAAGTCGAAAAAGGCGATCGCCGGATTCAAGATTCGCCAGGATTATCCGATCGGCTGCATGGTGACGCTGCGCGGTGAACGGATGTATGAGTTCATCGATCGCTTCGTCAGCATTGCGTTGCCGCGCGTGCGCGACTTCCGCGGCGTCTCCGGGCGCGCTTTCGACGGACGTGGCAACTACAACATCGGGGTCAAAGAGCAGATCATCTTTCCGGAGATCGAGTACGACAAGATCGACGCGATCCGCGGCATGAACATCAGCATTACCACCACGGCGAAGAACGACGAAGAGGCGCGTGCCCTGCTCGCGGCGTTTCGCTTCCCCTTCAAGGCATAGGGCTGCAACCGAGATGGCCAAACTCTCCCTCATCAATCGCGAAGTCAAGCGTGAAATGCTCGTCAAGAAGTACGCCCCCAAGCGCAAGGCGCTGCAGGCGATCATCGACGACACCAAGATGTCCGACGAGGACCGCATGGAGGCGCGCCTCAAGCTGCAGCAGTTGCCGCGGAATTCGAACCCGACCCGTCTGCGCAATCGCTGCGAGCTGACCGGCCGGCCGCGCGGCACCTACCGCAAGTTCGGCCTGGGCCGTAACAAGTTGCGCGAGGCCGCAATGCGCGGCGACGTCCCCGGCCTGGTCAAGGCCAGCTGGTAAGGCGAACGGACAGGAGACCCACGACATGAGCATGAGCGATCCCATCGCCGATATGCTGACGCGTATCCGTAACGCCCAGACTGCCGAGAAGCCCGAAGTCGGGATGCCTTCCTCGAAACTCAAGCTGGCGATTGCCAGAGTCTTGAAGGACGAAGGCTATATCGACGACTTCGCGGTGCGCGAGACAGCCGGCAAGGCCGAGCTGTCGATCGCCCTCAAGTACTACTCGGGCAAGCCGGTCATTGACCGCATAGAGCGCATCAGCCGACCAGGCCTGCGCATTTACAAAGGCAAGGAAGACATCCCGCGTGTCATGAACGGGTTGGGTGTCGCCATCCTTTCGACTTCCAAGGGCGTCATGACAGATCGCAAGGCACGCGCCAGTGGCGTCGGCGGCGAAGTCCTGTGCGTGGTTGCCTAGAGGAGCCCACATGTCCCGCGTAGGCAAGAATCCAATAACCATTCCGAAGGGTGTCGAAGCCACCCTGGGTACTGGCGAAATCACGGTCAAGGGCCCCTTGGGCTCTTTGAGCCGCCGTCTGGACAGCGCGATCAGCATTGCCCGCGACGGAGATTCTCTCAAAATCGTTCCGGTGGATGAGTCGCGCAACGCAGACGCGATGTCCGGCACCTTTCGCGCCCTGATCAACAACATGGTGGTCGGTGTCACCAAGGGTTTTGAGCGCAAGCTCAACCTGGTTGGCGTGGGCTATCGCGCACAGGCGCAAGGCGACAAGCTAAACCTTTCGCTGGGTTTTTCGCATCCGGTAGTGCACCAGATGCCCGCGGGGGTCAAGTGCGAGACGCCGCAGCAGACAGAGATCGTCATCAAGGGCATCGACAAGCAGAAGGTGGGCCAGGTGGCCGCTGAAGTGCGGGCCTACCGGCCTCCCGAGCCTTACAAGGGCAAGGGTGTGCGCTACTCCGACGAGCGCGTGGTGATCAAAGAGACCAAGAAGAAGTAAGGGGCAGACGACATGGACAAGAACCAATCCCGTCTTCGTCGCGCCAAGCAGACGCGCCGCAAGATTGCAGAACTCAAGATCAACCGCCTTACCGTGCATCGGACCAACGGCCATATCTACGCGCAGGTCATCGGAGGCGGCCGGGTGCTGGCGAGTGCCTCCACCGGCGAGGCCGAGGTCCGCAAGGGTATGCCTAACGGTGGCAATGTTGCCGCTGCCGCCGCGGTCGGCAAGCGCATTGCCGAGAAGGCGAAGGCAGCCGGCGTTGCCGAGGTTGCATTCGATCGTTCCGGGTTCGCGTATCACGGCCGCGTCAAGGCGCTGGCTGAAGCGGCCCGCGAAGCTGGCCTGAAGTTCTAGCGGGAAAAAGACATGGCGAAGATGCAGAAAGTGCAGGCGGGTTCCGAAGGACGGGACGACGGCCTCAAGGAAAAGATGATCGCGGTAAATCGCGTGACCAAGGTCGTCAAGGGCGGGCGCATCCTGGGTTTCGCCGCGTTGACGGTCGTCGGTGACGGCGATGGGCGTGTCGGGATGGGCAAGGGCAAGTCGCGCGAAGTACCGGTGGCAGTGCAGAAGGCCATGGAAGAGGCGCGCCGCAAGATGGTGCGTGTCTCCTTGCGCAACGGCACGCTGCAACACGCGATTGTCGGGGTTCATGGCGCTGCCAAGGTCTTCATGCAGCCGGCGTCCGAGGGCACGGGAATCATCGCCGGCGGTCCGATGCGGGCCGTCTTTGAAGTGGTCGGTGTGACCAATGTGCTGGCGAAATGCCAGGGGTCGACCAATCCTTACAACGTGGTGCGCGCAACGCTCGACGGCCTGACCCGCATGACGACGCCGGCCGAAGTGGCCGCCAAGCGTGGCAAGTCGGTCGAAGAAATCACCGCAGCCTGACGGGGACAAGATCGTGGCAGACAAGAAAACACTTCGCGTCACCCTGGTGAAGAGCCCTAACGGCACCAGCGAAAGGCATCGTGCGACCGTGCGTGGCTTGGGCCTGCGACGCCTCAATTCCTCGCGCGTGCTCGAGGACACCCCTGCGGTGCGCGGCATGATCAATCGCGTCTACTACCTAGTGCGGGCCGAGTCGGCCTGAAGCGCGCGCGACCAACAGGACCATCATGAAACTCAATACGATCAAGCCGGCCGACGGTGCCAAGCACGCCAAACGGCGCGTCGGGCGCGGCATTGGCTCGGGACTGGGCAAGACAGCCGGCCGCGGCCACAAGGGCCAAAAGTCCCGCGCCGGCGGATTCCACAAGGTCGGATTCGAAGGCGGACAGATGCCACTGCAGCGGCGCCTGCCCAAGCGGGGATTCGTCTCCCTCACGCGCAATGATTCGGCCGAGGTGCGACTGTCCGACCTGCAGAAGATCGATGCCGCCGAAGTGACCCTGGAAGTTTTGCGGGCAGCCGGAGTGGTGCCGGCTGGCGCGTTGCGGGCCAAGGTGATTCTGTCTGGCAAGCTTGAGCGCAAAGTTGCACTTTCCGGAGTGGCTGCATCCAAGGGTGCCAAGGCCGCCATCGAGGCTGCCGGGGGCAGCGTCGCCGTCGCCGAGACGGCCTGAAGCGAACACGGGACAGATAGACAGTGGCCACCGATGCGATGACCGTCGCCAAGTCCGGCAAGTATGGGGACTTGAAGCGCCGTCTCGTCTTTCTCCTGCTGGCGTTGGTGGTCTACAGGGTCGGCGCCCATATTCCGGTGCCGGGAATCGACCCCACGCAGTTGGCCGACCTGTTCAAGCAGAATCAGGGCGGCATTCTGGGCATGTTCAACATGTTCTCCGGCGGCGCCTTGTCGCGGTTCACGATCTTCGCCTTGGGCATCATGCCCTACATTTCGGCATCGATCATCATGCAGTTGATGACCGTGGTCTACCCGCCGTTCGAAGCTCTCAAGAAGGAAGGCGAAGCCGGTCGTCGCAAGATTACGCAGTACACCCGGTATGCCACCTTGTTCCTGGCCTTCTTCCAGGCATTTGGCATTTCGATTGCACTCGAGTCGCAGCCCGGGCTGGTCATGGACCCGGGGCTGACATTCCGCTTTGTGACCATCTCCACACTGGTCACCGGCACCATGTTCCTGATGTGGCTAGGTGAACAGATCACCGAGCGCGGTCTGGGCAACGGCATTTCAATCATCATCTTTGCTGGCATTGCCGCGGGATTGCCGTCGGCCATCGGCGGGCTGTTCGAACTGGTGCGCACCGGGGCGATGAACGCCTTGACCGCGATCTTCATCATCCTCCTCGTGGTGCTGGTGACCTACGCAGTGGTGTTTGTCGAGCGCGGACAGCGCAAGATACTGGTGAACTATGCCAAGCGCCAGGTGGGCAACCGAGTCTATGGCGGACAGTCCTCGCACCTGCCACTGAAACTCAACATGGCCGGCGTGATCCCGCCGATTTTTGCCTCGTCAATCATCCTCTTTCCAGCCACCATCACCAGCTGGTTTTCCTCTGGTGACTCGATGCGCTGGCTCAAGGACATCGCCGGCACCCTGTCTCCGGGGCAACCGATCTACGTGATGCTGTATGCGGCGGCGATCATCTTTTTCTGTTTTTTCTACACCGCTCTTGTCTTCAACAGCAAGGAAACCGCTGACAACCTCAAGAAGAGCGGGGCATTCGTTCCCGGCATCCGTCCCGGCGACCAGACTGCCAAGTACATCGACAAGATCCTGATGCGCCTGACCCTGGTTGGCGCCGCCTACGTGACCATCGTTTGCCTGTTGCCGGAATTCCTGATCCTGCGCTGGAACGTGCCCTTCTATTTTGGCGGCACCTCGCTTCTGATCATTGTCGTGGTGACCATGGACTTCATGTCCCAGGTACAGGCCTACATCATGTCGCACCAATACGAGTCGCTTCTCAAGAAGTCCAATTTCAAGGGTGGAATGTTCCAGGGTTGACGATTGGGTCGCGCCGACGCATCCACGCGCATGCAGCAGTCCGGATGCAAGGCGGTCCATCTGAGGCCCGTGATGGTCGGGCACGCGACCAGATACAGGTGAGTCGAGTCGGCCAGCCGGACAGAAAACAGAGTTATCGGAGGCAGCATGAAAGTACTTGCATCAGTTAAGAAGATTTGCCGCAATTGCAAGGTCATCAAGCGCAAGGGCGTGGTACGCGTCATTTGCACCGACCCGCGGCACAAGCAGCGCCAAGGCTAAGCAGAGCGCTTCGAATAGGCACGAGGACATCAAATGGCTCGCATCGCAGGCATCAACATCCCGAACCATCAGCACGCCGAGGTCGCCCTGACCGCGATCTACGGCATCGGCCGCCCGCGCGCACGCGCGATCTGCGTCGCCGCCGGCGTTGCGCCGGCTGTCAAGATGAAGGATCTCACCGACACGCAGGTTGACCGGTTGCGCGAGCAGGTCGGAAAGTTCATCGTCGAGGGCGACCTGCGCCGCGAGGTGTCGATGAACATCAAGCGTCTCATGGACCTGGGTTGCTACCGTGGTGTGCGCCACAAGCGTGGCTTGCCGGTTCGTGGTCAGCGCACGCGTACCAATGCGCGTACCCGCAAGGGCCCGCGCAAGGCGCGCAACGCGATCGCCGGCAAATAAGCGCTAAGCCCACAGATCAGGAATAGACATGGCAACCAAGCAGCAGCAACCGAACGCCGCGACCCGCGTCCGCAAGAAGGTCAAGAAGAACGTCGCCGAGGGCATTGCGCATATCCACGCCTCGTTCAACAACACGATCATCACGATCACGGACCGCCAGGGCAACGCCCTGTCGTGGGCCACGTCGGGCGGTGCCGGCTTCAAGGGCTCGCGCAAGTCCACGCCGTTTGCAGCGCAGGTGGCTGCAGAGGCTGCAGGCAAGGTCGCCGTCGAGTGCGGCGTGAAGAATCTCGAGGTGCGCATCAAGGGACCCGGCCCCGGCCGCGAGTCCTCGGTGCGTGCGCTCAATGCGCTGGGAATGAAGATTGCCAGCATTACCGACGTGACGCCGGTACCGCACAACGGGTGCCGGCCTCCCAAGCGTCGCAGGATCTGAGTTTTCCTGCGGCCGCCCTTGCGGGCGGCGACGCGCTTGGCGTCGATCCCGGTTGTGATTTTCGTATGGGGTGACTTGAACCATGGCTAGATATACCGGCCCGAAATGCAAGCTCTCGCGCCGCGAGGGTACTGATCTTTTCCTCAAGAGTTCGCGCAAGGCGTTCTCTGACAAATGCAAGTCCGAAGTCGCGCCCGGTCAGCATGGACTGAAATCGGGGCAACGGCTTTCCGACTACGGCAAGCAGTTGCGCGAAAAGCAGAAGGTGCGCCGCATGTACGGTGTCCTGGAGCGACAGTTCCGGCGTTACTACGCCGAGGCGGTGCGTCGTCGCGGCAATACCGGCGAGAACCTCCTTCACCTGCTCGAGACCCGTCTTGATAATGTTGTCTATCGCATGGGTTTCGGTTCGACCCGCGCGGAGGCTCGGCAATTGGTCGGGCACAAGGCGATCGAGGTCAACGGCAAGGCCGTCAATGTGGCCTCGGCACAGATCAAACCCGGCGACGTGATCGCCGTACGCGAGAAATCGCGCACCCAGTTGCGCATCAAGGACTCGGTGTCGCTTGCCGAGCAGGCGGGATTTCCGTCCTGGGTCGAAGTCGATAGCGCCAAGATGACCGGCACGTTCAAGGCGCTGCCTGATCGCGGCGACATTGCCCAGGACATCAACGAAAGCCTCGTGGTCGAACTGTATTCCCGCTGATCCGGGTCTTCCGCAGCCCACGCCGCAGCACCATACACAGCAGAAAGGATCAAATGGCCAACACGGGATTTCTCAAACCGAAGATCGTCAATGTCGAGGGAATCGGCCCTTCGCACGCCAAGGTGACGATGGAGCCGTTCGAGCGCGGCTACGGCCACACGCTGGGCAATGCCCTGCGCCGCGTCCTGCTGTCCTCCATGGACGGCTTCGCTCCGACCGAGGTCACCATTTCCGGGGTAGTCCACGAGTACTCGACCATTGAAGGGATCCAGGAAGACGTGGTCGACATTCTACTCAACCTCAAGGGCGTCGTCCTCAAATTGCACAATCGCGACGAAGCCTTGCTGACGCTCAAGAAGGCCGGCGCCGGCTCTGTCACCGCCCGTGACATCGAACTGTCGCACGACGTGGAGATCATCAATCCCGACCACCACATCGCCCACCTTGCTTCCAACGGCAAGCTGGACATGCAGATCAAGGTCGAGCGCGGTCGCGGCTACGTGCCTGGCAACGTGCGCATTGTCGGCGATGAAGAAACCAAGTCCATCGGCAAGATCGTGCTCGATGCATCGTACAGCCCCGTGCGACGGGTTTCGTACGCGGTCGAGTCCGCCCGCGTCGAGCAGCGCACCGATCTGGATCGTCTGGTGGTCGACATCGAGACCAATGGCGTGATCAAGCCCGAGGATGCGGTACGCCAGGCGGCCCGCATTCTGGTCGACCAGTTGTCGGTCTTCGCGGCGCTGGAAGGTACTTCGGAAGGTGAAGGCGGTGCTCCCAAGGCGCCGACCATCGATCCTATCCTGATGCGACCGGTCGACGACCTTGAGTTGACGGTACGCTCGGCCAATTGCCTCAAGGCGGAGAACATCTACTACATCGGCGACCTGATCCAGCGGACCGAGAACGAGCTTCTCAAGACCCCCAACCTGGGTCGCAAGTCGCTCAACGAAATCAAGGAAGTACTGGCCTCTCGTGGACTGACTCTGGGCATGAAGCTCGAGAACTGGCCGCCGGCGGGGCTGGAGAAGGCATAAGGACTAGGAAGCCATGCGTCACGCTCACGGACTGCGAAAACTCAACCGCACCTCGGCGCATCGCGTCGCGATGCTGCGCAACATGACGGTGTCCCTGCTCAAGCATGAGGTCATCAAGACCACCTTGCCCAAGGCCAAGGAACTGCGCATGATGGCCGAACCGATCATCACGCTCGGCAAGACGCCGTCGCTGGCCAACAAGCGCCTCGCGTTCTCGCGTCTGCGCGACCGCGACACTGTGGTCAAGCTGTTCGGAGAGCTTGGTCCGCGCTTTGCAAAGCGCAATGGCGGCTACCTGCGCATACTCAAGTACGGGTTCCGCAAGGGCGACAATGCGCCTATGGCATTGGTCGAATTGCTCGATCGCCCGGAGACTCCGGTCGCGACCGGGGCGGCCGCAGGCAGTTAAGTGGCCAGGTACGGGATGGCAAGGCCGGGCTAGTCCCGGCCTTTTTTCTGCGCCAGCGTGACCACTGCATCCACCGTGGGTGAGGGCGACGCGCTGCAGGTCGAACGTGTGGTCAAGCGCTATGGCGATGCCACTGTCGTGGACGGAATTTCTTTTGCGGTTGCGCGCGGCACCTGCTTCGGGTTGCTCGGTCCGAACGGCGCGGGCAAGACCACCACTTTGCGCATGGCCTTGGGCCTTACCGCACCCGACGCCGGGTCGATCACTCTCCTGGGGCTGCCCATACCGGCACAGGCGCGCCAGGCTCGGCAACGGGTCGGCGTTGTTCCGCAGATCGACAATATTGATCCCGACTTCACGGTTGCCGAGAATCTGGTCGTCTATGCGCGCTACTTCGGGATGCGCGATGCGGATGCGCGCGCCCGCGTACCCGCGCTGCTTGAGTTCGCCAGCCTGTCAGCCAAGCGCGATGCTCGCATCCAGACGCTCTCGGGTGGCATGAAGCGCCGGCTGACGCTCGCGCGTGCTTTGGTCAATGATCCGGACATACTGTTTCTCGACGAGCCGACCACCGGGCTCGATCCTCAGGCACGGCACCTGATCTGGGACCGCCTCAAGAACCTCATGGCCCAAGGCAAGACCCTGCTCCTGACAACCCATTTCATGGACGAGGCAGAGCGCCTGTGCGATCGACTTGCAATCATCGATCATGGCCGCAAGATCGCCGAAGGTGGGCCGCGCGAGCTGATAGCAGCGCACATCGAGCCGGAGGTGGTGGAGGTCTATGGCGAAGGAGTGGGCGAGTGGCTACGCGATCAGGGAACCCGCTTGTCGTTGCGGACCGAGCGTAGCGGAGAAACCGTCTTCTGCTATACACGGGACGGCACCGCGCTGCTGGAAGACCTTGCGCATCGTCCCGGACTGCGCTGCCTAAAGCGGCAGGCGAATCTCGAAGACGTTTTCATCAAGATGACGGGCCGCGAACTGCGCGACTGACGATGACGTTTGACTTCTCGCTCCCGTCGATTACTTGGCGGCTGGTACCGGTTTGGCGGCGCAACTTCCTTGTCTGGAAGAAGCTTGCGGTCACTTCTGTCCTCGGCAATATCGCCGATCCGATGATTGCTCTGGTGGCGTTTGGATATGGCCTGGGCGCGTTGCTGCCGACGGTGTCGGGCGTCAGCTATGTGCAATTTCTGGCTGCCGGCACGATCTGCATGAGCACCATGAACGCGGCCACCTTCGAATCCCTGTACTCGGCTTTTTCGCGTATGCATGTGCAGCGCACCTGGGACGGCATCATGAATGCGCCTGTGGCACTCGACGACGTGGTCCTGGGTGAACTCGCCTGGGCCACGACCAAGGCCTTGATGAGTGGCGTGGCGATCATGGTCGTGATCAGCGTTCTGGGGCTGGCGCACGGCCCGCTCGCATTCCTCGTGCTGTTTGTGGTTATGCTGGTCGGGCTGGCTTTCGCCGCCATCGGCCTGGTCATCAACGCGCTCGCACGCGGCTATGATTTTTTCACTTACTACTTCACGCTGGTCGTGACGCCGATGTCGTTCCTGTCCGGGGTATTCTTCCCTGTCGAACAACTGCCGTCCTGGCTCCATCTTGTATCGCAATGCCTGCCGCTGACCCATGCGGTGGAGATGGCGCGACCGCTGTTGCTGGGGATGACGCCGCCACGCGCTTTTCTCAACATCGCCGTCCTCGCCGCCTACACGGTCTGTGCGGCCTGGATCGCGGTCGTTCTGACGCGCAGGCGCCTGCTCGTCTAGGATACTTGAGACACTGACCGCGCGTCACGCGGATCGCAAAGGAAAACAGAGTGGACGATTCAATCCTTCTGATCTTCTCCAACGCGCCGGATCGCAATGTGGCTGAATCAATCGCGACCGCGCTTGTCGAGGCGCGACTGGCTGCCTGCGTGAACATTCTCGGGCAGTGCGACTCGGTGTATCGCTGGCAGGGGCGCCTCGAGCGCGCCTGCGAGGTGCCCATGATCATCAAGACCACCTCACACAACTATTCAGCCGTCGAGGCAGAGTTGCGGCGTCTGCACCCCTACGACGTTCCCGAATTGCTGGCGGTACCGGCAGCCTGCGGCCTGCCCGACTACCTGGATTGGGTGCGTGCTGAATCAGCCCCTTGATCGACCGTTCAGGATCCCTCGCGCAGCCAGCGAGCGGCATCCCTGGCAAAGTAGGTCAGAACACCATCGGCGCCAGCGCGCTTGAAACCCAGCAGCGACTCCATGACGACGCGGCGCTCGTCCAGCCAGCCGTTTTGCGACGCGGCCTTGAGCATCGCGTACTCGCCGCTCACCTGATAAACAAAAGTCGGCGCCTTGAACTCGTCCTTGACCCTACGCACGATATCCAGGTAGGGCATGCCAGGCTTGACCATGACCATGTCGGCGCCTTCGGCCAAGTCCAGCGCCACCTCGCGCAACGCCTCATTGGAATTCGCCGGGTCCATCTGATAGGTCTTCTTGTCGGACTTGCCAAGATTGGCGGCCGAGCCAACCGCATCGCGGAATGGCCCGTAGAACGCAGAGGCGTACTTGGCAGCATATGCCATGATCTGCGTAAGTTCATGTCCGGCACCGTCGAGCGTGGCACGTATCGCCCCGATGCGCCCGTCCATCATGTCTGATGGCGCGACGACGTCGACGCCGGCATCCGCCTGTACGCGCGCCTGGCGGCACAGGATCTCGATGGTCGGCTCGTTCTCGATATATCCGTTGGCATCGATCACGCCGTCCTGCCCGTGGCTGGTATATGGGTCGAGGGCCACGTCGCACATCACACCAAGTTCCGGGAAGCGCTGCTTGAGCGCGGCTACGACCCGCGGCACCAAGCCATCGGGATTCTCGGCTTCCTTGCCGTCCGGGGACTTGCGGGAAGGCTCGATCACCGGGAACAGCGCCAGGCACGGGATGCCAAGTTCAAGTGACTCGTCGGCCACGTGCAGCAGCCGGTCCAGGGTCATGCGGCTCACCCCAGGCATCGAAGACACCGGCTGCGAAATGCCGACACCAACATCCTTATCGTCCAGGACGAATACGGGGTAGATCAAATCATTGGCCGTGAGAACATGCTCTTGGACCAAGCGCCGGGAAAAGTCGGTCCGGCGATTGCGTCGCATTCGTACTTGAGGAAAGTTTCCCATATAAATCAATATTTTAAACAAACTCTCCCAAAGGAGGTTGACTAGTGGTCGTCATTTCAGAGGGTCTTCTCTCGCATATTCCCGCTTGACGATCGCAAGCCGATTGGCAAAAAGTTGCCCCAGATGTTTAGAGGCCTCCCGCCGCCCGCCCTCAGCGCTTTGCCATGTTCAGGGCGTTGTTGCCGCGAAGTGCCTGCGCTCTTCGCGGCTTTTTATCTGCAGGTCCAACCAATTGCCGACTTTTTCGGCAAGGTGTTCTACACCGCTTGCCTTCAGACTGGAAAACAAACTCACGGTCACACCGGGGCCATAGTCAGAAACCCTGGCTTCGGCATTGCGCAGACAGACCTGCTGCTCCTGGCGATTGAGTTTGTCGCTCTTGGTCATAAGCACGTGCACCGGCAGTTGCCGTGGTACGAACCATTCGAGCATTTGCAGATCGAGCACGGTGAACGTGTGGCGCGCATCCATGATCAACACCAGTGCCTTGAGCGGCTCGCGTGCTTGCAGGTATTCGGTCAGGAAGCCGCCCCAGCGCTTGTGTTCGCTCTTGGCAACCTTGGCATAGCCGTAGCCTGGCAGGTCAACCAGATACTTGGCATCGCCCAAGTCAAAGAAATTGATTTGTTGGGTTCGTCCCGGGGTGCGCGAAGTAAACGCCAGCCGCTTGCGGTTGACCAGGGTATTGATTGCGCTTGACTTGCCCGAATTGGAGCGCCCGACGAAGGCGACTTCGCCGGCGGACGGAAAATCCAGATCGGCAAGCGCGACGGCGCTTTTGAGGAAGGAAGCTTGCGCGAGGGATGCCATGGGCCTGCGGCGCGTGAAGGGCCGAAACGCGTTGCGGCGCGGGCCGGGGAACCGTTCTCGACCCGGCCAAGGTGAAGCCGGGTGAAGGACTCGAGGTAGTTGCGGTAGAATAACAGGTTTGAGCCGCGTGCCATTTGACTGGCCGCGACGCCCACTATTGCAGCGGAAACACCTCATGAAATCGGTCCATCTGGCGGCGCTTGCTTCGCTTTTCGTTCTGGGTCCTGCGCTGGGCGCAGCGCCCAAGCCCGCTGCGAAGGCCGACACCGCGCGCGGTTCGCAGGTTGCCGCGCAAGTCTGCGCCGCTTGCCACAATGCCGACGGCAACAGTCCTGCGGCTGCCAATCCGAAGCTGGCTGGCCAGCATCCGGAATATCTGACCAAGCAGCTGGTCGAGTACAAGGAAGGCAAGACGCGCAAGAACGCGGTCATGGCCGGATTCGCCGCCGCGCTTTCGGCAGACGACATGCGCAACGTCGCCGCATACTATGCTTCGCAGAAACCCGGGGACGGCGCGGCGCGCAACGCGGCGACGGTACGCTTGGGTGAGCGGATTTACAGGGGTGGCATTGCCGAGAAAGGAATCGCCGCGTGCGCGGGATGTCATGGTCCCACCGGCAGCGGAATCCCGGCGCAATATCCCCGCATAGCAGGTCAGTGGGCGGAATACACCAAGTTGCAATTGGTCAGCTTTCGCTCCGGCGAGCGCGCCAACGATCCCAGCGGCATGATGCGTGGTGTCGCTGCCAAAATGTCCGACCGCGAAATCGATGCGGTCGCGGACTACATTGCTGGACTGAAGCGAGCCAACTGACGCGCCGGGCGCCTCTTTGCCTGGGTCTCGAGTCAAAACGACGGAACTCGCCGCGCGATTGTGGCGTCCAAACCGGGTCGCCTAGCGGCGACCCGAACTGCGCAGCGCGGGCTGCGTGCTCCCCTACCCCAAGCGACGGCCCCAACGTCTAATCGCATGCGCCCCGCCTATCTGAAGCAGGCGTTCGAGCTCGCCGGCTCGATGCGCTTTGCCATCAGCCTTCTGACGCTGGTCGCCGTCGCATCGGTGGCCGGTACGATTCTCAAGCAGAACGAGCCGTACAACAATTACCTGAACCAGTTCGGTCCCTTCTGGTTTGCTGTCTTCGACGCACTCTCGCTGTACGCTGTCTACAACGCCTGGTGGTTTGTCGGCATTCTTGCATTCCTGGTGCTTTCGACCAGTCTGTGCGTGTACCGCAATGCGCCCAAGATGTTCGTCGAAATGCGACGTTATAAGGACAACCTGCGCGAGCAGTCTTTTGCCGCGTTCCCACATCGGGTCGAGCTGGCTGCGCCGACCGCTGGTGCGGCTGCGCGATTCGAAGCGGTACTGCGCAGGGCAGGCTTTGCATCTCGCTCACGAATCAATGATGGCGGCATGCTGATCGCTGCCAAGGCCGGCAGCGCCAATCGGCTGGGATATGTATTCACCCATGTCGGCATCATCGTCATTTGTGTCGGCGGCCTGCTTGACGGCGATCTGTTGCTGCGCGCACAACTCATGTTCGGCGGCAAGGAAGTCGTCAAGGGCAATCCCTTGATCGCCGACATACCGGTGCAGAGCCGACTTGCGGCGGACAACCCGAGCTTTCGCGGCAACGTGCTGATCCCCGAAGGCGACAAGCGCGACTTTGCGGTCCTGGCGCACCGTGACGGCATCCTGTTGCAGGAATTGCCGTTCACCATTGCGCTCAAGAAGTTCGTCATCGAACACTATTCGAGCGGTCAGCCCAAGTTGTTTGCCAGCGAGGTCGAAGTTACCGATCGCGATTCCGGCAAGGTCGTGGCGGCGCGCATTGAGGTCAATCGACCATTTATCCATCGCGGCATTGCGGTCTATCAGTCGAGCTTCGATGATGGCGGCACCCAGGTGACGCTGAGCGGATTCCCCCTGCAGGGAGGGCGCGACTATCGGTTTGTCGTGGAAGGCGAGGTGGGGCGCAACACAGCACTGGCGCCCGAGGCGGCGCCGGAAAAGGCGCTGACCCTCGAGGTCGTCGCGTTCCGCCCTTTCAACGTCGAACGGGTCGCGGCGCGCGAGGTGCGCACTTCCCTTTCCGGCGCCCGTGGAGTCGCCGAGCGGGTCCACGAAAGCCTGGGTCCCGGGGCTGCTCCCGGACGTGAAAAGGAGATGCGCAACGTCGGCCCCACCGTCGGTTACAAGTTGCGCGATGGTGCCGGGCAGGCGCGCGAGTACCAGAACTACATGCTGCCCATGGACATCGACGGTCGCTGGTACCTGCTGAGCGGCATGCGCGAGGCGCCGGCAGACCCTTTTCGCTATCTGCGTTTGCCGCTCGATGGCAATGGTGGTCTTGACGAATTCATGCGTCTGCGTGCAGCGCTAGCCGATCCGGCGACACAGTCTCTGGCCGGTGAACGCCTGGCCGGCGACCTGGCGCCTTCCGGTGGTGATCCCCGGATGCGTGCGCAATTGGCTGAATCAGGCCGTCGCTCCCTGGAGACCTTTGGTGTACGCGGTTACCAGGCGGTGGCGGACTTCATCGAACGGGGCATTCCGGAGGCCGAACGCGAGAAGGCTGCCGAGATTTTTCTGCGCATACTCAACGGCGCGGCATGGCACGCATGGCAGGCCGCGCGCGAACGGCAGGGCATGGCACCGCTACCTGCCGACGAAGCATCTACCCGCTTCGTACAAGATGCCCTCAACGCGATTTCGGACAGCCATTTTTACGGCGCGCCCATTTACCTGCACCTGAATGCCTTTGACGAAGTCAAGGCAAGCGTATTTCAGCTGACGCGCTCGCCCGGCAAGAACATCGTCTACCTGGGTTGCCTCCTGCTTGTGCTCGGGGTGTTCGCAATGTTCTATATTCGTGAGCGGCGCGCCTGGATTCTGATCAAGCCGGACCGTGTGCTGGTCGCGATGAGCGGAACGCGTCGCGGCGTCGATTTCGAGCGCGAGTTCAGCGATTTGTCGCGCCGGCTCGCCCACGCGTCGTCCGCGGCGGATTAGAAGGAGCCTCGCAATGGAATTGACCCAACCTCTCGCGACCGACACCGGAAGCATTGAAACGCAGCGGCGCTTCTCCGGGCTTGATATCGCATTCGCGCTGCTGCTTGCTGCCGGGGCGGCATTTGCATTCACGCGCTATGGTGCGTACATGGATGGCTACGAGAAGACTATTCTCGTTTGCACGGTTCCGGTACTCGCATGGCTGGGCTGGTTTTTCGCGCCGCTCCGAACCTTTCTGGTGGTCGTCGCGGCGCTTTCGTTCGCGGCCATCGGCCTCTACGGAGGGTCTCTTGAGGCGGCGGAGAAGACCTTTCTGCTCAAGTATTTCCTGTCCAGCCAGTCGGCCATCCTTTGGATGAGCTTCTTGTTCTTCCTTGCCACCGGCAGCTATTGGCTGGGTCTTCTGGCAGGGTCGGACTTCGGACTTGTGATGGGTACGCGGTTCACATGGATGGCCGTGACCCTCGGGCTCACCGGCATGCTGGTGCGCTGGTACGAGAGCTATCTGCTTGGATCCGACATTGGACATATTCCGGTTTCGAATCTGTATGAGGTGTTTGTCCTCTTCTGCATGCTCACTTCGGTGATGTACCTCTATTACGAGCGCCGCTACGCGACGCGTGCCATGGGGGCGTTCGTCATGCTGGTCATTTCAGCGGCGGTAGGCTTCCTGCTCTGGTACACGTTCGATCGCGGCGCACATGAAATCCAGCCGCTGGTGCCGGCCCTGCAGAGCTGGTGGATGAAGATCCACGTGCCGGCCAACTTCATCGGCTATGGCGCGTTTTCCGTCGCGGCCATGGTTGGCTTTGCCTATCTGCTCAAGTCGTATCACGACTCGCTGGGCAAGCGCTCGCTGGCCGCCGTGTGGGGCGCAGGTATCGCTCTGGCGGTGGCGCTCGCGCTCGAGGCGATCGTGTTCCGCAGGAGTGGCGCCTCACCCTACTGGGCAGCCTACTTTGCATTCACATGCGCGACCTTCGCGTTGATCGTGATGCTGCGCGCGCGCATTGCGCCGCGCCTGCCCGCCCTTACGGTTCTCGACGATGTCATGCATCGGGCGATCGCTGTCGGCTTCGCCTTCTTTACCGTTGCGACCATTCTTGGCGCCTTGTGGGCTGCCGAAGCCTGGGGCAGTTACTGGAGCTGGGATCCCAAGGAAACCTGGGCCCTGATCGTCTGGCTCAACTATGCAGCCTGGCTGCATATGCGTCTGGTCAATGGCATGCGAGGCACCTTGCTGGCCTGGTGGACCCTTGCCGGGCTTCTGGTGACGACCTTCGCATTCCTCGGCGTCAATATCTTCCTGTCCGGATTGCACTCCTACGGCGAGCTGTAGGCCGGCCGGACAAGCTGAGTCCTCACATGCCCGAGTCTGCATCCGGGCGCTCGCAAGTCTTCGATGTCGCCGTCGTCGGCGCCGGGGCGGCAGGCATGATGTGCGCGGCGGTCGCGGGACAGCGCGGCCGAAGGGTCGTCCTGGTGGACCATTCCGCGCGGATCGGCGAAAAGATCCGCATTTCCGGCGGGGGGCGCTGCAATTTCACAAACCGCGGCGCAGCGCCGGAACATTTCGTTTCGCGCAACCCGCATTTTTGCCGCTCGGCGCTAGCCGGTTACGGCGCAAGTGATTTCGTCGCCCTGGTGCGGCAGCATCGCATCGGATTTCACGAAAAGCATCGTGGGCAACTTTTTTGTGACGAGTCGGCCGGCGACATCATCGAAATGCTGGAAGCCGAGTGCGCAAACGGGCGGGTCTCGTGGCGCCGCGAGACCTCGGTTGCGACCGTGCGGCGCGACGGCGCGCATTTCAGGCTCGAGACCTCGGCCGGTCCGATCGTGGCGCGGGCGCTGGTGGTTGCCACAGGCGGCCTGTCGATTCCCAAGATCGGAGCGACCGATTTCGGTTATCGCATCGCCCGCCAGTTCGGACACACCATCGTCGAGCCGCTGCCGGGTTTGGTACCACTGACCTTCGCCGCACCGCAATGGAAATCGTTCGCCGAATTGGCCGGGGTGTCGCTGACCGCCGACATTGAGTGCGCCGGCCCCTATGGACGCGCGGTGTTTCGCGAGGATCTGCTGTTCACTCACAGGGGCCTGTCCGGACCAGCGATCCTGCAGATTTCCAATCACTGGCGCGCCGGCGCAACGCTTGCGATCGACCTCACTCCCGACTTCGACTGGAATGCGTGGGTGGCCGACAAGGCGGGCCGCAAGGCACTTGCCGCGACTGCTCTCGCCGACGTATTGCCACGCCGGCTCGCCGCGACCTGGACGTCGCAGCAACTCGGGGCTGATGCCGGCCGGCCGCTGGCAGATATGCCTGATCGTCGTCTGCGTGACCTGGCGCAATCCCTGAGTCACTGGCAACTCAGTCCTGCCGGAACCGAAGGGTTCCGCAAGGCCGAGGTGACACTGGGAGGCGTCGATACGCGTGAGATGTCGTCGCGAACCATGGAGTCGCGCATCGTGCCGGGACTCTTCTTCATCGGCGAAGTCGTGGACGTGACCGGGTGGCTCGGGGGTTACAACTTCCAGTGGGCCTGGGCCTCGGCAGTGGCCTGCGCGCGCGCACTGTGACCCGCGCTTGTACCGGAGCGATCAGCCGGGAATGCGCTCCAACGCGTAGAGTGACTCGAAGCTTTCGCGCTCGCGGACCACAGCCATGTCCCGGCCATTGACCATCACCTCTGCGGCGCGCGGGCGGGAGTTGTAGTTCGATGACATGACCATTCCGTAGGCACCGGCTGACATGACCGCCAGAAGGTCGCCTTCTGCGAGTGCAAGTTGGCGCTCCTTGCCGAGAAAGTCAGCTGACTCGCATACGGGGCCGACGATGTCCCAGGACGCGACGGGTGCTGCGCGCGAACCAACCTGCAGGATGGAATGCCAGGCGGAGTAAAGCGAAGGGCGCAGGAGATCGTTCATCGCCGCGTCCACTACCGCGAAATTGCGTGCCGCGGGTTTGAGAGTGACGACGCGGGTGAGCAGCAGTCCGGCATTGGCGACCAGGTTGCGGCCAGGCTCGAACATCAGTTGCAGCTTG
>JBJXGS010000294.1:0-2853 GCA_046160545.1 Burkholderiales bacterium
ACCCAGTCGTAATGTGCCATGTCTCGATTTTACGTTGCGAGGACTGGTCGACAGGGCTTCAATGCCTTTGGACAGAGGGCGCCTTGGCCCGGAAAATCAACGGCCACACAGCCGCGAGCGCTCCCAGGACTAGAAGGGAAGTCCCGAAGGCAAAGGCCGCCTCCTCGTAGCCTTCGGCGAAGCGCGGCCAGCCCAGGCGCAGCGCCCCGCAGGCGGCGACGACCAAACTCAGGATCCCTACCGCAAAGGTGATCCCGCGCGCGTAGGCGGGGCTGCCATTTCGCAAGGCAGCAAGCGCCAGATAGCTGCTGCCCAGGTCAGCGCACAGCATGCCCAATGTGAAGGTCACGCCCAGGAGCGCGGCGGTCGCCACGGCCAGATTCCCTGTCGCGGCGATCGAGAACAGCGCCGCCTGGCTCAGGGTGTCCATGGACACGGCGAAAAAAGCGCCGACAAGCGAGATCGAGAGAGGATGGGTAGCCTTGAGCGCGCCTGCAAAAAGCCGGCTGCGCGGCGCGAAGGGCACGGGCGCATCGGGCTTCATGGCCCGGCTCAAGTTGACGAGGCCGATGACCAAAAGGAAGACGATCGACACCAGGCTGCCGGTGCCTTCGAGCCAATCGGGCAGCGCCCCTCGTGCCGCAGTGAACGCCAGCACGGTCGCGAAGAGAGTGACCACGCAGCCGTGGCCGAGCGAGAACCATGCGCCGCACCAGCGCGCAACCCGTGGGGCTGCCTGCGCGTTGTGGCGCGCGAGGTTGTCGACCATCGCCAGATGGTCAGGGTCCAGCCCGTGCCGCGCACCGAGCAAAAAAGTCAGCAGCAGGAGGGAGCCCAGGGCGCCGGGGTCCATGGTCTAAGAGGCGTGCGCGCGGTGAGCCGCGGCCGACGGAACTGATTCGCGCGGGACTCCGGCCTCTCGAGCAGGCTCGGGCGGCGCGCGGCCCGCCTCCGTGGGACAGGGGTTGTGTCGCGGATCCATAGGTAGCGACATTATCAAGGCCATCGTGTGTTGTCGTCTGCGATGAATCCGGAATCGGCCAAGGTAACTGCGCGCTGCCGGATAATGCCGGTCCCATCAGACGAAAGTTGAGCGTGAGCACTTTGCATCTCATCGGCGGTGAAAAAGGCGGCGTCGGAAAATCTGTCGTCGCGCGCATCCTCGCCCAGTACTTCATCGACCGCGGCCTGCCCTTTACCGGCTACGACTCGGACAAATCGCATGGCGCGCTGCTGCGCTTCTATGCCGGCTATGCCTCGCCGGTGGTGATCGACGACTATGCCAACCTCGACCGCGTCGTCGAGGCCGCGGCGGCCAACCCGGACCAGCGCATCCTGCTCGACTTGGCCGCGCAGACCCACCATTCGCTCTCGCGCTGGATGGACGATTCCGGGCTTATCGAACTGGCGCCCGAGGTTGGTCTGAGGATCACTTACTGGCACGTCATGGACGCGGGGCGCGATTCGGTGGACCTGCTGCGCACCCTGCTGGACGGTTTCGGCAGCCGGGTGCAGCTCGTCATGGTCCTGAACGCGCTGCGCGGCGACGGTTTCACGATCCTCGACGCTTCCGGCGAGAAGACGCGTGCAGAGCAAGGCGGCGCGCGCGTGCTGCGCATCGGCCACTTGAACGACGCGACGATGCAGAAGATCGATGCGCGCGACACCAGCTTCTGGGCGGCGATCCAGCCGGTCAGTGCGGGCGGCGCAGACCTGGGTTTGCTCGAGCGTCAGCGCGTCAAGGTGTGGCTGTCGCGCGTCTACGAGCAGATCGACGGGCTGGCGGTCTGAAGCTCAATGCATCCGCCAAAAGCCGCGGTCCCGGGCCCTTAGTCCAGCGCAATGCCCATGGCGCGGACTTCACGCGTCCATTTGGCGACTTCGGCGTTGAAGAATTCGCGCAGCGCGGCCCCGTCGAGCGGCCGCGCCTCGACGCCTTGTTTGAGCAGTGACTCCTGCGTATCGCGCTGCGCGAGCAACTCGCGCACGGCGCGTGCGAGCGGGCCGACGATGTCGCCGGGCAGCCCTGCGGGCCCAAAGATGCCGAACCAGTTTGCGGTCTCGTAGCCCGGCAAGGCATCGGCGAGCGGCGGCAGGTCCGGCAGGCCGGAAAAGCGCTGCGAGGTCGTGACCGCGAGTGCGCGCAGCCGGCCCGCCTGGACCAGCGGCAAGGTCTCCACCGGGCCTGCGATCATGAACTGAAGGCGACCAGCGACGAGTTCCTGCACGGCCGCGGCGCCGCCCTTGAACGGCACGTGAACGGTGTCGGCGCCGCCCAGTCGATTGAAGAGCGATGTCGAGATGTGCGCCATGCTGCCGTTGCCCGCGGAGCCGTAGTTGAGCTTAGCCGCCGACGCCTTCGCCAGCCGCAGGAGCGCCGCCGTGTCCGCAGCCGCGACTTGCGGATGAACGACCAGAATGCTCGGGCCGGTGGCGACCAATGCAATCGGCGTGAAATCGCGCACCGGGTCATAGCCGAGCCTGGGGTACAGGCCCGGCGCCAGCGCCAGGGTGGCGTTGGTGCCCATGAGCAGGGTATAGCCGTCCGCCCCCGACTTCGCGACCGCGTCCGAGCCGACCGTCCCACCGGCGCCGGGACGGTTTTCGACCACGACATTGCCGTTCAATGATTTGGAGAGGTGCTGGGCCAGCATGCGCGCAAGCACGTCGGTGCCGCCGCCTGGCGCAAATGGCACGACCAGACGGACCGGTCGATTCGGATAGGCCTGCGCGTGGGCGTCGACCACCGGAGCCAGCGCGCCGAGCGCGACGAGCAAGGTCAGGAGACGAGGCAAACGGGTCATGCGCCCTCCGGGGCTTTGAAGGTCAGGAATCCGTCACCGCCAGGCGCGC
>JBJXGS010000295.1:0-44310 GCA_046160545.1 Burkholderiales bacterium
GCCAGCAGCATGGCGCTGGATCAGGCGCGCGCGGGATTTCTGCCGACGGTTCGTTTTGAGCTCGACAAGATTGAGACGCGCAGTCATGTGCTGCGCAACGATAGCGCTTTTGTCGCCACGGGTGTGCGCACCTTTCCGACCACCAGCGGCACGCTTTCGATCACCCAGCCGATCTTCCGACGCGACGTTATTGCGCGCATGGAGCAGGCACGTGCGGTGGTCAAGCAGGCCGAGTTCGTCCGTCTGGCGGCCGAGCAGGACCTGATGCTGCGCACGACGGCGGCCTATTTGTCCGTTCTGGCTGCCTCGGACAGTCTGGGGCTGGCGCAGACCGAGCGCGCAGCGGTCGGCAAGGTGCTCGAACTGGCCCGTGAGCGACTGCGCTCCGGCCTCGGTACGGTTACCAATCTCTACGATGCGCAGGCGCGTTTCGCGATCACCCAGGCGCGCGAAGTCGAGGCCGGCAACAAGCTGCGCGACGCGCAGCAGGCCTTGCGCGAGATCATCGGGCGCGTGATCCCGGGCTTGCAGACCCTGCGTTCACAGTTTCCTCTCGAGATCCCGCAGCCGGCCGTCGTCGAGCGCTGGGTCGACACCGCGCTGGATCAGAACCTGCTGCTGCGTGCACGCCGCGAAGCGGTCGAGGTGGCGCGCCAGGAGGTCGAGCGCCAGCGTGCAGGCCACTATCCTTCACTCAACTTCCTGGTCAGTCACAACCGGCGCGACGCCGGCAGTTCGCTGACCGGCGGGACTTTTGGCCCCGGTACTTTGACCGAATCCACCGACATGACGCTGCGTCTGTCGGTGCCGATCTTCGAGGGCGGGCTCACCACCGCAGTGACTGCCGAGGCGGCGCATCGTTTCCAGAAGTCGCTCGAGGACCTCGAGCTCGAGCGGCGCAGCATCGAGCGCGCCACGCGTGCCTCGTTCGACGCGACGCTCTCGGCGGTCAACCTGGTCGAGGCGCTGCGCCAGGCGGTGGTGTCCCAGGAAAGCGCGCTCGAAGCGCGCGAGCAGGGGTTCAAATCCGGTCTCTTCTCCCTGTTGCAGGTGCTCGACGCCCAGCGCGACGTCTATCTGGCGCGGCGCGATCACGCGCAGGCGCGCTACGACTACCTGCTGTTTCGCCTGCGCCTGAAACTGGCCGCAGGCATGCTCGCCGAGACCGACCTTGTGGACGTGGGTGCGGCGTTGCAGTAACGCCGGCATCGACAGGAAACAGCACGTGGCAGGGGACGACGACATTGTCCTGATCTCGGACGCCCGGCGCGGCTCCGGCGATGGATCTGGTGGCGGCTACGATTCGGCGTGGTGGGCACGCCTGTCGCACGCCTCGGATGCGCGCAATTTCGCCGCCAACTGGCTTGACATCCAGTGCCGCACCTTCGAAGGCGTCATTCGCGGCGCCGTGATCCTGCGCGCGGCCGAGTCCGGCAATTTCGCGCCGGTCGCGGTGTGGCCGGAGGCCATCGAGGGTTCACCGCGGTTAGCCGGTATCGTCGAGCGTGCGCTCAAGGAGCGGCAGGTGGTGGTCGACGGGGTGACGCGTGCGGCGCGGCGCCAGGAGCCGGTCTTCGTCGCGCACCCGGTCGTCATCGACGATGAACTCTATGGTGTAGCCGCGCTGGAACTCGAGGGGCGCGCCGACGGCGCGGTGCGTGATGTGGTGCAGCGCCTGGGATTCGGCCTGGGCTGGCTTGAAGTACTGGCGCGGCGCAAGACCTTCACCAGCAAGGCGCGTCTGGTCACCGTGCTGGAGCTGATCGCCACCTCCTTGCAGCACGAGCGTTTCCAGGCCGCGGCCACGGCCGTCGTGACCGAACTGGCGACCACGTTCGGCTGCGAGCGGGTCGCCATCGGCTTCATGAAGGGCCGCCACATCCTGGTCGCGGCCTTGTCGCACAGCGCCGCCTTCGGCAAGAAATCCAACCTGATCCGCGCGCTTGAAGCGGCGATGGACGAGGCTGCCGACCAGCTGGCGACCGTTGTCATGCCGGCGCGCACCGATGGCCCGTTCCAGGTCACCCGCGCGCATGCCGAACTGATGCAGCAGCACGGTGCCGGCGCGGTTTGCACAGTGCCGCTCACGGTCGGCGAGCGGGTGCTGGGCGCGCTGGTGCTCGAGTTGCCGGTGGGCGCCCAGTTCGACGCGCGCACCATTGAACTCACCGAGCATGCGGCGCTGCTGGTTGGCCCGGTGCTGGATGTGAAGCGCCGCGAGGATCGCTGGATCGGCCGCAAGGCCTGGGACAGCGCCGCGACGCAGCTGCGCCACCTCTTCGGTCCGCGCCATTTCGCACTCAAGCTGTGGGCGCTTGCGATCGTGCTGGTGGTTGGCTTCTTCTCGATCGTCGAAGGTGATTACATGATCACCGCCGACGCCAGCCTGGAGGGTAAGGTCCAGCGCGCGGTCACGGCGTCGATGCAGGGTTACATCGTGGAAGCGCGCGCACGCGCCGGCGACGTGGTGCAGAAGGGCGCCATCCTGGCCGCCATGGACGACCGCGATCTGCGCCTGGAGCGGCAAAAGCTCGTCAGCCAGAGCGCGCAGCAGGAGAGCGAGCGCCGCCAGGCGATTGCCGAAGGCAACCGCGCAAGGGCCGGCATCCTGGCCACGCAGACCGCGCAGGTGCGCGCGCAGATGGCCCTGGTCGAGGAACAGATCACACGCACGCGCCTGACCGCGCCCTTCGACGCGGTCGTCGTCAAGGGCGACCTCTCGCAGTCGCTCGGCGCCGCGGTGGAACGCGGCAGCGTGCTTTTCGAACTCGCGCCGCTGGACAGCTATCGGGTCATCATGAAGGTCGACGAGCGCGACATCACGCGCGTGGGCGTCGGCCAGGCCGGGCGGCTGGCGTTGTCGAGCATGCCCAACGAGGAGATCGCGCTCAGGATCGAGAAGATCACTCCGGTCTCGGTGATCGATGAGGGGCGCAACTTCTTCCGTGTTGAAGCCGTCGCCACCGGCGCGGTCGAGAAGCTGCGTCCGGGCATGGAGGGCGTGGGCAAGATCGACATCGAGAGGCGCAAGCTGATCTGGATCTGGACCCACAAACTCGTCCACTGGATGCGCATGTGGGTCTGGTCGTGGTGGCCGTGAGCAGGACACGGCGCATGCCGTGAGTGAAGCTCTATTCAGTCCATCGTGGTACCGCGTCGCCTCGCTCAAGCCGCGCATCCGCTCCCACGCGAAGATCCTGCGCCAGTCGTTTCGCGGTCGCGTCTGGTACGTGCTGCAGGACCAGGCCGCCGAGCGCTCGCACCGCTTCACGCCGGCGGCGCACCATTTCATCGGGCTCATGGACGGCGCGCGCACCGTGCAGGAGCTCTGGGACGCGACCAGTGCCCATCTGGGGGATGCCGCGCCGACCCAGGAAGACGCGATCCGCCTGCTTGGCCAGCTGCACGCCGCCGATGCGCTGTTGTGCGACGTGCCGCCGGACAGCATGGAGGTGTTCCGCCGCTTCCAGCGCCACGAGCGCCTGCTCTGGAAGCGGCGCCTGTGGACGCCGCTGGCGCTGCGCTTTCCGCTGTTCGACCCCGACCGCTTCCTGGTGCGCACCCTGCCATGGGTGAATCCGCTGTTCGGCTGGTTCGGCATCGTCCTGTGGCTCGCAGTCGTGACCGCCGGCGCGGTGCTGGCGGTGTCGCACTGGACCGACCTGACCGAGAACATCACCGAGCGCGTGCTGGAGCCGGCCAATCTTCTGCTTTTGTGGCTGGTCTACCCGGTGGTCAAGACCCTGCACGAGCTGGGCCACGCCTATGCGACGCGCAAGTGGGGCGGCGAAGTGCACGAGATCGGCATCATGCTCCTGGTGTTCTCGCCGGTGCCCTATGTCGACGCCTCGTCGTCCTGGGGCTTCATCGACAAGAGGAAGCGCATGGTCGTGGGCGCCGCCGGCATCGCGGTGGAGCTCTTCTTGGGTTCGCTGGCGATGTTCGTCTGGCTGGCCGTCGAGCCGGGCGCGGTGCGCGCCGTGGCCTACAACGTGATGCTCATCAGCGGGGTCTCGACGCTGCTCTTCAACGGCAACCCGCTCTTGCGTTTCGACGGCTACTACGTACTGGCCGATGCGATCGAGATCCCCAACCTGGGCGCGCGTTCCAACCAGTACCTGGGCTACCTGTTCCAGCGCTATGTGCTGGGCATGCGCCGGGCCGAACAACATGACAATACCGCCGGGGAGCGCGTCTGGCTGGTGGTCTACGGGATCACCTCGTTCTTCTACCGAATATTCATCTCGTTCATCATCGTCCTTTTCATCGCCGGTCAGTTTTTTGTCATCGGCGTATTGTTGGCGATCTGGGCCGTGGCCACGCAGATGCTGACCCCCATGGGCAAGGCGCTTTCCTTCCTCTTCACCAATCCCGGCGTGCGCCGCCAACGCGGCCGCGCTTTCGTGACCACGGTCGCGATCGTGGCCGGCATCGCCGCACTGCTTTTCCTGCTGCCGGCGCCGCACTGGAGCCGCAGCGAAGGCGTCATCTGGGTGCCAGAGGAGGCGCAGGTGCGCACCGGTGCCGACGGCTTCATCGTCGAGCTCCTCGCGCCGCCGGACAGCATCGTTACGCGCGGCCAGCCGCTGGTGCGCGCCGAGGAACCCTTTTTGGCCACCCGTACCGAGCTCTATCGCGCGCTGGTCAACGAACTGCAGACCAAGTACAACGCGGCCCTGCCGGTGGATCGCGTACAGGCGGCCATGGTGCGCGAGGAGCTCGTCGCAGCGCTGGCCAACTTGAAGCGCGCGCGCGAGCGCGAGGCCGAACTGACCGTGACCAGCGGTGGCGCGGGCCGCTTCGTGGTGCCCAACGCGGTGGACCTGCCCGGGCGTTTTGTCAACAAGGGGCAGTTGATCGGCTATGTGGTCGAGCCGCGCGAACTGACCGTGCGCGTCGCGCTGGTGCAGGATGACATCGCGCTGGTGCGCCAATCGACGCGCTCGGTCGAAGTCATGCTGGCGGGGTGGGGTGAGGAACCCCTGCCGGCGAGGATCCGGCGCGAGGTGCCCGGCGCGTCGGCGCAATTGCCGACCGCGGCCTTGGGCACTGCCGGCGGCGGCCAGATCGCGGTTGATCCGCGTGACAAGAACGGCGTCGCGACGGTCAAGCAGGTGTTCCAGCTGGAACTGACCGTGCCCGGCGTGGTGCGTCCCGAGTATCTCGGCGCACGGGTCTACGTGCGCTTCGACCACGGTTACGAGCCGGCCGGCATCCAGCTGGCGCGCGCCTTCCGGCGCCTGTTGCTGCGCCACTTCAATGTCTGAGACCACGGCCCTGCGTCCCGGCGTCGCGCTCGGACCCTATCCGCAGCGCGAGGACCTGCGCGATGGCGCTCTGGATCGAGCCGTTGCGAGGATCGCCGGCTTCATCCGCCAGCGCGCGTTCGGTCGCGGCGCGCGGCGCGACGAGTTCCTGGCGCTGGTCAATGCCGAAGGTGCTCGTCTGTCCACGCAGACCGACCAGGAGATGCGCGCCCAGGTACCCGAACTGCGCCGGCGCCTGTATAGCGAGGGGCTCCTCGAACCGCTGGTCGCGCGCGCCTTCGCGATGGTGCGGGAGGTGGCCGAGCGGCGCCTGGGAATGCGTCCCTTCGACGTGCAATTGATCGGTGGGCGCGTCATGCTCGAGGGCAGCATCGCCGAGATGGAGACCGGCGAGGGCAAGACCCTGACCGCGACCCTGCCGGCCTGCGCCGCCGCGCTGGCCGGAATCCCGGTGCACATCGTCACGGTCAACGATTTCCTGGTGCAGCGTGACGCGGCCTGGATGGCTCCGCTGTATCGCTTTTTCGGCCTTACTGTGGGCACCATCACCGAAGGCCTGGAGCCACAGGCACGCAAGGCGGCCTACGCCTGCGACATCACCTACGGCACCAACAAGCAGCTGGTGTTCGATTACCTGAAGGACCGCCTGATGCTGGGCCGCGACGCGCGCCCCATGCACCTGAAGATCGAGGGCCTGCACGCCGAACATGCGCGCACCGCGCGCCTGCTTTTGCGCGGCCTGTGCTTCGTGATCATCGACGAAGCCGACAGCGTGCTGGTCGACGAGGCGCGCACCCCGCTCATCATCTCCAACCGCGGCGACACCAGCGCCGAGGAGAAGATCTACGGTGAGGCGATCGCGATCGCCCGGCAGCTCGAATCCGGCAGCGACTATTCGATCCGCCCGCGCGAGCATGACGTCGAGCTGACCGACGCGGGGCGCCGTCACGCCACACGACTGGCCGAGCCCTATGGCGGGGTGTGGATGGGCCCGCGGCGGCGCGAGGAGCTGGTGCGCCGCGCCCTCTCGGCGCTGTACCTGTTCCAGAGGGACAAGCAGTACCTCGTGCGCGGCGGCAAGGTGCAGATCATCGACGAGTACACGGGCCGTGTCATGGCGGATCGCTCGTGGGAGCGCGGACTGCACCAGATGATCGAGGCCAAGGAGGGCTGCGCCATCACCGGCCAGCAGGAGACCCTGGCGCGCATCAGTTACCAGAGATTCTTTCGCCGCTACCTGCGCGTGGCCGGCATGACCGGCACCTCGCGCGAGGTGGCGCGCGAGCTGTGGGCGGTGTATCGCCTACCGGTGATGACGATCCCGACCAACCGGCCGGTGCGCCGCATCGCCCTGGCTGAAGAGGTGTACGCCACCACGGACGAGAAATGGAACGCGGTGATGGCCGTGCTGCGGCGCCTGCATGCCCAGGGGCGGCCGGTGCTGGTGGGTACGAGTTCGGTGGCGGCCTCGGAACACTTGAGTGAACTCCTGCACGCTGCAGGGCTCTTGCACCAGGTACTCAACGCGCGCCAGGACCAGGAGGAGGCCGAGGTCGTGGCGCGCGCCGGCGAACACGGGCGCATCACGGTGGCCACCAACATGGCCGGGCGCGGCACCGACATCCGCTTAGGCCCCGGCGTGGCCGATCTGGGCGGCCTGCACGTGCTCTCGACGGTGCGCCACGATTCGCGGCGCATCGATCGCCAGCTTTTCGGCCGCTGCGGCCGCCAGGGTGACCCGGGCAGCTATCAGGTGATCGTATCGCTCGACGATGAAGTCTTCCAGCACGCGATGCGGCGCGTCGCCGCGCAGGTGCAGCGCATGTATGCCGGCCGTGGCAGCCCGCTGCCGCGCTGGCTCGGGCGCGCGCTCGTTGACATGGCGCAGGGAGCGGCCGAGCGGCATCACGGGCGCGTGCGCCGCGACCTGCTAAAGGCGGATGACCAGTTGAGCGACCTGCTGGCGTTTACGGGGCGAGGGGAATAAATCTCCTTTGCCGGGCGTAACGCCTTTGCCGATACGGAATAGACTTGTCGAGACTGCGCCTTGCTGGCTGCGCTTCGGCAGGCCTGGTGCGGATGCACCGCCACCGCCAACCTGAAATTGGAGTCCGCCCCATGCACACCGGAGCGCAAAAGCTGGCTTTGCCACAGACTTTGACCGACGAGCCGAACTTCACGCGGCGCCGTTTCCTCAGCGCCACCCTGGGCGCAGCGGCCCTCGTGGCCGCACCCCAGTCTTTGCTTGCGCAAGCCGCGGGGCGCCCTGCCGGCCGCGCTGAGCAGCTGGCCGCCGAACTTTATGGTCAGCTCACCGCCACCCAGCGCGAGGCGGTGTGCTTTCCCTATGATTCGCCGCTGCGCTCACGCGTGGACAATTTCTGGTTCGTCACGCCGCAGCGCCTGGCGGCCTTCTACAGCCCGGACCAGCAGCGTCTGGTGCACGACATCTTCATGGCCCTGCACAGCGAGGAATACGGTCCGACCGTCATGAAGCAGGTGCTGCACGACGGCGTGCGTAACGACTTCGCTGCCAGCACCACGATCGCGTTTTTCGGTACGCCCGAGAGCGGCCGCTTTCAGATGGTCCTTACCGCGCACCATTGCACGCGCCGCGTCGGCGGCGATGCCGGGGTCGCGTTCGGCGGGCCGATTTTCTACGGGCATTTCCACGAGCGTTTCCACGAGCGCGCCGATCATCCCGGCAACGTCTACTGGTACCAGGCCAGGCGTGCCAATGCCGTCTACCAGATGCTCGATGGGCGCCAGCGCGGCCTGGCACTGGTCGATGGTGACCGGCGCGACCGCGGTACCGCCACCGTGCGGCTCGCCGGCAGGGCCGCCGGCCTGCCGGGCATCCCGATGAGTGAAATGAGCCGCGACCAGCACGACGAGGTGCGCCGCGTGCTGGCCGACCTGACCCTGCCGTTTCGCCGCGAAGACGCCGCCGATGCGCTGCGCATGATCGACGCCGGCTTCAAGGACATGCATCTGGCCTTTTACTTGGCGCGCGACATCGGCGGCGACGGCGTGTGGGACGTCTGGCAGCTTGAAGGACCCGACATGGTGTGGTTTTTCAACGGCGAGCCGCACGTGCATGTCTGGGCGCATGTGCGCCAGAAGGCCTGACGGGGCCCGGAATTCGCGTCAGCGCGCCGCGACTCCCGCCGCTGATGCCGCCAGGTTCAGCCAGATCTCGTTGCGTCTGAGGAACGCCGGCGTGATGGGCGGGTTGTAGCGCGAGAGCGTCGGCTCCCCGACCCAGGTGAGCTGTGCCGCGCGCAGCGCCGCCTGCAATCGGCCCAGTTGTTCATCATGATTTGCCTGCGACCAGAACCCCGAGTAGCGGATCACCGCAACCTGGCGGCCCGGCATTTCGCGCAGCTCCACACGCGCATCAAGCGGTTCGGGCGCTGACGCGAGTGTGACGCGCCTGGGCAGGACGAACTGCACGACGTAGCCACCAGGTGCCGGCGCCTGGGTGACAGGTGCCGTCATTTCCATCTTGACCGGCGCGGCGGTCTGGGTCACGGGCGCGGTCATGTCGAACTTGCGCTCCCCTTTGTTCTTGCCAAAGATGTAGCCGGCCAGGATCGGAAAGGCCTGGCTGCCGGCTTCGTCGGCCGGGCCGGGCACGAGCACCTGCGCCACCACGTAAGGCGCGTACTGGCGCACCTCGACGCCGTCGAGCTGTTGCACGACCGTGTAAGCGGGCTCTTCAATGGCCATCGTCGTGGGGGAGAGAAGCGATAGGAACAGGGCGACCAGCAGGGTTTTCACGGCGACATCCTATGGGTGATTGGCGAATGGGACTGGGGGAACGAGGGCTCGGCGCTTCTCTGGCGGAGTATTCGGGACGGGTTGGTCCGCTTCCTCGAGCGTGTAGGCGTCGGCGACAAAAGCCGGCCCTTTCATGACCATGACGATAAAGGCGCCGATGGCCAGAATGAGGACGAGGTTCCAGTGCAGGAAGACGAGGGCGATGACGAAGATGTCGACGCTCGTCGCGGCGAAGGGTAGGGCGGCATCGACACTCGCGGCGCCGCCCAGGCGCACCAGCAGTGACGGCAGAAACATCAGCAAGGTGCCGCCGACCAGTACCCGTGGCAGGCGCTTCAGGATCATGCGTTCGAGCCCTGCGGGTGTCTCTTTGAATCCGGGCAGTCGCTGGAACATGTCAGGCATGGGCCATCCCGTGCCAGACATTGGCCGCAAGGCATATGCCGGCGATGAGGGTCAGGCGCCAACGCAAGGGCAAGTACCAGGCGGGGAGGATGGCGTGCCCTGACTGCCGATGATCCTCGGCTAAGTGCAGGCCGAACCCCAGCAGCAGGATTAGCGACGCGTACGGGCCCGGCAGGACGGTGGCCGGCCAGGCCAGCAGGGCAGGCACGACACTCCAGACAAAAGCACGGGTACGCTGTGACGCATCGAGTCCCGAGGCGGTCATGGCAAAGCCCCAGTGCAGCGCGCCAACGAAGCTCAGGATCACCGCGCCATAGCCTGCCAGCGCGCTGGACCATACTGGCGCGCGCTGCGAGTCGAGGCCGAGCATGATCGCCAGTGCGACAAACGGCACAAGGCCGCCGTAACCCAACCACGCCACGGGCGCCGGCGCTGTGCGTAGCAGGCCGTTCACGGGGCTCATGTCGATGCCCCGCTTCTCGGCAGACGCAGACCTTCGTGGCGTGCCACGTGTTCGAGCGCGGCTTCGAACAGTGCCCGCGAGGTGCCCGCCACCTGCTGCAGGTAGGCGTGCAGGTCCGCGTCGGCAGCATCGCGGTTGATGCACCCCGCGCTGTAGCTCTCGAAACTCGCAAGCTGCATGAGTATCTCGGCCAGGTGCCGCGGGCATTCGCATGCCAGGCTGGGAGCCATTCCGGCAATGGCGGTCAGCGTGGCGTCGTCAAAGCGGCGTGGCGCCACGGCGCCTGCGGGCCGCGCCGAGGCTGCCTGTGCGGCTTCGGCAGGATCGGGCTTTGTCGCTGTGGCCGCCCCGCGTGCTTGCAACGAGGCCAGCCAGGCGCCGAGCGCCGCGTCGTCGGCGGGTTCACGGATCATCGCGACTCCGGCGCTGGCCAGCGCGCGGGTCGCAGCCGTTGCCGCGTATCGATAGACCACCGCCGCCTGCCGGGCGCGGCATGCTTTCCGCGCCGCTTCCAGTTCAACCGGAACCTCGGGCCGCAATTCGGGTGCATGCCAGAGCAACAGGTCGGCGTCGCCGCCCGACGCAGCCTGCGCCGCTTCGGCCAACGTCTCGAAGACGACGAGGCGCCGGAGGCCCCGGGGCAGCAGCGCGGTGAGCGTTGGGCGCTGCAACCGCTCCGCCAGCGCCGGTCCCACGACGACCAGGCGTATGGCCGCGGTTGCCGGGGCGACCTGCGGTTCCGCGCCTGGCCCCATGCCCTCTGCGGCCCGGGACAACTCCTGCAACTGGTCCGTGCCCAACGTGGCGATCGAGCCGATGGCATGGCCCTGCCGGGTCAGGAGTCGCAACAACTGCACGCGCCGCATGTCTGCCGGTGAGTACAGGCGGTGCCCGGAAGGCGCGTGCGCCGGCCGCACAGCCCGGTAGCGTTGCTCCCAGATGCGCAGGGTCGCCACCGGCATTTGCGCCATGCGCGCCACGGCGGCACTGCGGAACGCGGGCGCCGGGGCTGATGGCTGCGACGGGCCGGGGGTTGACCGGGTTGTTTTCATGAAGCATCAAAACAGATGAGTTTTAATTGAGTTGGATATTAGAGCAAAAATGACGAATAATCAAATTATGAGTTGTAAATGAGTGTATTTTGTGATTCAATTGATGCATGCCAAAACAAAATTCCCCAAGCCCGACCCTGTATTTCGACGGCGCCTGCCCTATTTGTTCGCGCGAGATCGCGATGTATCGCCGGCAGCCGGGAGCCGACGCTGTGCGCTGGGTCGACATCACGCGTTGCGCAGCGGCGGAACTGGGGCCGGATCTTTCGCGCGACGCGGCCATGAAGCGCCTGCACCTGCGTCGCGCCGACGGCAGTCTGGTCAGCGGCGCTGCGGCATTTACAGGGCTGTGGCAGTCGCTGCCGCGGTGGTCCTGGCTGGGACGCCTTTTCGGGTCCGGCGCGGGCCTCTGGCTGCTCGAAGCGGTTTACCGCAGCTTTCTGTTCATGAGGCCCCTGTGGCGCCCGCGCCGATGAATCCGGCGGGAGGGCGCGAGGCGGTCATCGGCCGGCGACGCCCGCGTCGCGCGAGTTGCGGCGCGCGCGTTGAGCGCCTTTCTATCCATGCCGGCGCGCCAGCGTAGCCAGGCAGCGATGAAGCCGTCTTCGTCGTTCAAAGGCAACAAGCAGTCGCTGCCCAGCAAGCCCTGCAGCGCCTGCGGGCGCGTGATGACCTGGCGCAAGCGCTGGGCACGCAATTGGGCGGAAGTGAAGTTCTGCTCGGATGCCTGCCGCAAGGGGCGCGGTCTTGAAGGTGGCGCATGAGTCGCGTGCGCAATCTTGTGATCGTGCTCGGCGACCAGCTCGACCTCGAGGCGGCCGCCTTCGACGGCTTCGACCCCGCGCAGGACGCCGTATGGATGGCGGAGGTCGCCGAGGAATCCACCCACGTCTGGTCCGGCAAGCAGCGTATCGTCCTTTTCCTGGCGGCGATGCGCCACTTCGCCGCAGCGCTGCGCGCGGCCGGCAGGACGCTTCACTACCGGCGCCTTGACGACGCGGACAACCGCGGCAGCCTGGCCGCCGAACTCGAGGCGACTCTCGCACGCCTGACACCGCAGCGCGTGGTGATGACCGCGCCCGGTGACTGGCGCGTCTGGCAGTCACTCAAGGCTGTGGTCGAGGCGTCCGGCCTCGCATTGGAAATCTGCGAGGACCGCCACTTCTTCGCCAGCGTGCGCGAGTTCGCCGAGCACGCCAGGGGGCGCAAGTCGCTGCGCCTGGAGTACTTCTACCGCGAGCAGCGCAAGCGCCACGGGGTGCTCATGCGCGATGGCCAGCCCGAGGGCGGCAAGTGGAATTTCGATGCCGACAACCGCGCGGCCTTCGGGCCCGCCGGTCCTGGGGCTGTGCCGCCGCGCGCCGCATTCAAGCCCGACGCCATCACGCGCGAGGTGATCGCGCTTGTCGAGGCGCGCTTTGCCCGGCATCCCGGTCGCCTCGAGAGCTTCGCCTGGCCGCTCACCCGTGCAGAGGCGCTCATCGCATTGCAGCGCTTTATCGAAGAGCGCCTGCCGCTGTTTGGCCGCTATGAGGACGCGCTGTGGCCGGGCGAGCCGTGGCTGTACCACTCGCACCTGTCTGCAGCGCTGAACCTGAAGCTACTGTCCGCACACGAAGTCGTGCTGGCCGCCGAAGCCGCGTACCACGCCGGTCACGCTCCCTTGCAGAGCGCGGAGGGTTTCATCCGCCAGATCCTCGGCTGGCGCGAGTATGTGCGCGGCATCTACTGGACCCGGATGCCTGACTACGCCGAGCTCAATGCCCTGGACGCGCGCCAGGACCTGCCGGCCTGGTACTGGACCGGCGCCACGGACATGGCCTGCCTGCGCGACGCGATCACGCAGACCCTCGAGCACGGCTACGCGCACCACATCCAGCGCCTGATGGTCACCGGCCTCTTCGCGCTATTGCTGGGGGTGCACCCGCAGCGTGTGCACGAGTGGTACCTGTCGGTCTATGTCGACGCGGTGGAGTGGGTGGAACTGCCGAATACCCTGGGCATGAGCCAGTATGGCGACGGCGGCCTGATGGCCAGCAAGCCCTACGCGGCCACCGGCAAGTACATCCAGCGCATGGGCGGCGGTTGCGAGCGCTGCCGCTACGACCCGGCGCTGCGCTCAGGGGAAAGCGCGTGTCCGTACACGACGCTGTACTGGGACTTCCTGATGCGCCATGAAAAACTTCTCGCGGGCAACGTGCGCATGGCGCTGCAGGTGAAGAACGTCGTGCGGCTGAGCCCGGCTGAGCGTATTGCGATCGCGCAGCGCGCCGAGGCGATTCGCAAGGGAGAGGTGGGCGCGCCCGCGTGACCCTGCCGCGTGCGCGCCCATCGGTTCGGGCGCGGCGCCGGCCCGATTGGGGGCAAGGCGCATCGTTTCGACATCGATGTCGCGTTGCAATACAATCCGCGCCGCAGGTTGTTGTTGCAGAAAAAGCAATCAAAAATTAATCAGGGGAGAAGTGCCATGGCCGTGAGTGAACCCACGCAGGGGGGCGCAGTGCTTTATCGCGCCGATACATGCAGTCTTGCTTTGCTCGCACTTGCTGCGACATTGTTTCTGGGGGCGTTTCCAGCGGCGGCACAGGCGCCGGCGGTCGCATCAGCCGCCGTCGCGCCGGGTACCGTATTTGAGGTCAAGCCCGGCGACAGCTTCGCCCGGATTGCCGCCCGGGTGACTGGCAATGCTGCGCAGTGGCGCCAGCTTTACAACCCGCAGAAGAGCGGTCTGTCCAATCCAAACCTGATTCAGGTCGGCAGCCAGCTCGAGCTGATCAAGGATGCGGACGGAAGCACTTACTTGCGAAACCGTTCCACGTCAGCGGGGCTCGCTCCGGCGGCCGCTGCGAACGTGGCCCAGGCCACCGCAAAGCCGGCTGCAGCTGCACCCGCGCCCGCTGCTGCGCCGCAGGTCCCTGCGACTTTGACGATCGGCGTATTGCCCTTTATCTCCGCGCCGCTTCTGATGTCCCAGAACGAACCGCTCAAGAACTACCTGGAGCGCAACAATCGCACCAAGGTCAGCGTAGCGACAGCGCCCAATTTCCGCGCGTTTTTCGAGGCGACGATGAAGGGCGACTACGACCTCGCGGTGACCGGATCGCACCTGGCCCGGGTGGGGCAGCTCGACGGCGGGATGGTCCCCATCGCGATCTATGAGCCGCGCATCCGCGCTCTCTTGATCGGCGCGAAGGATGGCGGCATCAAGTCGGCGCGGGACCTCAAGGGGAAAGCGGTTGTCTTCCAGAATCCGCAGTCGCTGGTGGCCATGCATGCACGGCAATGGCTGCAAAAACAGGATCTCGTGGCCGAGCGGGATTTCGAAGTGAAGTCGGTGCGCACCGACGTCGGGGTCGGCCGCATGATTCTGGCAGGTGAGGCGGTCGGCGCCTTCATGAGCAACGGCGAGTTTCGGGCGATTCCTGCGGCCGACGCCGAGCGGCTGGCGATCGTCGAGCAGATCGTTGACTTTCCCAACTTTGTCGTGCTGGCGCATCCGCGGCTTGGCGCGGCAGTCATTCAGTCCCTGCGCAGCCAGTTTCAAGCTTTCGTGGCCGACCCTGTCGACGGAGCCGCGTTCACAAAGGCCACTGGCGTAGCCAAGATCGTCGACGCAGACGCCAAACAGATGGCGGAACTCGATCCCTTCGTGGAGCAGACGCGCCGCGCCATGGGGCTGGTCAAGTAGCACGCGAGGCACGCAAGCGCAATCGAGGTCGCATTCGTCATGGCGAACAGTCCGACGTCGCAAGGCCGGAGTCCTTGGGCTTGGAGCAAGGCGGACCCCGGGTTCGGCCTGGTGGTGTTGGCGTTGCTGTCGCTGCTCGCCTGTGGTGCTGCCGCTGTGTGGATGCATTATTCAGTGGCCGCGCGCGTTCTTGCTGCGGGCGATGCCCTGCGTGCCGAGATCGTCGGCAACCAGTCCGTTTCCGATGCGCTTGTAACGCTTGGGCTCGTGCAAGGCCTTGCCGGTGGGGACTACGGCGAGGTGCAGGAAATGCTGACGCGATACCAGGGTACCGGGTACCTGACCAATGCAGTAGTCATCAACGCCTCGGGCAAGGGCGTCGCTATTGTCGGCGGGGTAGAAGGACTGCAGGTCGGCGATACAGTGACTCCCCAGATGCTGGCTTCCGGCAAACTCATCGATCTAACGCTGGGTGCGCAAAAGCTGGGGCAGTTGCTTGTGTTTGCGAAGCAGAAAACAGGGCCGGACACTCTCAACAAGGAAGTCGCGGGCATGCGGATTGCCACTATTTTGGTGGCGCTTCTGGCGCTGATTTCGGCTGGTGCGGTCATTTGGCTGCGCCAGGAGTTTCTCCGCGCAGTCGACGCGGCGCGAAAGGGTTCGTCCCGTTCAAAGACTCCGCCCATGGTCGCCGACCTGCGTGCGTTTTCCGAACAGGATCTGCGGGATATCGGGCAATCGACCATGCAGGACATCGAGACTGAACTGCGCAAGCGGGTGGCGGCGTCGCGCGAGCGCCGGGTGGCGCCGAACACCGAGGGCAACCTGGACCCGAACCGGGTCGATCGTTGAGGACGCGGGGGATGCGGCCAGGAACCCGGGCGGGTTCCTGAAGTCGCGCGCCTCATCCGCATCGCGCCCGGCGGCTCAGAGGAGGTCGGCTGCAAAGGAAGCATGCCGACAAGGCGCGGGGGCGACAGGTACCGGCAGGCGTCTTCCGATGTGCGATATTCGCGCCGCCAATCCTAGGAGCCACACATGCAAAATTCGCTGCCAACGGGCAAGCGCGTCGTAGTCGCCGCCTTCGGCGAGACTCCGCTGGACGCCCTCGAACACCATGTCTCCCTGGCAGACATGCCTGCCCCCGACCCGGCCGCGCTGGCGCCGGACGAGGTCCTGCTGGCGATCAAAAGCTGCAGCGTCGCCTGGGTGGACCTTCTGATGATGAGCGGGCAGTACCAGCACATGGCCTCACCCCCGTACTGCCCGGGCATGGAATACAGCGGTGTCGTCGTCGCCACCGGCGCGGCGGTCGACCAGAAACAACTGGCCGCGGGCGACGCTGTATTCAGCGATTTCATCCTGGCCGGTCCGCGCTCCGGTGGGCGCTACCAGGCCTCCGGCGGCTTTGCTACCTACGCGGTGCTGCCGGCTGCGGCGCTGCGCCGCAACCCGGCGGGGTTTTCGTTCGACGAGGCCTGCAACCTGCTCGGCAACTACGAGACCGCCTGGCACTGCCTGATCGCGCGCGGCCAATTGCGCGCCGGCGAGACCGTGCTCATCACCGGCGCCTCCGGGGCTTCCGGCATGGCGGCGGTGCAGGTCGCCAAGCTCCTGGGCGCGACCGTGATCGCAACCGGGCGCTCGGACGCCAAGCTCGCGGCGGTCAAGGCGCACGGCGCCGACCATGTGATCAACACCGGCAACGCGGACGGCACGCCGGGAGTGCGACGCTTTCGCGACGAGGTCAAGGCGCTCACCGGCGGGCGCGGCGTCAACGCGGTGTTCGACGCGGTCGGCGGCGACACCTCGCTCGAATGCCTGCGCTGCGTCGCCTTCGGCGCGCGCTTCCTGATTGTCGGCTGGACTTCGACACCGTTCGTCGCGCGCGGGCGTGGCCAGCGCGGCGCTCCCAACGCCAACCAGCTGCCGACCAACCTGATCCAGATGAAGGGCCTGTCGGTGATGGGCTGCCCGGCGGTGATCTCGGTCGCCGAAGACCCCTCGATCCGGCCCCCGCGCGTGGCGCAGATCATGCAGTGGGTCGCCGAGGGCCGCATCCGGCCCTGCATTTCACATACCTATCCGTTGGCCGAGTTCAAGCAGGCGATGCTGGCGCGCTGGAACGGTGAGGTGATCGGCGGTTGCGTGCTGCACCCGCAGGGGTAGGGGAGTACGACGCCGGCTGACGCGACTGCGCCGCCGCTGGCCCGCGAGCTGAACTGCGGCCAGGCCTTGGTCAGCTGCGGTAACCGGTGCCGGCGTGACGCTCGAGCTGGCGCAGCAGCGCCGGCCATTCGCTGCCAACCGCGTTGAAGCCGTCCTTCGCATACATCGAGAGCCCCAGATTGATCGAGCGCTGCTGGGTCTCCTTCGACAGCGGAGCCAGTTCGCCACCGCCTGACAGGGCGTCGATCTGCTGGCGACAGGCGGTCTCGATGCGGTACATCCAGACAAAGGCCTCGCCGACGGATTCGCCCACCGTGAGGAGCCCGTGATTGCGCAGCACCAGGATGTTGCGTGTGCCCAGGTCGGCGACGATGCGCGGCTGCTCGCTCGCATCCAGCGCCGGCCCTTCGAAGTCGTGGTAATTGAGCCAGCCCATCACGGTCAGCGCTTTCTGGCTGGCCGGCAGGAGCCCCTGCTTCTGCATCGCCACCGCGGTGCCGAAGCGGCTGTGGGTGTGGATCACGCAGCCTGCCCGAGGCACGGCCATGTGGATCGCGCCGTGGATGATGAAGCCGGCCGGGTTGACCGCCTGACCGTTGCCGCCGACCACCTTGCCGGTCTGGTCGACCTTGATCAAATTCGAGGCGGTGATCTCGTCGAACAGCATGCCGAAGGGATTGAGGAGGAAATGGTGCTCGGGGCCCGGCACGCGCGCCGAGAAATGGGTGTTGTTGAGATCGGTCCAGCCGTAGATCGCCGCCAGCTGATAGGCGGCGGCCAGATCGATGCGCAGCTGCCATTCCTCCGCGCTCATGCCGGCCGGCGCCTTGTCCGACCGACCGATGGATGAAACGACTGAGGCCATGCTGACTCCTTCCAATTTGGTTGTCGAGGGCGAGCGACCGGGTTGCGCGGCGCTCTGCCCCCTGGGTTGGCGGATCGACGCGCTCACAGCGCGCTAAAGATTGCCGTACCGCCGCATGCGAATTCGAGTGTATCACCCGCGATTTTGTTCCGACCGGGGCCTTCCGTTGCATGACTCGTGCCTCCCGGGTCCAGGCCATCTCCGCTCAAGCGTACGCGGGGAACTGGTTTTTGTCCCGCGTGAGCAATCTCATGAGTTTGGGATGAATGAAGAGTTTTTCTCGGCCCACGGCCATCTCGTCCAGGACACCGACTGCCGCCAATTGCTTTAAGTGACGCGAAGCCGCCTGGCGGCCCGCGAGCCCCTTGTCCTGCACGTTGTGTATACGGCAGTACGGCAATTCGAAGATCAGATCGATCAACTCGTGACTGTAAATCTTGGGCGCAGTTCGCTTGACATAAGTTGCCGTTGCATCTCGAAGGGCGCGTAGCGCCGCGATCTTGTCGATGGTCCAGCGGGACGTTTCCTCGACGCCCTTGAGCACGTAGACAATCCAGGGCTCCCATGCTCCCGTTCGCGTGACTTCCAGCAACAGGCGGTAGTAGTCCGCCTTGTTGGCGATGATGTATCGGCTCAGGTACAGGATCGGCAGAGTTAGCAGGTTTTCCTCGATCAGGAACAGGCTGTTGAGGACGCGCCCGGTGCGGCCGTTGCCGTCGGTGAACGGGTGGATCGCCTCGAACTGGTAGTGCCCTGCCGCCATGCGAATGAGGGGGTCCACGTTCCTCTCGTTGTGCAGGAAACGTTCCCAATTGGCGAGCTTGTCGCGCAGAGTGGCCTCGCCCGCCGGTGGCGTATAGATCACATCACCGGTGCGGCTGTTGATCAGTTGCGTGCCGGGCACCCTCCGCACCTGCATCTCGGTTCCCTTGATGCGGGTGCAAACCTGCTCGGCGGTGCGAGTGCTCAAGGGGCGCTCCTTGAGGGCGCGAAAGCCTTCCAGCAGTGCGCTGCTGTGACGCAAGGCCTCGCGCGTGGCCGGGTCGGCCTGTTGGTCTGCGTCGCGAAACCGGAACAGGCGGTCGGTTGTGGTGACGATGTTCTCGATCTCGGAACTTGCTTGCGCTTCCAGGAGGGGAAGAGTGTTGATCAGGACCGACTGGTTCGGGATCAGCTCACCCGCCTGTTTCAGCTCCGCCAATGCGGCACGCGCGGGAATGCACTGTTTGAGTGTGGCGTGCGTCTCCAGGGCGGCCACCGGCGGCAAGGCAGGAAGTTCGTTGTAGGGCTGATCCGCACGCCAGGGCATCGTGGTTCAATATTCGAGTTTTTGCGACATGTTGTCAGTTTATGTCGCCGCTAGCGACAGGTCAACAGAATGTGTCGCTGTTTTTATCTTTTCACGACATATCCCGTAGATGTGTTGTCTTTGGCGACATGACCATAGCGGGCCATACAAACCACCTTCACCGCAGTGCCGGCCATGCTATCCCCATGAAAGGCGCACGGGACCTCCGGGCGGTATTGGGTAAGGGCTTCAATCGCTTTCGTCGCTTGCTCGATCGCGATCGAGCCGGGTTGTTCCCCGTAACCAGGCACGAAGGATTGCCGGATTCGGATTCTTCCAGCGCGCCGCCGACCGACCTGGAGGTTGTGGGCATCGCCCGCCGCCGGCAGATTTCGTCGGCATAATGTTCCGAAGCCATTGGAGGATCGATGATCGCTCGTCGCAAGACCATGTTTGCCATCGGCGCGGGTGTGCTCACCGGCCCGTTTTCTCGCGTGGTGCGCGCGCAAGGCGCCAGGACGGCCCGCATCGGCATCCTCGGTCCGGGATCGGCAGCCGGCAACAAGGCTTGGCTGGCATCGTTTGCCGAGGAGATGCGTGCCTTGGGCTACGTCGAAGGCAGGAACCTCGCCATCGAGGTGCGCTGGATTGACGGCAAGACCGATGCGCTGCCCCAGTTGGCGGCTGAACTGGTCGCGCTCAAGCTCGATGTGATCGTGACCTTGCAGACCCCGTCCGCGCTGGCGGTCAAGCGGGCGACCCCGGCGATCCCCATCGTGATGGCACCCTCGGCCGATCCGGTGGCAACCGGGCTGGTGGCAAGCCTGGCGCGTCCCGGAGGCAATGTGACCGGTACGTCCGGCGCGTCGGGCGAGTTGGCGGGCAAGATGCTTGAACTCCTCAAGGAAATGCTTCCCGAAGTCAAGCGCATCGGCGTGTTGGCCAACGCGCAAGACTCTTTCACGCCGGTATTTCTGGAGTACGTCGAAACGGCTGGCCGCAAGCTTGGCGTCACCCTCATGACCCAATCGATTCGGGGTGGCGACCAGCTCGACGCCGCGTACGAGGCCTTGGCGAAGGCGCGGGTGAACGCCGTACTGGTGCAACCCAGCCTGCCGCTAAAGCGCGCGGTCGACCTGGCGCAAAAGCATCGCCTCCCGGCTGGCGCCCCCGGCCTGGCTTTCACCGACGCAGGCGGGCTCCTTTCGTACACAGGCAACCGGCAGGAGTTGTTGCGCGTGGTGGTCTCCTACATCGACAGGATACTGAAGGGCGCGAAACCTGCGGATCTCCCGGTTCAGCAACCGACGAGGTTCGACATCACATTGAACATGAAGGCGGCGCGGGAAATCGGCTTGACGATTCCGCCGGCCTTTCTCGTGCGAGTCGACAGGATGATCGAGTAGGGCCGCGCAGGGCCGCGCCTGGCAGGTGCCAATTCGATGACCCGGTCCGCGCGCATGCGGATCGCTGCCGGAAAGCTGCGGGTGGGTCACCTCGGGCGCGTGCCCGCATCGCCCGATGCTTCGATTCCGCCCAGATCCACGACCCGGTCCACCGCGAGCCCTCCGGGCAACTGGTGGGCGATGAAGATCAGGGTCGCGTTGCCGCGCAGGCGGTTGATCGTGGCCGCAAAACGTTCCGCGGTCGGTGCGTCAAGGTTGGAAGTGGCTTCGTCGAAGATCAGGATCTTGGGGCGCTTGAGCAGCGCGCGTGCGATGGCGATGCGTTGGCGCTGACCGCCGGACAGCCCGATGCCCTGTTCGCCGAGCGATGTCTGGTAGCCGTCGGGTAGCGCCTCGATGGTGTCGTGGATCTCGGCCACGCGGCAGGCCGCGACGACGTGCTCGAAATCGGCATCCGGCGCGCCGTGCCTCACGTTCTCCAGGACAGTGCCGGTGAAGAGCAGCGTTTCCTGCGGCACCACGCCGATGACGCCGCGCAATTCGTTGACCGCCAGGTCGTTGATGTTGACACCATCGAAGTGGATGGCGCCTTCGGTGGGCGGGTACTGGCCCATGATCAGCTTGGCCAGGGTGCTCTTGCCGCAGCCGGACGGGCCCATGATTGCGGTCAGCTGTCCGGCTGCCAGGCAGAGCGACAGATCGCGCAGCACGTAAGGGTGCTGTACGGAATAGCGAAAACTCAATGCCCGCACCTCGATGCGTCCCGGCCCGTCCAGGCCGCGGCCGGCCAGGAGCCTGTAGTGCTCGGCGGGTGCGTCCATCAGGTCTGCCAGGCGCCGCATGGCGACATGAGCGTTCTGCAACTCCTGGTAGAGGCCGGCGAGTTTCAACATCGGCTGGCTGACCCGTGCGGCGAACATCTGGAAGGCAACCAGCATGCCGATGGTGAAGCCGTCACCGGCCATCACCATGAGTGCACCCACGACCAGGATCACCGCGTTCTGTGCCTGTTCGAGCGCACCGATGGTGGTGTTGAAACCGTTGGCCAGGTGACGCGTTCGAAAGGCACGCTGCAGGTAACCGGCGATAAGGTCGCCGTAGCGGGCATTGAGCTGCGGCTCCATCTGCAGGGCCTTGACGGTGGCAATCCCGGCGACATGCTCGGTGACGAAGGCCTGATTGCGCGCGCCCTGCAGGAACTGCTCATCCAGGCGTGCGCGCAGGGCCGGGGTGAGGAGCGCCGAGATCAGAGCGATGACCAGTACGAAGCCCAGCGCGATGAGTGCCAACTGCCAGGAGTAGAAAAACATGAACGCCAGGAAGATCACCAGGCACGGCAGGTCAAGACAAAGAGTGATCGCCGCGCCGGTCAAGAACTCGCGGATCGTCTCGACCCCTTGCAGGCGCGCGATCACGGTGCCGGTCGGGCGGCGCTCGAAATAGCCCACCGGCAGTGCGAGCAGGTGCCCGAAGACGCGCGAACCCAGGAGTGCGTCGACGCGATTGCCGGTGTGCAGCACCAGGTACTGGCGCGCCCAGGTCAGGAGCGCGTTGAAGATCACGAACAGCGCCAGCGCCGCGGCGATCACCCAAAGGGTGTTGTAGGTCTGGTGAATAACGACCTTGTCGATGACGACCTGGGTGGTGAGCGGCAGGGCGAGCGCGATGGCCTGGATGCAGATCGAGGCCAGAAGCACATCACGCCAGATCGACTTGTGCCGCAGAAGCTGCGGCACAAACCAGGAAAAGCCGAAGCGCTTCGCTGCATGGGCGTCGTCGTCGCCGCCACCGTGGCCCAGCTCCGGCGTGCGCGCGGCCATGAGTACTTGAGGCATGTGGTCAGCCATGAATTGGGCCGGGGGCAGCGATCGCGGTTGTGCGGCTTCCCGGGTGATGACCACGATCTGCCCGTCCTCGCGGCGCACGGCGACGGCGGGCACAAGTCGCGCTTGCGCCAGCGCCGCATCGGTGGCCGCCGCCGCGCCGCGGTCAGGGCGGCGGAATACAACAGCAGGCAGGGGCAGGTCGGCAAGGCTGGCCGGTGATATCTCCCTGACTCCACAACGCACGCCGCGCGTGGTCAGCGCGTTCATCAGTGCTGCTACGTCATGTGGCGGCGGCGACGCCTGGCGGGACAGGCGTTTGTCGTGGTCAACGCCCAAGGCCTGGGTGAGGCTGTCCAGCAGCCAATGGAAGTCCTCTGCGGCCAGAGGCTCGGTGACGAGAGATGCGTCAAGCACGCGGGTCAAGGATGGTGGCGAAGCCTGTCTCGTTGCGGGTTGCAGCGCACGGGACTCACCGCTCGCGCGCCGCTTCGTGGAATGCGCTCCTCACCGGCGAAAGCGCGTACTCGAGCACGGTGCGTGTGCCCAGCTTGATCTCGGCGGTGATCGCCATGCCCGGGGCGAGCGCGAGTCCTTCCTCCCGCCCCGCGAGTTCCTGGCTGCCCAGGTCGATGACGGTCTTGTAGGCCATGGCCTGCGAACGACGCGTCGTGTTCGTTCCCACGCTGGCCCCGCCCGGTGCGGCCGGGGGTTCGCCTTCGCGTGCATCGGCCGAGACGTGGCGCACGTTGCCTTCCAGCATGCCGTATTTCTGGAACGGGTAGGCCGCCAGCTTCAGACGCGCCTCCTGGCCGCTGCGCACGAAGCCGACATCCTGGTTGGTGACGAAAACCTCCGCGTGCAGCCTGTCACCGACCGGGACCAGGGTCATGAGGATGGTGCCTGGAGCTACGACCGTTCCCGGCGTGTGGGTGGCAAGGTCCTTGACGCGGCCGTCCTGAGGGGCCTTCAATTCCATGAGTGCGCCGCGGTGGGCGATCTTGCGTAATTCCTGTTGCGACTTCTCGAGCGCTCCGACCTCCTGGGTTTGTTCGGTGTGCAGGTTGCGGCGATAGTCGGCAGTCAGCTGCGCGATGCGCGACTCCGACTGGCGCATGGCGGATTCTGCAGCCAGGATCGCGAACTCCTGGGTTTGCAGGTCCTGCTCCTTTTCCATTCGTTCGCGGCGCTTGTCCTGCGCCTGGATGGCGCCGGCGAAACCGTCGCGGGCGAGTTTCTGGAAAGACTCATCCTGCTGGCGATAGAACGGCAGGGATTCGAGAATTTTCTTGCGTACCTCGGCTGATGCGGCCCGGTCGTGGCGGGCACGGTCGAGGTTGGCGCGCTCCTGCGTGATCGCATTGTCCAATGCGGCGCGATTGGCGGTGTACTGGGCGCGCACCTTGTCAAAGAGGTCGGGCGGATCACCTTTCTCGCGCGCGAACCCGCGCCCGGCCAGTTCGGCACCGATGCGCCGCAGTGCCAGGGTGCGCTGGCGTACTTCAACCTCGATGACGCGGCGGTCGGCTTCGGCCGCCAGGGCGTCCATGCGCATGAGCGTCTGTCCGGCGCGCACCGCTTCACCTTCGCGCACCAGTATTTCCTTGACGATGCCCTGCTCGGGTGGCTGCACGATCTTGACCTGCGAGGCCGGTACCAGGCGGCCTTCGGCGCTGGCGACGATGTCGATGCGCGCCAGCGTTGCCCAGACCATTGCGGCAGCCAGGAAGACCACCAGGGAAAGCAGCACAAGTCGCGGCAGGGGATGCGGCGGCGTGGTTTCGAGTGCTTGCAGCGCCGGCAGGAAGTCGGCATGCGAAGAGCGGTCGCGACCCGGGAAGAGGAATCCGCCCATGAGTCAGCGAGCAAGGCGCGCGCGGCTAGCGCGATGCGCAGGTCTTGCCGGGTCACTGCAAGGTGACCGCAAGCGAAGGTGATCGGGCATCCCATCCCCTGGTCGACAAGGTCGACGGCACTACTTCTTGGTCTTGTTACCTTCCCCCGGACGTGAGTCGGCGTGCGTTGCGTCCGACCGTCCGCATGTAGCAGAGGATCATGCTTATTGGCCGGAACGTCAAGTTGCGGCGCAAGACGGGCGCCTTGGGCGTTCGGTCTTGGCCAAAAACAGGCGCGGCAGCCCGTCGAGACAGAGTTCCGGCCTATGGCGTCTCAAGGTAAACTCCACAAGTTTGCCTATAGAGGTCGCTGTGAGACGGGCATTCATGACAAAGACATAAGGTTTCCTGGGCGTGGCGCGCGCCGCCCGAAGCTTGGAATATCGCATTCGTGACGCGGCCGCCTTCAGGATCAGAGGACAAAGGAGCAGGTTCGTTGAAACCCACCGACATCCGCAATCCGGACTATTTCCACAAGGTCGTGGATTGCCAATGGGCGTGTCCCGCCCATACCCCGGTTCCCGAGTACATCCGCTTGATCGCCGCCGGGCGCTATTCGGATGCCTACTTGGTCAACTGGGAATCGAATGTCTTTCCCGGCATCCTCGGGCGCACCTGTGACCGTCCCTGCGAGCCGGCCTGCCGCCGTTCGCGGGTCGAGGACGGCGAGTCGAAGGAACCGGTCGCGATCTGCCGCTTGAAGCGCGTCGCGGCCGACTACAAGGATGACATCACCGCGCGCCTGCCCAAGCCTGCCGAGCGCAAGAACGGCAAGCGCGTGGCCTGCGTGGGCGCCGGCCCGGCTTCGCTCACGGTGGCGCGCGACCTGGCGCCGCTGGGCTACGAGGTGGTGGTCTTCGACGGCGAGAAGAAATCCGGCGGCTTCATCCGCAGCCAGATCCCCAAATTCCGGCTGCCCGAGGAGGTCATCGACGAGGAGACCGGCTACATCCTCGGTCTGGGCGTGGATTTCCGCAGCGGGCAGGCGATCACCAGCATGAAGGCCCTGATGGCCGAGAAGTACGATGCCATCTTCGTCGGCTGCGGCGCGCCGCGTGGGCGTGACCTGGACATTCCCGGGCGCAAGGAAGCCGCTGCCAACATCCATATCGGCATCGACTGGCTGTCTTCGGTCTCGTTCGGCCATATCGAGAAGATCGGCCGGCGCGTCATAGTGCTGGGTGGCGGCAATACCGCGATGGATTGCTGTCGCTCGTCGCGCCGCCTGGGCGGGGACGAGGTCAAGGTCATCGTTCGTTCGGGTTTCGAGGAGATGAAGGCATCGCCCTGGGAGAAGGAGGACGCGATGCACGAGGGCATCCCCATCCTCAACTATTTGGTGCCCAAGGCCTTCCTGCACGAGAACGGCAAACTCACCGGCATGACCTTCGAGAAGGTCAAGGCGGTGTACGACAACAAGGGCCGGCGCAGCTTGATCTCCGCCGGCGAGCCTGACGAGACCCATCTGTGCGACGACGTTCTCATCGCGGTCGGGCAGGAGAACTCCTTTCCCTGGATCGAGCGCGACAGCGGACTGGAATTCGACAAGTGGGGCCTGCCGGTGGTCGACGCGACCACGTTTCAATCGACTGTGCCGAACGTTTTCTTCGGTGGCGATGCCGCCTTCGGTCCCAAGAACATCATCTGGGCGGTGGCGCATGGTCACGAGGCGGCGGTGTCGATCGATCGCCTCCTGTCCGGCGAGGACGTCGCCAAGCGCCCGCCGCCGATGGTCAACCTCATGAGCCAGAAGATGGGCATCCATGAGTGGAGTTACGACAACGACATCGTCGGTGACCAGCGCTACAAGGTGCCCTTGAAGGACATCAATATCGCACTCAAGAACATCAAGGTCGAGGTCGAACTCGGCTTTGATGTGCAGTTGGCCTGGAAAGAGGCGCAGCGCTGTCTCAACTGCGACGTGCAGACCGTCTTCACCGGCTCGCAGTGCATCGAGTGCGACGCCTGCGTCGACATCTGCCCGATGGACTGCATCACCTTCACCGCCGATGGCGAGGAGGCGGAGGTGCGCGGTCGCCTGAGCGCACCGGCGGTCAACCTGGCCCAGGATCTATACGTCGGCAACGGACTCAAGACCGGGCGCATCATGGCCAAGGATGAGGACGTGTGCCTGCATTGCGGCCTGTGCGCCGAACGCTGCCCCACCGGTGCGTGGGACATGCAGAAATTCCTCCTCAACACCACCAAGGCCGGCCCCGGCTGCCACGACAAGCGCCCGCCCCTGCGGCAGGCTGCCTAGAGCGACGCCCGGTCCATCCCGATAGCCTGCGCCAACCAAACGTCACGCCGAATGAACAAGATCTCCGCAGTTAACGACTTCGTCGTCAAGTTCGCCAACGTCAACGGTTCGGGTTCGGCCTCGGCCAACGAACTGTTCGCACGGTCGATCCTGCGCATGGGCGTGCCGGTCAGCCCGCGCAACATCTTCCCGTCCAACATCCAGGGGCTGCCGACCTGGTATGAAGTGCGCGTGTCCGAGGCCGGCTGGCTGGGCCGGCGCGGCGGCTGCGACATGATGGTGGCGATGAACCCGCAGACCTGGGACGCCGACGTCAAGGAAATCGAGCCGGGCGGCTACCTGTTCTACGACTCGACGCGGCCGCTGCCGGCGTCGAAATTCCGCGACGACATCCATGTCATCGGCATGCCGTTAACGCAGATCACCAACGAGGCGTACTCGGATGTGCGCCAGCGCCAGCTTTTCAAGAACATCATCTATGTCGGCGCATTGTCGGCCCTGCTCGACATGGACGCCGGCGAGATCGCACAGCTGATCGGCGAGCAGTACCGCGGCAAGGAAGCGCTGCTCAAGCCCAACGTGCATGCGCTGCAGATGGGGCGCGACTACGCAGTGGCGCAGCTCGACTGTGCCGGCATGGGCCTCAAGGTGCGGCGCGCCGACAACGTTGGCAAGCGCATTTTCATCGAGGGCAACAATGCCACCGCGCTGGGTTGCGTGTACGGCGGCGCGACGGTCTGCGCGTGGTATCCGATCACGCCATCCTCCTCGGTGGCCGAGGCATTCCAGAAGCATTGTTCCAAGTTCCGCGTCGACGCCAACACCGGCAAGAACCGCTATGCGATCGTGCAGGCCGAGGACGAATTGGCCTCGATCGGCATGGTCATCGGCGCGGGCTGGAACGGCGCGCGCGCCTTCACGGCCACCTCCGGTCCGGGCATTTCGCTGATGACCGAATTCATCGGCCTGGCCTACTTTGCCGAGATCCCGGCCACGCTCATCAACGTGCAGCGCGGCGGACCTTCGACCGGGATGCCGACGCGTACCCAGCAGTCGGACATCCTTTCCTGCGCAACGGCGTCCAACGGCGACACCAAGCACCCGCTGCTGTTCCCCGAAGATCCCAACGAGTGCTTCACGTTCGCAGCGACCGCGCTCGACCTGGCCGACCGCCTGCAGACGCCGATCTTTCTCATGACCGATCTGGATATCGGCATGAACCAGCGCCTCTGTGAGCCCCTCGAGTGGGACGACAGCCGGCGCATGGACCGCGGCAAGGTCATGACCGCTGAGGAACTTGAAGCGGGCAAGAACTTCGGTCGCTACCTGGATGTGGACGGCGACGGCATTCCCTATCGCACCTATCCCGGCACGCATGCCAAGCGCGGCGCATTCTTCACGCGCGGCACCACCAAGGACCGCTACGCGCGCTACAGCGAAGAAGGGCCGGTCTACGTCGACAACATGGAGCGCCTGGCCAGGAAGTGGGAGACGGCCAAGGAACTCGTGCCGCAGCCGGTCACCAGGCGCGCATCGCGCCCCACAAAGTTCGGTGTCCTCTACTTCGGCTCGACCAGCCCGGCCATGGCCGAAGCGCTGGACACCCTGGAAAAGCAGAACCAGCACGTCGATGCGATGCGCCTGCGCGCCTATCCGTTCTCCAAGGCGGTCATGGATTTCGTGGCCGAGCACGACACCATATTCGTGGTCGAGCAGAACCGCGACGGCCAATTGCGCAACCTGCTCATCAACGAAGGCAACCTCGACTCGGTCAAGATCCTGCCCGTGCTGCACTACGACGGCACGCCGATCACCGCGCGCTTCATCGTCTCGGCGATCGGCGCGCGCCTGTCGCTGTCCAACGTCGCTCCGCTGCGCAAGGTTGCGCAGTAGCACCCGCTGTCACCTTTCCCGGCACCCCAAGCGCATTCGCCATGACCTACATCGCCAAGCCCCGCCTGCACCACCCCACGCTGCCGACCAACAAGCGCGGTTTCACCCGGCGCGACTATGAAGGGCCGGTCTCGACCCTGTGCGCCGGCTGCGGCCACGATTCGATCTCGGCCGCCATCATCCAGGCCGCGTTCAACCTGGACATCGAGCCGCATCGCGTCGCCAAGCTCTCCGGCATCGGCTGCTCGTCGAAGACGCCGACCTACTTTCTCGGCCAGTCGCACGGCTTCAACACCGTGCACGGGCGCATGCCTTCGGTCATGACCGGCGCCAACCTCGCCAACCGCGACCTCATCTACATGGGGGTCTCGGGCGATGGCGACTCGGCCTCGATCGGCCTGGGCCAGTTCGCGCACTCGATGCGGCGTGGCGTCAACATGGTCTACATCGTCATGAACAATGGCGTCTACGGGCTCACCAAGGGGCAGTTCTCGGCCACCGCCGACAAGGGCTCGAAGGCCAAGCGCGGCGCGATCAACAACGACTCGCCGGTCGACCTGGTGGCCCTTGCGCTGCAACTGGGCGCCACCTACGTGGCGCGCAGCTTCTCCGGCGACAAGGCGCAACTGGTGCCGCTGATCGAAGGCGCGATTGCCCACCAGGGCGCGGCCTTCATCGACGTGCTCTCGCCCTGCGTCGCATTCAACAACCACGCCGGGTCGACCAAGAGCTACGACTACATCCGCGAGCACAACGAGGCGGTCAACCGCATCGACTTCATGCCCAAGCGCGAGGAGATCACCACCGACTACGCGCCGGGCAGCGTGACCGAGGTGGCGCAGCATGACGGTTCGATATTGCGCCTGAGGAAACTTGCCGCCGACTACGACCCCAGAAACCGCATCGGCGCGATGAACTATCTGCAGGAGCGCGGCGCCAAGGGCGAAGTCGTCACAGGGCTCCTCTACGTCGATCCCGAACCCGAGGACCTGCACGTCTACTCCAACACCGTTGACGTTCCTCTGAGCACCCTCGACGAGGCAGCGCTTTGCCCGGGCCGCTCGGCACTGGAAAAGGTCAACGCCTCGCTGCGCTAGCAGCCGTCGGCCAGGGCGACGGGGCCGCAAGGCCCCGCGCGAACATTCATGAGCACCATCGACCATGCCGCCGCGCGCGCGGCTCTGGAACGCGGCCTGTCGGACGACACCCGCGATTTCGGCAACTTCTTCCTCTTGCGCTGGCTGGGTCTTTCGATCAGCTATCCCGAGCCTGACCTGTGCGTGGTCGAATTCGACGCCCAGGACTTCATGTTCAACCCGCAGGGTTCGCTACACGGCGGCATCATCGCCACCGTGCTCGACATCGCAATGGGGCACCTGCTCACCCAATTCGTGGCGCGTGGCACGACCTTGGAGATGAAGACCCAGTACCTGCGCCCCGGCCGCGTGGGCCGGCTGCGAGCCGAGGGGCGCTTCCTCAAGAAGGGCAAGTCGATCAACTACCTTGAGGCTACCCTGAAAGATGTCGAGGGCAAGGCCATCGCGGTGTCGAACGCGACCTGGCAGCTGATCGCGCAACCAGGCAAAGCGGACGCCTAGCCATCGCTGGGCGGGCTCGGAACCATCGCTGAACGGGCCCGGGTTGATCAAGGCCATGGGGGCACAGCTTCTATGCCTTGCGCTAAGCCGTGCTGAATCGGTACGTGATCCGCCCCCGCCGCTCCTGCCCCGGGCGCAGCACAGTCGAGGGAAACGCCGGCAGGTTGGGCGAATTACTGAAATGCTCAGGCTCCAGGCATAGCGCCGCGCGCCGGCCGTAGACGCGGCCGCCCTTGCCGCGGTCGCGCGGGATTTCTCCGGTGAGCCCACCGCCGCCATAAATCACCAGCGCAGGCTCGTCGGTCCAGACATCCATGACGCGGCCATTGGCCGGATAGCTTAGTCGCGCCGCCATGCCATAGCTGCCGTATGGCTTGTTGAGGGCCGCGGTGTGGTCGTAGCCGCCGGTGCTTGCCACCAGCGGATCAGCAGAATCGGCCGACTCGCCGATGCGACGCGGGACACGAAAATCCAGCGGCGTGCCGGCCACCGGCCTGAGCACCCCGGTGGGGATGACTTGCGCGTCGCTTGCCGCATACCGGCTTGCGTAGACCGTGAGCAGGTGGTTGTGGCTGGTCGACTCGTCGGCCTCTGCGTGGCCGGCCAAGTTGAAGAACGCGTGCGAGGTGAAGTTGACGACCGTGGGTGCGTCGGTGGTCGCACTCCAGGTAATGTCGAGCGCGTTGTCGTCGCTGACTTCGTAGACCACGCGCGAGACGACCCGACCGGGGAAGCCTTCCTCGCCGTCTGCATAGATGAGTTCAAGTTCGGCGCGCGATTGCGTGATCGAGACCATGTCGAAGACGCGGTGGCGCGAGCCCCTGATCCCGCCGTGCAGGCTGTGGCCGTTGTTGTTGATGCCGAGTTCGTAGTCCCGTCCGTCGAGCGAGAAGCGCCCGTATGCGATGCGTCCGGCATAGCGCCCGACAAATGCGCCCATGCTCGGCTGCCCGGTCAGCACGTCCTCGATGCTGTCGTAGCCCAGCACCACGTCGTCCGGCTTGCCGTCGCGGTCGGGGACCACCACCTGCAGGATCTTCGCGCCCAGGTTGGTGAAGCGCACTTCCATTCCGTTCGCGTTGGCAATGGAGAAGAGTTCAGTGGCGAGGCCATCAATGCTGGTGCGAAAGCGCGTAGGGTCGAGAGGTTCGAAGCTCATGTTTGGTGCTTGGTGGATGAAGGCGACATCGTAGCAGTGCATCGTCGCAAGCTGCGGCCTTGAACTGGCGGGCGACAAGCCTGGCCAGGCGCCTGGCGACCGTAGAATCGTTGAAAGTGCATACTGCCGCGAAGACCGCACGATGCTTGTCAAGGAAATCCAATGAAGCTATCCCTCTCGGCCCGGGTCGGCGAAAAGTTTTCCAACAAGCGCGAGGCGGCGATGTCGTTCGAGCAGTTCGCCGATATCGCGGTGTTAAGCGGCTATCACGCCGTCTGCATGCGCGCCTCACTCCTGGGCATCCACACGCCGAGTGTCGAAGTTGCGGCGAAGGCGAAGGTGCTGCGCGACAAGGGTCTCGCGGTGTCGATGGTCACCGGCGACTTCGCGATCCCCGAGAACACCAACGATGGCCCTGCGGCGTTGCGCAATATCGGACCCTACCTGGACCTGGCGGCGGCGCTCGATTGCGACATCTTGCGGGTTGCCTTGCGCCACGAAGAGGACATCGCCTGGGCGCAACGCGCGGCCGACGCCGCACGCGAGCGCGGCATCCGGCTCGCGCACCAGTGCCACACGCGCTCGCTCTTCGAGCGCGTCGATGAGACCCTATCGGTACTCGCGCGCATCAACCGGCCGAACTTCGGCCTTACCTACGAGCCGGCCAATCTGGAGGCCTGCGGGGAGGACTACGGACCTGCGACGATCCGGCGCCTGGCGCCGCACATCATCAACGTGTACCTGCAGAACCAGCGCCTGGACCCGCAGGGCGCCTCGGTGCTGCGCACATGGTGCCGCGGCGATGTGCGCTTCGAGCAGATTCCTTTGTGGGATATGCGCGGCATCGACTTCGCTGCAATATTTGGCGCCCTGCAATCCGCCGGCTACGACGGTTACGTGACGGTGCATCAAGCCGGCCTCAATACACCGCAGGTGGACGCCCTGGAGAGCGCGCGCTACCTGCACTCGGTCGGTCACATGGAGACGAGACAATGATGCGAAGTTTCGCCAAGCGTTCTGCGCAGATCCTGCTCGGCGTGGCGTGTGCCGCCGCATCAACCGCTATTACCGCGCCTGCGTTGGCGCAGAACGTCCGCATCATTGTCGGCGGCCCGCCCGGCGGCAACACCGACATCGTCGCGCGATTAGTCGCTGCGCGCATGGGGCAGGCGACTGGCAGCAACATCGTCGTAGAGAACCGGCCCGGGGCCGGCGGCACCGTCGCTGCGGAAGCCGTGCGCAACGCGCGCCCGGACGGCACGACCATCGGCCTCATCACGGCGTCCAACGCCGCCAACGAGACCCTCCAGACCAGGAAGTCCTTCAGCCTCGCCGACGATCTGGAGACCGTCGGGCTCTACGCGTGGCTGGCCAACGTGCTCATCGTCCATCCGTCGTTGGGCGCCGGGTCGGTCAACGATCTCATCGCTGTGCTCAAGTCGCGCGCGGTCACCAACTATTCGTCCGGTGGCATCGGCAGTCCCGGACACCTGGCCGGCGAGACATTCCGGCGCCGCACCGGTGTGGCCATGACCCATGTTCCCTACAAGGGCGCGCCGCCGGCCGTGCTTGCCGTGGTGTCCAACGAAGTGAGTCTCATGTTCGCGACCGCGTCGGCGGCCCTGCCGCAGATCGAGGGCGCGACGGTGCGCGCTCTCGCAGTCACATCACCGGAACGCCTCTCGGCACTGTCGCGCGTTCCGACCTTCGCCGAAGCCGGTCTCGGAGGTTTCGACGTGCGCGACTGGGCCGGCTTTGTCGTGCCCAAGGGCACGCCTGCCGAGACGCGCGACCGGCTGCATCGCGCCTTCGCCGCCGCGTTCGGCGATGCGGGGCTGCGCAAGCGCTTCGAGGAAAACACCATGATCGTCGCGACCCCGGCGCTTGATCCGGCCGCGTTTCGCGAATTCCTGCTGCGCGACATCGCCAAGTGGTCGGCCACGATCAAGGACGCGGGCATCGAAGCCCAGTAGGCCGGCGTCCGTGCGGCGCGCCTTAAGCCAGCAACACCGGAAACAGCTCCGAATCCAGCCGCGCGCCGGGCGTGGGCGCGCCGCTTTCGGGCGGCGGTGGCGACATGAAACCCTCGCGCAGCACCCAGCGCGCATCGTCGCCGGTGAAGCGCGCCGAAAACGCGCGCCGGCGGTGCGTCGAGAGATTCTCCGGCGCGCCGTGAACCGTGAGGCCGTGGAAGGCGATGCAGTCGCCCACCTCGAGATCCCAGGAGAGGATGCGGTGGCGCTCGCGCTCAGCTTCGAAATCGGGGATGGTCTCGAAGCGGCCATCGGTGGCGGTCGCGTGCGCCTTTTGATCGGCGAAGCGCGCGGGCCGGAACCAGCGTCCCCAGCGGTGCGAGCCGGCGATGTACTCGGGGCAGGTGCGTCGCTCGACGGGGTCGAGCGGAATCCAGAAACTCACTAGGTGCTCACCGTCGATCGGGTAGTAGGGCTGGTCGTGGTGCCAGGGCGTTTTTTCGCGCGTCCCCGGTTCCTTGACCAGAACATGCTCGTGATAGAGGTTCACCTTGGGCGAGCCCATGAGGATCGACGCGGCATGCTTCATGGGCCCTTCGAAGAAAAAGTCCCGATAGGCCGGGATGCGCTGCCAGTTGCAGTAGTCGCCGAAGAAGAATCCCGGTTGCCCCTCGGGCGTGTAGCGCTTGGCGTAGGGGCCCGGGGTGCGCATGTTCTCCTCGACGCCTTCACGCAGGCGTGAAATCCAGTGAGGTTCGATGATGCCGCGCAGACAGACCACGCCATCTTCGGCGTAGGCCGCACGGATGCTGGGGAGGATCATGCTGGTCTCCATTTTTCGGGGATACTTCGCCGACGCGTTGCGCGAGTCAAACCCGTGCCGCATATCAAACGAAGGGGGGATTATGGGTCAGGTATCGGTTTTCGCGCGATTTACGGTACTGTCTCTGGCCGTAGCCTGGATCGCCGGTTGCGGTTCACGCTCAAGTGCACCCGAGCCTGCGGCTCCGCCGCCCGTCCCTGTACCTTCGGTGCCGGCACCGGGCTCTGAGCCCACCACCTCACCTGCGCACGTTCCCGTAGAACCGGCCACTGGGCAGCCCTCCGCGGCTGTCGTGCCATTGGCTCCGCCGCCGGCCCCATCGATGGCCAATCGCGTCGATGACTACAAGCGGGATTTCGCGAACCGCGTGTATCAGACGTCTCCTGCACAGGTCTTTCGTGGTCGGCCGCCGCCCTTGTTGCGCTCGGTCATCGTCGCCAGCGTGATGCTGGACGCCGGCGGCAATGTCGTCGATGCGCGCATCCTGCGCGACAACGGCGATGCCGAGACGGTCGCGGCGACGCTCACCAGCATTCGCCGCGGCGCGCCGTATCCGCGGCCGGCGCAATCCCTCGTGCGCGGCGGCCGTCTGCAGGTCGTCGAGACCTGGCTTTTTCGCAACGATGGCCAGTTCCAGATCCGCTCGATCGCGGAGCAGCAGCGTAGCGAGTAGCTCGCTCGCACGTGCCGCAGGTGCTGCCTAGTGTCCCCGGCAGCGCCTACCAGTTCGCCTCGCGGTCCGGTGTCGCCGTGATCTTGTGAATGGTCAGATCCGCCCCGTTGAATTCCTCCTCGGGGTCCAGACGCAGCGGCATGAAGGCCTTGACCAGCGCGTAGGTCGCCCAGCCCCCGATGATGGCCACGACGATGCCAAGCGCCGTGCCGGCCAGCTGTGCCATGAAGCTCACTCCGCCCATGCCGCCCAAGGCCTTGGCGCCGAAGATACCCGCGGCGATGCCACCCCAGGCACCGCACAGGCCGTGCAGGGGCCACACGCCCAGCACGTCATCGATCTTCCAGCGGTTCTGTGTCAGCGTGAACATGACAACGAAGAGGGCACCCGCGACTCCGCCGACGGCGAGCGCGCCGATCGGATGCATCACGTCCGACCCGGCACACACCGCCACCAGGCCAGCCAAAGGCCCGTTGTGCACGAAGCCCGGATCGTTGCGGCCAATGAGGGCGGCCGCGAGCGTGCCGCCGGCCATGGCCATGAGCGAATTGATCGCCACCAAACCCGAGATCTTGTCGATGGTCTGCGCGCTCATGACGTTAAAGCCGAACCAGCCCACCGAGAGCACCCAGGCGCCGAGCGCGAGAAAGGGGATGGACGAGGGCGGGTGCGCAGCGACCGCGCCCTCCTTGTTGTAGCGTCCGCGCCGCGGACCGATCTGCATGACGGCCATGAGGCCGATCCAGCCGCCGACCGTGTGGACCACCACCGAGCCTGCGAAGTCGTGGAATTCCTCGCCAAAGGCGCCCTTGATCCATGCCTGTACGCCGAACTTCTGGTTCCAGGCGATGCCTTCGAAGAACGGATAGATGAGACCGACCAAGACCGCGGTGGCAAGCAGTTGCGCGCCGAAGCGTGAGCGCTCGGCGATGCCGCCCGAGACGATGGCCGGAATGGCCGCCGCGAAGGTGAGCAGAAAGAAGAACTTGACGAGCTCGAACCCGCTTTTCTGAGCCAGGGTCTCTGCGCCGACGAAGAAACTCACCCCATAGGCGACGCTGTAGCCGACGAAGAAATAAGCGAGCGTCGAGACCGAGAAATCGACCAGGATCTTGACTAAGGCATTGACCTGGTTCTTGCGCCTGACCGTTCCCAGTTCAAGGAAGGCGAAGCCGGCGTGCATGGCCAGCACCATGATCGCGCCCAAAAGGATGAACAGCGCGTCGGCGCCGGATTTGAGTTGTTCCATGCCTGCCCCCCATAGTTCGAACACTTGGCATCAAGCAAGGAATGCACCAAATAAATACGCTTTTGATGCAAAAGGACTTTTTTGGTGCGGACTGGTCGTGTCGATTATTTGCGTGATCTGGAATTGCACCAGAAAATATCTTGACGCACATAAATAGTGCATCCTCCGGGGTGAGAGCTCGACAATGGAGCGCGGCACGGTCAGTCGATCGATGCTCCGCTACGCTTGATCACCGGGGTCCAGCGCTTGAGTTCTTCCTGCATGAAAGCGGCAAACTGGGCCGGCGTTCCGGGAGCCGGGTCCATGTATTGGGCGCGCAGTTTTTCGGCCGTGGCCGGCTCGCGCATGGCGGCGACGAACTCGCGGTTCAGACGCTCGATGACCGCAGCCGGGGTCTTGGCCGGCGCAACCACGCCGATCCAGGCGGTGGCCTCGACATCCAGAATGCCGGCCTCCTTGAATGTGGGGATCGCCGGCAGCAGCGGCGAGCGCTGCGGCGTCGAGATCGCCAGCGCCTTCAACCTGCCGGCCTGCACTTGCGGCATGACCGCAAGCGGTGCCAACGAGGCGATGTGCGTGTCGCCCGCGATGACACTGGTCACGGCCGCAGGCGAGGAGGCGTAGGGTATGTGAACAATGAAGGTATTGGTCTTGGCCTTGATCAGCTCCACCGAAAGGTGCGAAAGACTGCCGGCGCCGATCGAGGCATAGTTGTACCTGCCCGGGTTCGCCTTGAGCAGCGCGAAGAGCTCCTGCATCGTGTTCACGTTCAAGGTCGGTGTGATCGCGAGCACGTTGGGCTGGTGCACGCCCAGGGTGATGGGCGCCAGATCGGTGAACGGGTTGTAGGACATCTTCTTGAAGAGCACGGTGTTGTTCACCAGGGGTCCGGTGATCGACACGCCGATCGTATAGCCGTCGGGCTGGGCCTTTGCGACGGCCTCAGTGGCGACCATGCCGCCGGCGCCCGCGCGGTTCTCGATGACCACGGGTTGCCTGAGTGCCGCGCTTACGCGCTCGCCGACGATACGCGCGAACACGTCCGGCGTGGAACCCGCACCGAAGGGCACAAGGAGACGGATCGGCCGCGTCGGGTAGTCCTGCGCGACCACGAAATCGGGAACTGCGCAGACGCACGCGATTGACAGGGCGACGAGGAGGCGAGGCATCATGGCGAGGAGTCCCGGGAGGGCGGTAAATTGCGGGCCGCGATTATTGCGCGAATCGCCGTGCAGGGCGATTGGGCTTTGTGCCTAGTCGCTCTTGATGCCTGCGGCACGGATGAGCTGGCCCCAGCGCTCGACATCGGCGGCGAGAAGCCGCCCGAGTTCCTCGGGCGCGCCCCCGACCACGTCCACCCCCGTCGCCATGAGTCGCTCGCGCACCTCTGGATCCGCCAGGATTGCGTTGATCTCGCGGTTCATGCGCAGGACGATGTCGCGCGGAGTAGCTGCCGGCATGAAGATGCCTTGCCAATCGCGCACGTCCACCCGCGCGTAACCGGCCTCGGACATGCTCGGCAGGTCCGGGAAGTTGGCCAGGCGCTTAGGCCCCACGACGGCGAGCGCGCGCAGGGCGCCCGACCGAATGTGCGGCGACAGGCCCTGGACGATGCCAAACATGAGCTGGACTCGTCCGGCCAGCACTTCCTGAATCGCCGGGGCGGCACTCTTGAAGGGCACATGGACCATGTCGGTGCTCGTTTCGCGGCGAAACAGTTCGGCCGAAATGTGTGCCGGCGTGCCGACGCCGCCCGAGGCGAAATTGAGCTTGCCGGGGTTGGCCTTGAGGTGTGCAACGAGTTGTGCGACGGATGTCACCGGCACGCTCGGGTGCACAACCAGCACGTTGTAACCCCAGGTCAGTTGCACCACCGGAGCAAGATCGCGGCGCGCGTCGATCGGTGGCTCGCGCAACAGGCTCTGATTGATGGAAAGCGGCAGCGCGTTGAGCCCGAAGCTGTGGCCGTCGGGAGCTGCCTTCGCCAGCGCGGCCGCGCCGAGCATGCCGCCCAGCCCGGCGATGTTCTCGGTCACGACAGGTTGACCGAGGTTCTTCGAGAGGCGCTCGCCGATCAGACGAGCCATGGTGTCGAAGGGGCCGCCGGCAGTTGCCGGGACGATTAGGCGCATGGGGCGTGCAGGCCATGTCTGCGCGTGCGCGGCAAGGGTGGTCACGGCGCATGTGATTGCGGCCAGAAGCAGGCGCGCGAGTCGCTGTCGAGTCATTTTGTGAAGTCCTTGGGTCAGAGGGGCACGGTCGCGTCGAAGTGTCGTCCTTCGCCCGCGATAAAGCCGGCAACCAGCGCGCGATAGGTCGCTTCGACGACATCCTCGAATCCCTCGAATCCGGGATTCGCCCGTGTGGCGCGCTCGCGCACGCGCGTGAACACCTGCGCCTGGCGTGCGGGAGCGCTGACCTGGAAAGCGTCGCGCTTGAAGCGCGTCGCGTCCTTCACGTAGGTCGCGCGCTCGGCCAGGAGTGCGACGATGGCCTCGTCTATCCGGTCGATCTGGCTGCGGATCTCGGCCAAGTTGGCCGCACGCGGCCGGTAGTTGGGGTCGCGAAAGCGGCGCACCGGGCCGGCGGTGGGGTCGGGTTCGATCATTTCTTCTCCGTGGGTGCAGCAGGTTTGGCAGCAGGCAGTGAGGCCTTGATCGCTGTCATGTCGTAGTCCAGCGGCCGGGTGGTCGAAGGCGGCAGCGCCTTGATCGCGGCGTCAAGTGCCATGTAGCGTTCCGCGCTGGGCGGATGCGAAGACAGCCAGCCAGGCGTGCGGATCGTGCCGTCGCCCAGCTTGCGAAAAAAGTCGCGCATCCCGTGGGGGGCGATACCGGCCTTGACCAGGAGCTTCAGTCCTTCCAGGTCGGCCTCGGTCTCGTGACCGCGCGAGAACGACAGGTTTGCCAGTTCGGTACCGATCGCGGCGACGCCGCCCAGGTCACCGGTGACGAGAGCGACAGCGATGGCGACCCCAGCGCCCTTGGCCATGGCCTTGAGGCTGTGGCGCTTTTCGACGTGCTGCACTTCGTGCGCGAGCACGCCGGCGACCTCCTCGGCACTGGAGGCCGCCGCGATGAGCCCCGAGTGGATCACGATGAAGCCGCCGGGAATCGCAAATGCGTTGACCGATGGGTCGTTCGCGACATGGAATTCGTAGGTGTAGGTCGAGCCCTGGACCAGGCGCGCCCCGATCTCGCGCACCATGTTGGTGGCCGGCCCTTCGCTGAGCGTGAGCCGGGTTTTCGCCTGGGCGAAGACCGCCTCGCCGAGTTTGCGTTCCTGTGCGACCGGGATCAACGAGACCGCCCAGGCGGCGATGCGCTCGTGTTGCCAGAAAAGCGCGCCTACAAACAGAAGGGGCAGCACGATGGTGCCCCAGACGAAAGCGTGCGACCAGGCGCGGGTTGCGGCGCCTTGCCCCATGACGCCGCTGCCGGCGATCTGACGCTGTGGTTGCGCACTGGCCAGTCGTGCGCGCACTGCGGCGATGGCTGCCGTGTCGCCTACCGAAAGCGCATAGCGGCCGGCGCGTCCGGACCATTCGAGAAGCAGCGCACGGTCGTTGAAGCCGCCCTTGCGGGTGGCGACATCTGCCCACGGCGGGTTGCCGTCAAAGCTGTCCTCGGTAATGAGCCGCAGACCGTAGTCGGAGAGTTCGACTTCGACCGCGGAGCCTGTGCCCAGGAAGCCGGGACCAAAGGCCTGGGCGGGGATGCGTTCGGCGGCGCTCATCGCTAAACACCTGCACAGCGCCCGCTCGCGCGCGGCGCTGCGAGTGTCGGCTTTTTCTTAGTCGTCGTCGCCGCCGAAGATGCTGCCGGCACCGCCGCCGAGCAGTCCTGAAACAGCTCCGCCCGCCCCCTTCGGCACGGAGGCGAAGATGCGCGAAGCCAGGCGCGAGAACGGCAGCGACTGGATGATCACTGTGCCGGGGCCGCGCAGGGTTGCGAAGAACAGACCCTCACCGCCGAACATCGCGGTCTTGATCTTGCCGACGAACTGGATGTCATAGTCCACCGACGGCTGCATCGCGACTAAGCAACCGGTGTCGACGCGCAGGAGTTCGCCGGGAGCCAGGTTCCTCTGGTGCATGGTGCCGCCGGCGTGCACGAAGGCCAAGCCATCGCCTTCGAGCTTTTGCATGATGAAACCCTCGCCACCGAAGAAACCGGCACCGAGCTTTTTCTGGAACGCAATCGACAGCGAGACGCCCTTGGCCGCGCAGAGGAAGGCGTCCTTCTGGCAGATCAGCGAGCCGCCGAGCTTCTTCAAGTCCATCGGCAGGAGCTTGCCCGGGTAGGGCGAGGCGAAAGCGACCTTCTTCTTGCCAGAACCCTTGTTGGTGTAGACGGTTGTGAACATCGATTCGCCGGTCAGTACCCGCTTGCCGGCGCCCACGAGCTTGCCGAAGAATCCGGACTGCTGCGCCGAACCATCGCCGAAGATCGTGTCCATGTCGATGCCGTCTTCCATGTACATGAGCGACCCGGCCTCGCCGATGGCGGCCTCTTCCGGATCGAGTTCGATTTCGACAAACTGCATTTCCGAACCGTAGATCTTGTAATCGATGACGTCCATTGCCATGGCAAATTTCCCTTGATGTGGTGAGTGCGGTCGCGGCGGCGCGGGCGCCGCCGCTATAATTCGGGCGCGCATTGTAACCGGCCGATATGACCGGAAAATCGCGCCTTCGACACGTCCGCGAAAGCCGCCTGCCGTGAATGTTCTCTACGAGGAAGACGGCGGCTTCAAGGTCGGCGCCATCCTGTCCGAAACCGATACCTCGCTGCAGGTAGAGGCCGCGCACGGGAAGCGTTCCAAGATCAAGGCTGCCGCAGTCCTGCTGCGCTTCGACAAACCGGCGCTTTCCGCTTTTCTTGAGGCCGCCGGCCGGGAGGCCGAGACGCTCGATCTCGATTTTCTCTGGGAGGCAGCTCCGGCCGACGAATTCGGCTTCAGCGAACTCGCAGCCGAGTACTGTGGCCGCACGCCCGCACCCGTCGAGGCCGCGGCGATGCTGCTGCGCCTGTTCGGTGCGCCGATGTATTTCTATCGCAAGGGGCGCGGGCGCTTTCGCCGCGCTCCGGATGACGCGCTCAAGGCCGCGCTCGCCTCGATCGAGCGCAAGAAGCGCGAGGCTGCGCAGATCGAAGAGTACGCTGCCGCACTGTCGCGCTTTGAGCTGCCGGAGCCCTTCAAGGGCCAGGTCGCGCAGCTGCTCTTCAAGCCCGATCGTCAGTCGCTTGCCACGCGCGCGCTTGAGGCGGCATCGGCGACAACCGGCCTTTCGCCGGCCCGGCTGCTTTCCCGCGCCGGCGCGATCGGCGGGCCGCTTGCCGTGTTGCGCGCACGCTTCGAGTTCGAACACTTTCCGCGCGGGACCGGCTTTGGCGCCCACGCTGCGGCGGCGCCGCCCGCGGGGCTTCCTTTGGCGGGCGCGGCGGCGTTCTCGATCGACGACGCAGCCACGACCGAGATTGACGACGCTTTTTCGGTGCGCTCGCTTGGCAACGGGCGCATCCTGGTCGGCATCCACATCGCGGCCCCGGCCTTGGGCTTTGGTCCGGACAGCGAGCTCGGGCAGATCGCGCGCGCGCGCCTGTCCACGGTCTATATGCCAGGCGACAAGATCACGATGCTGCCGGCTGCGGCCGTCGAGGCATTCACGTTGGCCGAGGGTCGCGAGGTACCCTGCATGTCCATGTATGTGGAGGTCGAACCCGCCGACATGGCCATCGCCTCGGTGACAAGCGCGGTCGAGACCATCCGCATTGCGGCGAATCTGCGCCACAACGACCTCGACCTCCATGTCACCGAGGCGGCGCTCGAATGCGGCAGCGGCGACTATCCGTTCAAGAACGAACTCGCGCTCTTGTGGCGCCTGGCGAAAAAACTCGAGGTCGATCGCGGTCGGCCTTCGGTGAACGCGAATTTTCGTGACTACAACTTCGCGATCGACGGCTCATCCGCAGACGATGCGGCGGACACGCGCGTCGCCATCACTCAGCGACAGCGCGGCGCACCGCTCGACAAGATCGTCTCCGAACTCATGATCCTGGTCAATCACACCTGGGGGCGCCTATTGGCCGACCGGGGCGCGGCGGCGATCTACCGCGTCAAGACCGGCACGGGACTGGCCGGCAAGGTTCGCATGACCACCGGCCCGGCGCCACACATCGGTTTGGGCGTGACGCACTACGCGTGGTCGTCGTCGCCACTCAGGCGTTACGTCGACCTTGTCAACCAGTGGCAGCTCGCTGCCGTGCTCTCCGGTGCCAAGCCGCCCTTTGCCGCCAATTCGGAAGCCCTCCTGGGTGGCATCGCGGCCTTTGATGCTGCCTACACCGCCTACGCGGGATTCCAGGAATCCCTGGAGCGCCACTGGTGTCTGCGCTGGCTTCAACAGGAGGGCTACGCCGATTCCGAGCGGCCGCTGGAAGCAGTGGTGTGGCGCGACGGTGTACGCCTGGATGCGATTCCCCTGGGAGGCGCGGTTGCAGGCATGCCGGCCCTGGGGCCAGGCGCCCGTGTCCTCGTGCACGCACGCGAGATCGACCTGTGGGCCTCGACTGTAACCCTCGTGTTCGCGGGCGAGATCGCCGCCTCGCCCGCAACCGACGAGACAATCGTGGAAGAAGAAGCCAATCCCGACTAAAATATCCGTCCAGGGGCAATCAGGACCTATTTGGACAAATCGGGGCAACGTCATCAAGACCGCAGCTACGTGAGCATCGCAGAAGCGTTCTTCCAGACCTTTCCCGCGCCGTCTTGGTGGCGCCGGATGGATACCTCCCAGCGCGTTCTGGCAGCCGCGCTGGTCTTCTCCACCGCCGCGCACGCCGGCCTCCTGATCCTCAAGTTCACCCCGCCGGAGGCTTTTCGCCTGCGGCCGATCGAAAACAAGCTGGACGTGATCCTGGTCAATGCCAGGCATGCTTCCAAGCCCGTCAAGCCTGAAGCTCTGGCCCAGGCCAACCTCGATGGCGGTGGAGAGGCGGCGCAGGGTCGCGCCAAGTCCTTCCTGCCCAAGAGCGCACGGGCGCGCGACGGGGAAGACCTGCACGAGCTGTCGGCCCGCGTGCGACAGCTGGAGGAGGAACAAAAAAAGCTTCTGACCTCGCTGGCTTCGACCAGTTCACGCGTCGCCGCGTCCGACGCACGCCCCGACCCCCAGCCCGACCCCGCTCCGACGGCGGCCCAGCCGACCGGGCTGGACCTGCTTGCGAGCACGCGGCAAATCCTGCGCGCCGAGGCAGAGATCGCGCGCCGCATCGAGGACGAGAACGCGCGCCCCAAGCGCGGTTATCTGACGCCCTCCACCCGCGAGGTCGAGTACGCGCTGTACTTTCGCCAATGGGCCGAAAAGGTCGAGCGGCACGGCAACAACAACTATCCAGAATCGGCCAAGGGGCGCAACTATCGCCTGACCATGACTGTTTCCCTGTATGCCGACGGCAGCATCGAAAAGATCGAGATCGACCGCGGCTCCGGTACCCGCGAGGTCGATGCAGCCGCGATGCGCATCGTGCGTGCCGCCGGACCCTATGGGCGCTTTTCACAGGAGATGCGCCGTCGTTACGGCGTCCTCGACCTGACGATGACCTGGACCTTTGCGCGTTCCGAAGCGCTGAGCGTCGAAGGTTCGAACTGACCGGCTTGCCCGGGCGCACCGCGTAGCCATGATCGACCCCAGGGAGCCTGGCAAGGCGGGCGATTCCTCGCTTTTGTTCGCACTCGCCGATGCCGTTCCGGCGGCGATCGCATATTTCGAGTCCGCCGGGCTCACCTGCGTGTTCGCCAATCGCGAGTATGCGCAGTCCAATGGCTGGCGCCAGTCCGAGGTTGTCGGCAAGACAGTGCGCGCGATCATCGGCGAGTCGGCGTGGGCAGCCATTGAGGAACACGTTCAGCGCGTGCTGGGCGGCGAGTCGGTGCGCTACACGCGCGAACTCAAAGTGGGCGAAGGCGATGCGCGCTTCATCGAAGTCCACCTGGTGCCGCGCCGCGACGCAAGCGGCGCCCTGGTCGGGGCATTTGTTCTCATCATCGACATCACGCGCCACCACGCGTCCGAACAGGCGGTGCGCCAGGCGCACGCGGACATCGAGCACCTGGCACGGCACGACGCGTTGACCGGGCTTCCCAATCGCGCCTTTCTCGATGACAGGGTGCGCGAAATGCTCTCTTTGGCGAAGCATCATGGCGAGTCCGCCGCGGTGCTGTTTGTCGATCTCGACAACTTCAAGTCGATCAACGACTCCTTGGGCCACCATGCCGGCGACGAGGTCTTAAAAGAAGTCGCGCTGCGACTGCGCGAGACCCTGCGCGATTTCGATATGGTTGCGCGCGTCGGCGGAGATGAATTCCTGGTTGTTCTGGCCGACGTCGGCGCGCCGGGTGACGCCACGCGGGTCGCCAACAAGCTCCTGGCCGCGGTCTCGGCGCCGCTGACCATCGAGGGCCAAGCGGTCTATGTCACGACTTCCATCGGCATCAGCCTGTTCCCACGCGACGGCGCGGCGCCTTCCGACCTGATCCGCGCCGCGGACGCCGCCATGTATGCGGCCAAGCAAAGCGG
>JBJXGS010000296.1:0-8634 GCA_046160545.1 Burkholderiales bacterium
CGTGGCGGGAGGATTGTCATGAAACACGAGCGATTGTCCAGCCGGGTCATGCGCGACCTGTCGCGGTGGTTGATCCTTGCGACCATGGCAAGTCTCCCCGCGACGGCGTTGCCCGCGCCGGGAGCCCATGGACCGGGCGGGGAGCACCTCGACGCTGCACCCGCCCCGGCCGGTGCCGGCGGACTGGCGCGCCTCCCCGATGGCAGCGTCAACGTGCCCAAGAGCGCCCAGCGGCGCATGGCCATACGCACCTTGCTGGCGCCGCAGTCTGACGCGGCGGCCACGCGTGAGTTGCCGGGTCGGGTGGTCGTCGACCCGAACGCCAGCGGACGGGTACAGGCTGTCCAGGGCGGTCGCATCGAGCCCGGCCCTGCGGGATTGCCGGTCGCCGGTCAGAGTATCAAGCGCGGCGACGTTCTGGCCTACATCCGCTACTACGCCGAGCCTTTCAAGCTGGGCGCGCAACAGGCCCTGGCGTCCGAGTTGAGGGCACAGCGGCAGGTGGCCGAGCAACGTGTCCAGCGCCTCGAAGGACTGGAAGGGACCGTGCCACGCAAGGAAATCGACAAGGCACGAACCGAAGCACGCAGTCTGGTCGAACGCGAGCAGAGCATCAGCCAGAGCCTGTCGTCCCGCGAGGTATTGACTGCTCCGGTCAGCGGAGTGATCGCCTGGGCCGCCTTGTCGGTGGGCCAGGTTGTCGAGCCGCGGGACGTGTTGCTGGAGGTGGTCGATCCCGCCCGCATGATGGTGGAGGCCACCACGGCAGATGCGACCCTGGGCGGTCGCATTGAAGCCGCGACACTCAAGGACATCCCCGGTGTGGCGCTTCGTTTCAAGGGCGCGTCACGAGCCATGCGCGAGGGCTTGCTGCCGATGACTTTTTCGGTGCTGTCGGTTCGGGCAGGCGCTGCCTTGCCGTTGGCCGTCGGCCAGCCCGTGGCCGTCCTGGTTCAGACCCGGGAGCGCGTCAAGGGCATCGTGCTGCCGGCGCAGGCCGTGACGCGCAGCCCTGCGAACGAACCCATTGTCTGGATCAAGTCCGGGGCCGAGCGCTTCTACCCGCAACCCGTGCAGTTCCGTCCCATCGACGCGCAGCAGGTGGTGGTGACGCAGGGTCTGGGCGCGGACAACCGCGTGGTGGTGCAGGGCGCGGCGCTGATCGCGCAGATCCGTTGAAGCGGAGCCGCACGACATGTTCAATTGGATCGTCCGTTCCAGCCTCTACAACCGGCTGTTTGTCCTGGCCGTCGCGGCGCTCTTGATGGTGTACGGGGCCATGACGGCCTGGCGCACGCCGGTCGACGTGTTTCCCGACCTCAACAAGCCGGTGGTGACCGTTCTGACCGAGGCCGGGGGCATGGCCCCGCAGGAAGTCGAGCAACTGGTGACCTTTCCGCTGGAGACCGCCCTTATCGGCATGCCCGGCGTGACGCGTGTGCGCAGCACCTCGGGCGTGGGCCTGTCGCTGGTATTCGCCGAGTTCGAATGGGGTAGCGACATCTATCGCAACCGCCAGCTGGTGGCCGAGCGGCTGGCGCTGGTGCGCCGGCAACTGCCCGGTGAAATCACCCCTTTCATGGGACCTGTTTCGTCCATCATGGGCGAGATCATGCTGGTGGCGCTGCCCCTCACGCCGGGTGATGGCAAGCGGCCGGTGGCATCGCCGATGCAGGCGCGCGAATACGCGGACTTCGTCTTGCGCCCGCGCCTGCTTTCGATTCCCGGAGTGTCACAGGTCATCCCCATCGGCGGCGATGTGCGCACGCTGCGAGTTGCCCCCGACACGGCGCGCATGGCCCAGTTCGGTGTCTCGCTCACGCAGGTCGAGCAGGCGCTCAAGGGTTTTGCCAGCAATGCAGGTGGCGGTTTCATCGACCTGCACAGCCGTGAATACCTGATCCGCCACCTGGGCCGCACCAACCAGGTCGGCGATCTGGCGGGAATTGCCGTGGCCTGGAAGGGGGGCCGGGCGGTCCTGCTCGAGCAGGTGGCGTCGGTGTCCTTCGCCGCCGGCCTCAAACGCGGCGATGCCGGTTACAACGGCCTGCCCGCAGTTGTCATGAGCATCCAGAAGCAGCCGCAGGCAGATACGGTGGCCCTGACCGCACAGATCGAAGCGGCCCTGATGGAGGTCAAGGCGGGCTTGCCGCCAGGTCTTGCCGAGCCACGCGTGCTGTTCCGCCAGGCCGACTTCATCAAGGCATCCATCGGTAACGTTGCCGAGGCCCTGCGCGATGGCGCCATCATGGTCATCATCGTGTTGTTCGCGTTCCTGCTGTCGGCACGCACCACGGCAATTTCCTTGACGGCCATTCCGCTGTCGCTGGCGGTGACAGGGCTGGTGTTCAACCTGCTGGGGCAGTCCATCAACGTGATGACGCTGGGAGGCCTGGCCATCGCAATCGGCGAACTGGTCGACGACGCCGTCGTGGATGTGGAAAACATCCTCAGGCGACTCAGGCAAAACCGCACCCGCGCCGATCCGCTGCCGGTGCTGGAAGTCGTCAGGCGGGGCAGTGTGGAAGTGCGCTCCGGGATTGTTTACGCCACCGCCATCGTCGTGCTCGTGTTTGTTCCGCTGTTTGCGCTGCCGGGCATCGAAGGACGCCTGTTCACGCCACTGGGTATCGCCTACATCGTGTCGATTGGCGCCTCGATGCTGGTGTCGATGACGGTCACGCCGGTCCTGTGCGCCTACCTGCTGCCGAACATGAAGCGACTGGAGCGCGGGGATAGCTGGCTGGTGGCCTGGCTCAAGCGCCAGGACGCGAAACTGTTGCACTGGTCCTTCGACCGCACCGGGATGATGGTCGTGCTGGCCGGTCTGGCCGTGGCCGGCGCAGCGGCGACGGTGCCTTTCTTTCCGCGCGCCTTCCTGCCGGCCTTCAATGAGGGATCGCTGGTACTGGGTCTGGTGATGCAACCGGGTACCTCCCTGGCCGAAGCCAACCGGGTGGGATCGGTCGCCGAGGAACTGATTCGCCAGGTCCCCGAGGTGACGCAGGTCGGCAGGCGTACTGGACGCGCCGAACTGGATGAGCACGCCGAAGGTGTGCACTCCGCCGAAATCGACGTGGATCTCAAGCGCAGCAAGCGCGACCGCGAAGCCGTCATGGCCGATATCCGCGAGCGCCTGGCGAACCTGCCGGCGCAGGTCGCCATCGGCCAGCCGATCAGCCACCGGCTGGACCACCTGCTCTCGGGTGTCAGGGCGCAGATCGCCGTCAAGATTTTTGGCGAGGACAGCGACACGCTGCGCGGCCTGGCCGAACAGCTGCGCGGGCAACTCGCGGCGATACCCGGCATGGTCGATCTGACGGTGGAAAAGCAGGTCCTGATCCCGCAGATCACGGTGCGACTGGACCACCGCAGGGCTGCGCAGCTGGGCCTGTCACCCGGGGAAGCCGTTCGCGTGCTGCAGACGCTGACCGACGGCGCCCATGGGGCCCAGATCGTGGACGGCTCACGTCGCTATGATCTGGTGCTGCGCCTGCCCGATGACCGGCGCGGCCCGCAGGATCTGGCCAACACGTTCATCGACACACCCGCGGGGCGAGTCCCCGTCTCGTCGTTTGCCAGTGTCGAGGAGGCGGACGGACCAAACCAGATCGGACGCGAAAACGGCCGCCGGCGCATCGTGGTCTACGCCAACACCGATGGGCGCAACATGGGCGATGTGATCGACGCCATCCGCGGGGTCATCGGCGCGCAGGCGCTTCCTGCCGGGTACTTCATCAGCCTGGAAGGGCAGTTCCAGGCGCAGACCCAGGCGATGCGCCTGATCGCGGGGCTCTCCATGGTCTCACTGGCGATGATCTTCCTGGTCTTGTATTCGCGCTACGGCTCTGCCGTTCTGGCGGCGATCATCATGGCCAACATCCCGCTGGCACTGATTGGTGCGGTCGCCGCCATGTGGATCGCCGGGGTCCAGTTGTCGGTCGCATCGTTGGTCGGCTTCATCACCTTAGCCGGTATTGCGACGCGCAACGGCATCCTCAAGATCAGCCATTACATCAACCTGTGCCGGTTTGAAGGCGAGACTTTCGGCCAGGCCATGATCGTGCGCGGGTCACTGGAGCGATTGACCCCGGTGCTGATGACTTCGCTGGTGGCCGCCTTTGCGCTGACGCCCCTGCTGCTGGCCAGCGACGCGCCGGGCAAGGAGATTCTGCATCCGGTGGCAGTGGTGATCTTCGGCGGCCTGGTGAGCTCGACCATTCTGGACACCGTGCTGACGCCTCTGCTGTTCTGGCGCTTTGGCGCAAAGCCGTTGGGGCGGCTGCTCGAGGCGGCCGAGGCGTCCGAGGGGTCCGCAAGAGACGAACCGCAGAAGGAAGCCTTCTGAACATGGAAAATCCAGGCGCAGCGGTGTCGCCTTCAAGCACACCGCAACTCGAAAGGAGACTGAAATGAAAAAACTCAGGCACTGGTCCGGGGTCGTCCTGTTGGCCCTGGGGGCGGTCGCATTGAATCAGGCGCGGGCTCATGGCAATGCCAAGCCGCGCCATGGCGGTACTGTCCAGGTGGCAAATCATCTGGTGTTCGAACTCGTGGCCGAGGCCGACGGCGCCACCATTTACCTGGTTGAACACGACCAGCCGTTGGCTGCCAAAGGCATCACCGGCAAGCTGACCGTTCTTCAGGGCAGCAACAAGACCGAGGCCGAGATCAAGGAAGCCGGCGACAACAAGCTGCGGGCGACCGGAGTGAAGATTGCCAAGGGCGACAAGATTGTCGCGGTCTTGAAAAACGTGAAGGGCAAGACCACTACGGTGCGCTTTACGGTTCGCTGAGGTCCCGATGGCAATGCGCAACGGGGCCTTCATTTGCCCGCCACGATGCAGGCCGCTGCCGGCGGACCCTTCGCGATCAAAAACGAGCCCAATGGGCGCGTGTGGCTCAACGGGAAAGTGAGTGAAGAGGTGGCGACGTGAATTCCTCTTTGGGGCGAAGTGCATCGCGTGCATAGGAAAAATGACCGTAGGGTAATTATTTGTTGACCCAATGGGCTGGATGGGGCAAAATTACCGAAAGGTAATAAAAGGAGGGCATTGTGACCCCCAAGCCCGAAACCTTACCGGACGGTAATGAACCTGGCCGCGCGCCTGTGGCTCGATCATCTGCCGACTTGGGCGCCATCATTCGCGACCGGCGCAAACAACTCGCCTTGACGCAACTCGATCTGGCGGGCCTCGCCAATTCGGGAAATCGTTTCATCGTCGAAGTCGAAAACGGCAAGCCGACGGTGCAACTGCAGAAGGTGCTCGATCTGCTGCAACTGCTTGGGCTGGAACTTGTTGTCCGGGCCAAGACGACGCGGGAGCCCTGATGCAGCCGGTTGACGAGCTCGACGTTTTCTACGGCGAGGAGCCGGTAGGGACCCTCTACGACACCGCGCCCCTGGCGTTCGAATACTCAAGCGCATGGCTCAAGCGTGCTGCGCGGATGGCGGTTGCGGCCATTCCGCTGGTGGCAGGACGCAATGACTCCGCCGCGGTGCAGGCATTCTTCGAGAACCTGCTCCCCGAAGGCGAATTGCGTCAATACCTCGCCGAAAAGAACAAGGCGTCGACACTGTTCGCGCTGATGCGTGAAGTCGCGGGCGACACCGCCGGGGGATTCGTCATCGTGCCGGGTGGCCAGACGCCTCGTGCGCCCACCTACGAAGCCACAACCTGGGAAGCGCTGGCGGGCCTGCTCGGCAGGAAGTCGGCGTCCGCGATCGACATCAAGGGGCGCGGCGCACGCATTTCGCTGGCGGGGGCGCAGGACAAGGCGGTCATCGCCATTTTCGATGACGGCGTGCCGCGCCTGCCGCGCGCAACCGCACCGACGACCCACATCCTCAAGCCCGACATCAAGCGCCTGTCGAAGGTCTGGCATTCGGCCGCCAACGAAGCCATCGTCATGCTGACCGCGGCAAAATGCGGCCTGCCGACCGCGCAAGTGTTTTACGAGCCGCACACGCAGGCATGCGTCGTGCGCCGCTTCGATCGAATAGCGCGCGCGGATGGCTCGCTCGGGCGCCTGGTCCAGTACGACTTGTGCCAATTGACCGGCACGCTGTCGCAGAAGAAGTATGAGAAGGAGGGCGGCCCCGGCATCGCGGCGTGCGCGGAAATGATCCGTGCCTACAGCACTCAGCCGGCCGTGGACTTGCGTGCTTTCGTGTCCTGGATCCTGTTCAATCTCTTCGTCGGCAACAACGACAGCCACGCGAAGAACCTGGCCATGGTCGAGGTGCACGGCGGCGGCGTCGCGCTGGCGCCGTTTTACGACCTGATGTGCACGCGGCTCTATTCCGGGCTGTCGCAGGAGTTCGCCTTTGCAGTGGGTGGCGAGGTGATGCCCGGCTCAATCACGCGAGAGCACCTTGATGCCATGGCGGCGGAATTGCGCATGCGCCCGCAATTTATCGCGCGCCTCGCACGCGAAATGGCAAAGGCGATGCCGACGGCAGTGGGTGCTGCCGTGCAAATGGTGTCGCCGGCGCTTCCGCACGGCGCAAAGGCATTGGCCGGCCGGCTGAAGAATTTCGTCTTGTCGACGACCGCGAAGCTGGCATCGCGCATCGAGCAATAGGTAGTCAAAATGTTGCAATAGCCCGAGGATGTGTGGCGGATTTGAGCGCTGCCCATTCGGCCTGCCGGCTCGTAGTATCGCGCTCATTTGTCAGGGGCCTTGCCCCAGCCGCCCCCGCCCGGCGTTTCGACCACGATCAGTTCCCCCGCGTCCAGGGTAAGCGACGCCTTGCCGGGACAGGCGGTCGTCACGCCGGTCGCGTCGACCCGGCTGTTGCGGCCGGTGGCGCCATCAGCGCCGCCGTGCAATCCATAGGGCCCATGCAGGCGGCGATCCGACTGCAGCGATATGCGCGCCTGATGATCCAGGACGCGCAGGCTGCGCACCACACCCAGCCCGCCGCGATTAAGGCCGCTGCCGGCGGAACCTTCGCGAAGTTCGTAGCGCTCGACCCTGAGCGGATAGGATATTTCGAGCGCCTCGATCGGGGTATTCATGGTGTTGGTCATATTGCACTGCACGCCATCCTGCCCGGCGCCCATCGGTCGTCCACCCTGACCGCCGGCGATGGTCTCGATGTAGGTGTAGGCGCGGCCGTTGCGCGGATCGACTCCCCCCACACCGATCAGGTTCATCGTCCCCTGGCTGGCAGCAGGAATGCGATCAGGTGCGACCAGTGCAAACGCCTTGAGCACGGTGTCGCACACGCGCTGGGTGGTCTCGGTGTTGCCGGCACAGACCGCTGCCGGATGCTTCGCATTCAGAAACGAGCCTTGCGGTACGCGGATGGTCACGTGACGGAAGGTTCCGGCATTGACCGGAATGGTGGGGTCGGTCAGGATCTTGACGGCGAAGAACACCGCCGAATGGGTCATCGCCTCGACCGCGTTGATGTTGCCGCGACGCTGCGGGGCTGACCCGGCGAAATCCAGCACCAGGCCCTGTGCCGAGACTTCAAGGGCCAGGTGAATCGCCACCGGTCCTTCCACCGCACCGTCATCGTCGAGCTGATCGTCTGACTGGTAGCGGCCAGGCGGCAATTCGGCGATGCGTTTCAACATGCGTCGCTCGGTGTAATCAAGAATGGCGTCGAAGCCGGCGGCCAGTGTTTGCGCACCGTGACGCTGCGCCAGTTCGACCAGGCGCCGCTCGCCGACGCGCAGCGCCGCCAGTTGCGCATTGAGGTCGCCGCGCCGCTCCAGCGGGGTGCGTACGTTGGCCAGGATGAAGCGCATGATGTCTTCCTGCAATTCACCGCGCCGATACAGCTTGACCGGGGGAATCACCAGGCCTTCCTGGAACACCTCCTGCGACTTGCCGGGCATGGAGCCCGGCTCCATGCCGCCGACATCCGAATGGTGTGCGCGGGTGGCCACATAGCCCAGGTGCAGTTCATCGATGAATACCGGCGCCAAAACAGTGATGTCGGGTAGGTGCGCTCCGGCGATGAACGGGTCGTTGACCACCACCACATCGCCGGCCGCAAGCGGTCCGACCGCAGCCACTGTCGGTCCGACCGCGCGCAGCATCGAGCCTAAGTGCACCGGCACATGCTCGGCCTGCGCGATCAATTGCGCACGGGCGTCGAAGATCGCGCAGGAGGCATCCATGCGCTCCTTGATATTGGGTGAAAACGAAGTGAGTTTGAGCACCGCGCCCATTTCCTGCGCGGTCGCTTCCAGCGCGTTCTTCAAGACCTCCAAGGTGATCGGGTCAAAGCTTGCGAGCCGTGCGGTCATGCACCCACCTCCACAATCAGGTTGCCGCTTGCGTGCACAAGCGCCATATCGCCGGGATACAACACCGTGGTGGCCGAAGCCTCTTCGATGATGGCCGGGCCGTCGATGCGGTTGCCTGCCAGAAGCTCCGCGCGAGAGAACACGCGCGCTAGATGCCAGGCGCCCGGGCCCTTGTCCGACTCGAAAAAGACCTGGCGTTCGCCCAGCAGCGCCGCGGTCGGCGCTACCGCGTCGCCCTCGGCAAGTTGCGGCAGGGTTGGAGTCTCGATCAGGCCGATGGCGACAGCGGCAAAGCCCACCACCTCGATCGCTGCGCGCGGGTCGGCATGGCCGAAACGCTGGCGATGCGCCGCATGAAACGCCGCTTCCA
>JBJXGS010000297.1:0-6456 GCA_046160545.1 Burkholderiales bacterium
ATCACGGGGCCATCGGCGATGGGGTCGCTGAACGGAAAGCCGACTTCGATGAGGTCGGCCCCGGCGCTCGCGACGCGCGGCAGGAGTTCGGCCGTGGCCTTCCAGGGCCCGTCGGGCGAACTCGACGATCACGCGATCGGTGTCAAGGCGCGGGACGGGGCGCTCGCAGGGGAAGCGCATTTCGTGCAGGCGCCGGTGGCCGACGCGTTCATCGTGGCCGCCCACGGCACGGCCGGCATCGAACTGCATTGGGTGCCGCGTGATGCGTCCGGCCTCACTATTCACGCGGCCGCGCTGGTCGACGGTTCGCAAAGCGCGCGGCTCGAACTGCGCGGGGTGCGCGCCGATCCGATCGTTGCTGCGCCGGCCGGTGGCTTGGTCCTGCGAGACGCGATCGACCACGCGGCGGTGGCCACCGCCGCCGAACTCGTCGGCCTGATGGAGCGGGCACTCGAACTCACGCTCGACTACCTGCGCACCCGCAAGCAGTTCGGCAAACCGATCGGCAGCTTCCAGGCGCTGCAGCATCGCGTGGTCGACCTGTGGATCGCCAAGGAGATGTCACGCGCGGCATTGAATGCGGCGATCGCGCGATTGAATGATCCGCAAGCCGACGCGGTGAGCCGCAGCGCAGCCGCGAGTGGTGCACGGGCACGGGCGGCGCAGTCGGCGTTCGCGCTGTGCAACCAGTCGATCCAGTTGCACGGCGCGATCGGCTTCACCGACGAATACGATCTCGGTCTGCTGGTGAATCGCGCGCTCGCGCTGTGCGCGTGGCCGGGTGATGCCCAGGTGCATCGCCGTCGTTTCGCCAGCGCACGTGCGGAGGTGCCCGCATGAAGTTCGGTGTGCGGCAGCAACACGACTGGAATGCGCTCGATGACGACACGTTCCGGCACATCGTGCGCGACGAATGCGAGTCGCACCATCCGCAGCACCTGCGCTTTGCGCCACGCCGGCTGCGCTGGTCGGAGAACGGTGAGTGGTACCTGCGGATGGCGGCAATGGGCTGGATCGCGCCCAACTGGCCGGCCGAATTCGGTGGCATGGGGCTCGCACCCGGCAAGCTGCTCATCTTTCTGGAGGAGCAGGAGCGCTGCGGCATCGCGCGGTTCCAGGACCACGGCATCCTGATGGTGGGGCCGGTCCTGATGCGCTACGGCACCCCCGAACAGCGGGCGCGGTTCCTCCCGGGCATCCTCTCCTGCGAAGACATCTGGTGCCAGGGCTATTCGGAACCCGATGCCGGCTCCGACCTCGCGAGCCTGCGCACCCGCGCGGTGATCGAGGGCGACCACTTTGTCATCCACGGCCAGAAGATCTGGACCACGCTCGCGCATGACGCGAACCACATCTTCGTGCTCGCGCGCACCGATCCGGACGCGAAGAAGCAGGAAGGCATCAGCTTCCTCCTGGTGGACATGCGCCAGCCCGGCATCACCGTGCGCCCGATCCGCGACATCGCCGGCCATGAGGAATTCTGCGAAGTGTTCCTCGATGGCGCGCGCACCCACGTGAGCAACCTGGTCGGCGAACTGCATCGGGGCTGGACGGTAGCGAAGTCGTTGCTGGGCTTCGAGCGCATCCATGTGGGCAGTCCCAAGCTGCCGGAGCATGGCCTCGCGCTGCTGGAAAACGTTGCCCGTGCTCGCGGCAGGTTCGACGACCCGGTGTTCCAGGACCGCTTTGTGCAACTGCAACTCGATGTGGAACACCTCGCCGCGGCCTATCGCCAGTTCGTGGACATCGTGGTGCGCGGCGAGCCGTTGGGTCAGGACGTCTCGCTGCTCAAGATCGTCGCCACCGAGACCTTCCAGCGCATCAGCGAACTCCTGGTCGAAGTGGCCGGGCCGTACGGCGCGCACGCCGGACCGGTGACGATGAACGGTGTGACGCTGGAGGTGCTCGCGGCCTACTACAAGGCGCGGCCGACGACCATCTACGGTGGGAGCAACGAGATTCTGCGCAACATCCTCGCGCGGCAGGTCCTGGGGTTGCCGGGGTAGGTTGTTGCGCCGCCGGGGCCACCGGGGCTGATCCGGTCGGTGGCGCCATCAAATCACCGATTCCAAACTCACCGCCGATTTCCATGACGCCCGACTACCTGATCATCGGCGCCGGCACCGCCGGCTCCCTGCTGGCGGCCCGTCTCTCCGAAGACAGCGCCACCCGCGTCCTGCTGCTGGAGGCCGGGCCAGCCGCCTGGCATCCGATGATCCACATCCCGGCAGGCGTGCGTTCATTGCACCGCAATCCGCGTGTCAACTGGAATTACACGACCGAGCCCACGCCCGGCATCGACGGGCGCACGATGCACTGGCCGCGCGGCCGGGTGATCGGGGGCAGCGGTTCGATCAACGGCATGCTCTACGTGCGCGGCAATCCGGGCGACTACGACGCCTGGGCGGCGGCCGGATGTCCGGGCTGGTCGTACGCGGACGTGCTGCCGTATTTTCGCAAGAGTGAACGTTACGCCCCCGGCGACGAGCGCTTTCGCGGCAAGGACGGCCCGATGGTGGTCGAGGACTACCGCACCGTGCTGCCGCTCACCCATCGCTTCGTCGAGGCGGCGCAACAGGCGGGCTTCGCGTTCAACAAGGACTACAACGGCGAGCACCAGGAGGGCGTGGCGTATTCGCAGATGACGCGGCGCGGACGTTTTCGCGGATCGACCGCGTTCAGCGTGCTCGCGCCTGCGCGCGCGCGGAGCAACCTCAACGTGGAGACGTGTGCGCTGGTCACGCGGCTGGTGTTCGAAGGCAAGCGCTGCGTCGGCGTGACGTATCGGCAGCGCGGCACGGAGCGGACCGTGCGCGTCAATCGCGAAGTGATCCTCGCCGGCGGCGCGATCAACTCACCGCAGCTTCTGCAGATTTCGGGCGTCGGGCCGGCAGCGCATCTGCGCTCGATCGGCGTGCCGGTGGTGCACGATTCGCCGGGCGTCGGCCATCACCTGATCGACCATTACGTGGGCTTCGTGACGGCGCGGGTGAAGGGCGAGATCTCGATCAACCAGCTCGCGCGCGGCTGGCGTCTGGCGCGTGAAGTGTTCCGCTATGTGTTCAACGCCAATGGCGCGCTCACCTTCGGTATCACGTCCTCCACGATCTTCATGCGCAGCCGGCCGGATCTGGCGCGTCCGGACGTGCAACTGCTGTTCACGCCCGCGAGCTACAGCCAGGCGAAGTTCGGCGAACTCGAGCGCGAACCCGGGGTCACGGTGGCGGTGTGCATAGCGCAGCCGGCCAGTCGCGGTTCGGTGATGGCGCGTTCGCCGGACCCGGCGATGCATCCGGTCATCCAGCCCAACTACCTGTCCGCGCCCGCCGACCTGCAGGCGATCATCGCGGGGATGCGCCGCGTGCGCGAGATCTTCGCGGCCCCGGCTTTCGGCGGGTGTGTGGTCGAGGAGTTGAATCCAGGTCCGCGCGCAACCACCGACGAGGCGATCGCCGCCGCGGTGCGCGCCACCGGCACCACCGTGTATCACCCGGTGAGCACCTGCCGGATGGGCAGCGACGCCAATGCGGTGGTGGATCCGCAGTTGCGGGTGATCGGGATCGAGGGCTTGAGAGTGGCGGACGCGTCGGTGATGCCGATGGTGTCCACCGGCAATACCAACGCACCGACCGTGATGATCGCCGAGAAAGCGGCCGACCTGATTCGCGCAGCGGCCCGCTGAGGGCGGCGGCGAGGCGCCGATCAGCGAACGACCAGCACCGGTACCTTGGAGTGCGTGAGCACCTTCTGTGTCTCGCTTCCGAGCAGCAGGGCCTGCAGTCCGCGCCGGCCGTGCGAGGCCATCACGATCAGGTCGCACTTGCGCTTGTGCGCGGCCGCGATGATCGCTTCGAACGGATGCGCATCCTGCGCGGCGGTGGTGGTGCATTCGACGCCGGCCTTGCCGGCCTCCCGCTCCACCGCTTGCAGGATCTCCGAGGCGCGGGCCTTCTCGCCGTCGAGATACTGCTTGGGCGTGACGTAGTTCGACAGGCTGGCGCCTTCGGTGAACACCTGGGAGGGGAACTCCGGCATCACGTAGCAACCGGTGATCTTGGCGCCGAGGTCACGGGCCATGTCGATCGCCGTGCGCACGGCCTTGGCCGAGAGCTTGCTGCCGTCGGTGGCGACGAGGATGTTCTTGTACACGAGGGTCTCCTGGGCGGGCGGTGATGTGTTCAGGGTATGCGGTCGGCTCGGCGCGCCGTTGACACCGATCAAGTCCGCCGCCGGGCGCGCGGCCAGACTGCGGCGATGGAACCCTCGTCGATCCTGTGGGGCGTGTTCGTGGTCGGACTGCTCGGCGGCGGCCACTGCTTCGCCATGTGCGGTGGCATCGTGATCGGCCTGTCGGGTGACGGGCGTGCGGGAGCCACGATCGTGGCCGGCTATCAGGTCGGTCGCATCGGCGCGTACATGGTCGCGGGTGCGGTCGTCGGTGGCGCCGGATCGGTGCTGCTGCTGGCCGACCATGTGTTGCCGGTGCAGATGATCCTGCGCGGCATCGCCTCGCTGCTCCTGATCGGCCTGGGGCTGTATCTGGTCGGATTCACCCGCGTGCTCGCACCCTTGGAACGCGCGGGCGGCCGGTTGTGGGCGCGCATCGCCCCGCACGTTGCGCGCATCGCGCCCGCGCGCACCGCATGGAGCGCCATGATGCTCGGCGCACTATGGGGCTGGGTGCCGTGCGGACTGGTCTACAGCGTGCTCGCGACGGCCGGCGCAAGCGGTTCGGCGGCACACGGCGCGGCGGTCATGGGCGCCTTCGGACTGGGAACCCTGCCAGCCCTGCTCACCGCGGCAATGGCCGCCGGGCGGGCGGCGCGGTGGCGGTCATGGCGCCCGCTACGAGTGACCAGCGGGCTGGTCGTGATCGTGCTCGGAATCGTCGGCCTCGTGCACGAATCGCACGCGGGCAACACCTGGGGTCAGGTCATAGGCAACAGGCAACACCAAGACCTGACCCAATACTGTTCGTTTAGAGGATTTCTGTCAAGATCGGGGCTTCGCAACCGCGGAGGCTTCGATGGCGCGTACGAAAGCGGTGCTGGGACCTGGGGCCCGTCTGAGCGACTATCTGAGCGCCAGCTTGCTGGCGCGGGTGTACCCACCCGAACTGATGCGCGAAGTGCTGGACGAGCATGGCGTCAACAGTCAGCGCGTGCGCAGTTTCCCGGCCATCGCGACGGGCTACTACTGCATGGCATTGAGTCTGTATCCGGAGGCGGCGTACGAAGCCGTGTTCGCGGCTGTAACTCAAGGCTTGGCATGGATGCAAGGCAACAAGCACGCCGTGGAGACGGTCGCCAAGTCCTCGATCAGCGCGGCGCGCACCAAGATCGGTTTCGCGCCGCTGCAATCTCTGCATGCGCGCGCCTGCGTTCCCTTGGCGTCCCAGGCCTCCCAGCCAGAGGCGTTCTTCGCCGGGCTTCGATTGGTCGCCATCGATGGCAGCACCTTCGAGTTGCCCGACGAACCAGACAATGCAGCCGAGTTTGGTTACCCCGGCAGCCGCACCGGTCAGGCCGGCTTCCCTCAGGCGAAGTGCGCAGTGTTGGTGGAGTGCGCGACGCACGCGATCATCGGCGCCAACCTGGGCCCGTACCGAAGCTCCGAATGGGCCATCTGCGAGCCACTGCTTGGGCGATTGGGGCCTGACATGCTGTGCTTGGCTGACCGCGGCTTTCGCGGCTACGAGCACTGGAAGGCGGCAAGCGCCACTGGGGCGCAGTTGCTCTGGCGCTGCGTGGCGAATCGTCAGTTGCCGATCGTGAAGGCCCTGGAGGATGGCACGTACCTGAGCGCGATCTATCCAGACACCAAATCTCGTCGGACTCGAGACGGTGAGATCATCGTTCGGGTAATCGAATACTGCCTGCCGGGCTTGGCCGATGCGCAGCAACGATATCGGTTGATCACGACGTTGCTTGATCCAGCTGCGGCATCGGCCCTCGATCTGATCGCGATGTACCACGAACGCTGGGAGGTCGAGGCCGTATTCGACGAGTTGAAGACCCATTTGGTGCAGAGACGCAGAACCCTGCGCAGCAAGACCCCCCGTGGCGTGCAGCAAGAGTTCTTCGGATGGGTCCTGGCACACTATGCCGCATGCTGGTTGATGCATCAGGTGGCCAGTGCACATCGGGTTCGCCAGCGACACCTCTCGTTCACCGGCCACGTTCAGCTCATGCGACTCGAGCAGCCCCTCTCCGGGGCCTTCCCCCCCAGAGCGACCCATATTGCGTAGCCGATGGTTCGCTGCTTTACTCAGGAAAGGGGCACGCTTGCGCTGCGTCAGCAGTCGGGGCCGTTCGAATGCGCGTATGGTCAAGCGACGAAACTCGCCGTTTCCAAGCCACGATCCAGCACGTAGGCCCGGGCAGCGTCCGGACTTCTCACCTGAGCTCATGCAAGCCGCTCCGTTGTCCACAAAGCATGCGTTCGTCGATTTCACGA
>JBJXGS010000298.1:0-3113 GCA_046160545.1 Burkholderiales bacterium
TCGATGCCCTTGGCCTTGGCGTTCTTGATCCAATCCGCGAAAAGCGGCTCGGCACGCTTGCGCGCGTCCGCAATGAAGGACGGGCTCGCCTGGATGATGTTGACACCGGCCGTCTTGAGCGCTTCCATGCCGATCTTGTCGGCGTCATCCCAGACCTTGCCGGCAAAGCGCGCGACAAACTCGCCCGACACGGAGTTGATCGCGTCCTGGTCCTGCTTGGAGAGCTTGCCCCAGGTGCCTTCGTTCATGAAAAAGCCGAACGAGGAGGAATAGAAGCCGCCGGGAAACAGGGTCGCGTGCTTGATGATTTTGTCCAGGTTGAACGACTTGATCGATTCAAGCGGGAAAAAGGTGGCATCGGCCACGCCCGAGGACAGGAGCTCGTAGGACTCCGGAGCGGGCTTGACCAGCGGCGAGGCGCCGAGCACCTTGGCCGAGGCTTCCGAAATGCCACCGCCGGAGCGCACCTTGAGGCCCGCCAGGTCGGACACCTGGGTCACCGGCTTCTTGACGATGAACATCTGCCCCGGACCGTGGGTGAACACACCCAGCAACTTGACGCCCTTGTACTCACCGGCGGCGTGCAGGTGCTTCCAGTGGATGCGCGAGTAGGCGACCGAATTGATCGTCGAAGTCGCACCCTGCCCCGGCAGTTCGGCCAGGAGCGGCAGCGGGTGACGCGCCGGCGTGTAGCTGGCGGTCACGTAGGAGACGTCGACCAGACCGTCGCGCACCGCATCGAAGGTGCCGCCGGGGGCCGACGGATGCTTGGGCAGCATGTTGAGCTTGACGCGTCCATTGGTGACGCGCTCGACCTCGCGGCCCCAGCCGGCCAGGAAATCCTTGGTCAGCGGATGCGAGGCAGGCACCCATGAGGACATGGTGAGCGTGGTCTGCGCCTGCGCCACCGGAAGGGTGAACGCCAGCGCGAGGGCGGCAGCGGCCGCGGTGAATACGGAATATTTCATAGCTGGTCTCCTGGAAGGAATTTGTTCGTCGCGGCCCGCAATCACGGCCGACTGGCGAAGCGCACCGGTGGCCGCCCCGCGATAAGCCGCTCGATTATAGGGGGCGGGCCTTTGGCATAGAAGCCCCTGGCGCTAAGGGTTTACGCGCAGCGGCGATGCATTCGGCGAGAAGTGCATCGTCGCCGATCTGGTTGGCGAGCAGCAGCACCAGGCGCGCGTTGAGCGTGGCACTCTGCGCGTCACTCAAGCCCTTGTGGGCCGCGACAAGGCGCTCGTAGAACGCGTCGTGGTCGGTGAAGTTAAGCGTGGTCTTCATGCCTTGCCTTTCAGGGCGCGTTCGAACGCCGCCGCCAGCTTGGACGGAGTCGCCGCGGCTATGCGCGCGGCCAGGTGCAGGTCGGGGCGGATCAGGCAGCACTGCGGCCCGGTTTTTGCACGCCCAAAACCAAGCACCCGTGCCAGCGCGCCCTGTGGATCGCGCACCACCGAGAGCCCCGAGGCGCCGCCACCAGCTTCGACCATGCGCAGGAAAGGCGCATGCCGGTTGGCCAGGCGCACCAGCGCGTCACGCTCGGCGGCCGGCACGCCGGTCCATACGGCAACAAAAGCGCTCGCGCCGCGAAAGAGGTCGGTGAGCGTCCCGGCCCGCCCGTCGGGAAGCGTCAGCGGCACGTTCTGCACCGCCTCCCCGGGGTCGACCGCGTGCACCCGGTGACGCTGCACGGCGGAGGTCGGCGCCTTGCCGTACAGGTAGGAGCTGGACAGGCGCCCGGTGTTGCACAGGCTGCGCGCGAACGGATACTCGCGCGCCAGGCTTAAGACCGCGTCGCGCAACACCTTTTCGGCAGGCGACTCGGGCTGCAGGAAGCGCGCCGTGCGTCGCGTGGTCATGAGGTTGAATTCGGCCGCGGCGTGGCGCTCGCTCTGGTAGGTGTCGAGCAGCGCCTCGGGCGCGCGACCGGCAAAGTACAACGCCAGCTTCCAGCCCAGATTTTCCGCATCCTGCATGCCGGTATTGCCGCCGCGCGCACCAAAGGGCGAGACGGCGTGGGCACTGTCGCCCAGGAAGAAGGTGCGGCCGACGCGAAACTGGTCCAGCAGTTGCGAGCGGTAGGAGTAGGGGCCGACCCACACGAGTTCGAACTCGACATCCTGGCCCAGCTGCCGGCGCACGCGCTCGGCGGCAACCTCGGGCCGGCTCACGTATTCGATGTCGGTCTCGGGACCCATCTGGAAGTCCATGCGCCAGACATCGTCGGCCATCAGGTGCTGCCAGACCGCGCGGTTGTCGTTGAACGGCGCCTCGACCCAGGTCCAGCGCTCGATCGGCAGCTTTTCCTTGAAGCGCACGTCCGAGATGCACCAGCGATCGATGCCGCGCGCCTGGTGAGTGTCCTGCTTCAGGCTGTCGCGCACAAAACTGTTGACCCCGGTGCAGTCGCACACCCAGTCGGCCTCAATGGTGTAGCTGCCGGCCGGGGTCTCGATTTCGATGCGCGCGCCGTCGGGCAGCGGTGTGTACGCCACCACCTTGCTCTTCCAGCGCAGGGCGGTTCGGCCGAGTTCGGTGATGCGGTCGACCATGAACCATTCAAGGTAGAACTGCTGCAGGTTGACAAAGGGCGGCTGGCGCGAGAGGCTCTTGACCGACGCGTCGAACTCGTAGACGACCTCATCGCCGGCCAGGGTCTTGCCCACCGACCAGACCACGCCTTTTTTCTCGATCGCCGGCCATACCCCCATGCGGTCCATGAGTTCGAGCGACTTTTGCGCGTAGACGATGCCACGTGAAGAGGCACCGCGCACCCCCACGGTGTTGTCCTCGTCGATGACAACTGATTCGACACCGCGCTCGGCCAGGTCGCAGGCCAGCGCCAGGCCGGCCAGGCCCGCGCCCAAGATGACCAGCCGATGGCGCTTGATACCGGATTGACCCAGCTCCGGCGGAGGGGCAAAGGAATATTCGGGCAGCTGGTAACCACCCATCTGCACCGGCGTTGCCATCAGACGAGCATGTCGTAGGAGGTGACGCCGGCGCGCAGCACCATGGCGTCGAACACCTTCTGTTGCAAGCCGCCCTTGGGATCGACGCTGCGGTGCTTGCGGTGCAGGCTGTCGGCGATGGCCTGTGGCGTGACGGCGCGG